>NZ_QEQT01000083.1:0-31286 GCF_003311655.1 Prauserella sp. PE36 | reverse complement strand
GGACCTCTTCGCCGCCCATGGTGTGCCGGTGTTGCCCGGCGCTGTGGCGAGTAATCCGGAAGAAGCGCGGGCCGCCGCCGAGGAGATCGGTGGGCAGGTTGTGGTCAAGGCGCAGGTGAAGACCGGTGGCCGGGGTAAGGCCGGTGGTGTGAAGCTGGCCAAGGATCCGGCCGAGGCGCGGGAGAAGGCCGAGGCGATCCTCGGGTTGGACATCAAGGGTCATGTCACGCGTCGCGTGCTGGTGACCGAGGCGTCGGACATCGCGCAGGAGTATTACTTCTCGTTCCTGCTGGACCGGGCGAACCGCACGTTTTTGGCCATGGCCTCGGCCGAGGGTGGCGTGGAGATCGAGCAGCTGGCGGTCGAGCGCCCGGAGGCGTTGGCGAAGGTGGCGGTGGATCCGATCGCCGGGGTGGACAAGGCCACCGCGCTCGAGATCCTCACCCAGGGCAATTTCCCGGTGGAGATCCGGGAGCGGGCCGCCGAGGTGGTGGTGAAGCTGTGGGAGACCTTCGTGGCCGAGGACGCCACGCTGGTCGAGGTCAACCCGCTGGTGCGGGACCCGCAGGACAAGATCGTCGCCCTGGACGGCAAGGTCACCCTGGACGGCAACGCCACGTTCCGCCACCCCGAGCACGAGCAGCTGGTGGACAAGCAGGCCGAGGACCCGCTGGAGGCCAAGGCCAAGGCCAAGGACCTCAACTACGTCAAGCTCGACGGTGAGGTCGGCATCATCGGCAACGGCGCGGGCCTGGTCATGTCCACCCTGGACGTGGTCGCCTACGCCGGGCAGCGGCATGGCGGGGTCAAGCCCGCGAACTTCCTCGACATCGGGGGCGGCGCCTCGGCGGAGGTGATGGCCGCCGGGCTGGACGTCATCCTCGGCGACCCCGCGGTCAAGAGCGTGTTCGTGAACGTGTTCGGCGGGATCACCGCCTGCGACGCGGTGGCCACCGGCATCGTGGAAGCCCTCAAGATCCTCGGGGACGAGGCCACCAAGCCGCTGGTGGTGCGCCTGGACGGCAACAACGTCGAGGAAGGCCGCCGGATCCTCGACGAGGCCAACCACCCGCTGGTCACGCAGGTGGACACCATGGACAACGCGGCCGACAAGGCCGCCCAGCTCGCCGCGGCAGGAGCCTGATCCCCATGGCCATTTTCCTCAACGAGAACTCCAAGATCATCGTGCAGGGCCTCACCGGCTCGGAAGGCACCAAGCACGCCACCAAGATGCTGGCCGCCGGCTCCACCATCGTCGGCGGGGTCAACGCCCGCAAGGCCGGCCAGACCGTCACCATCGGCGGCACGGACCTCACCGTCTACGGCACCGTCGAGGAGGCCATGAAGGCCACCGGCGCCGACACCTCGGTGATCTTCGTGCCCCCCAAGTTCGCCAAAGACGCCGTCATCGAGGCCATCGACGCCGAGATCGGCCTGGCCGTGGTCATCACCGAAGGCATCCCCGTGCACGACTCGGCCTACTTCTGGGCCCACGCCGTCGCCAAGGGAAACAAAACCAGGATCATCGGCCCGAACTGCCCCGGTGTGATCTCCCCGGGCAAGTCGAACGCGGGCATCATCCCGGCCAACATCACCGGCCCCGGCCACATCGGCCTGGTGTCCAAGTCCGGGACGCTGACCTACCAGATGATGTACGAGCTGCGCGACATCGGCTTCACCACCGCGGTCGGCATCGGCGGGGACCCGGTCATCGGCACCACCCACATCGACGCCCTCGCGGCGTTCGAGGCCGACCCCGACACCAAGGTCATCGTGATGATCGGCGAAATCGGCGGGGACGCCGAAGAACGCGCCGCCGACTACATCAAGGCCAACGTCACCAAACCCGTCGTCGGCTACGTCGCCGGCTTCACCGCCCCCGAAGGCAAAACCATGGGCCACGCCGGCGCCATCGTCTCCGGCTCCTCCGGCACCGCCCAAGCCAAAAAGGAAGCCCTCGAAGCCGCAGGCGTCAAGGTCGGCAAAACCCCCACCGAAACCGCCGAGCTGGCCAGGGAGCTGTACAAGGCCTTGTAACGCGGTAGCACAATGACTGTAGGAGCCGGGCACCGCACGGTGCCCGGCTCCTTCGTTTACAAAGACCGGGCAAAAGGGAAACCAACTGCCTGGGTGAAGCGTCTAAGAGCCGGCCGCTTCACCGGTTCGCGGTGCGCTAACGTTCCGTTGCCGCCGCAGCTCCCGCTTCCGGGTCGGCTGCGAGCCCGGGGGCGCGAGTCGAATCGGCCAGGACTGACCGCGGTTGTCAGCGAGAACACGACAGGAGAACAACGGATGACCTTCCCGAGCGGCGCGCCGGGTGGATTTCCCGGCCAAGGCCCCCAGCAGCCACAACAGCACTTTCCCGGGGCGGCGCCGTCAGCAGGCGGCGGACCCAAGTTGGGCTTGCCCCAGATCTTCTACTTGGTCACCGCGGGTCTCGGTGTGCTGAACCTGTTCCTCGGTTTCGCCAACATCGGCGGTGGCAGGAGCTTCTACGAGGCCGGGTACGCGTGGATCCCGGCGTTGCTGTTCGTCAGCGCGCTGACCGCCGTCTTCCTGGTTCTCCCCGGTGACGTCAAGCCCGGCCCGTGGCCTGCCATCTTCGCCATCGGCGCCGCGATCCCGTTCCTCTTCACCGTGTTCGCCGTTCCCTACGACATGCAGGCCGGCGGCATCATGGTCCTGATCTTCGGCCTGCTCCAGATGCTGGCCGCGGTCGCCGCGTACCTGTTCGACGCGGGTGTGCTCAAGCCGCCGGCTCCCCAGCCGCAGTCGCCCTACGGTCAGCAGCCGGCGTACGGCCAGCAGCAGCCGGGCGCGTTCGCCCAGCAGCAGCCGCCGTTCGGCCAGCAGCCCGCTCCGGACCAGTCCGGTGGCATCCCGCAGCCGACGAAGTTCGCGCAGCCGGTCTCGCCGCAGCCGGGGCAGCAGCCCACGACCTACGCCTCGCAGCACGGTCAGTTCTTCCAGCAGCAGTCGCCGGAGGGCGGCCAGCAGAACCCTCCGGGCACCCCGCCGGGCGGCTTCGGCCAGTCCAACAGCTGATCAGAGTCACGGAAAGGCGCTTTCGGCGAACGCCGGAAGCGCCTTTTTGCTTGTCCGGAACTGCCCCGACCGGGTGGGGTGTGGGCGTCGTCATCCGCCTGCGGCGGCGTGGCTCACTCGGACGGCCCAATCGCGATGCGATGGTCAAAGCATGGACCTCCTCACCACGCGCATGCGCTCAGCGGGCTCCGCCGCTGGTGAGGACGTGCCGCGCGGTGGGCGAGTGCGGGCGTTGCTCGCCGCTGCCGTGTGGCCGCTCGTCACCGGCTACGCGGTGGTCGCCGCGTTGTTCGCACTGGTCACGGCCATCGCCACCCGGTCGGAGTTCTCGGCGCTCGGCGTGCTGCTTGCCGCGGGCCCCGGTTGGCTGGGCGCCTACCAGGTGCCCGTGCAGATAGAAGGTGAACCGCTCGGCGTCCTGCCGCTCCTGCCGACCGTCGGCGTGTGCCTGCTCGTCGCGCGGACGGCAGCGAGCGCGGCGCAGCGGCTCGGCCTCACCGAACCGGTGCGGGCGGTGCCGCTCATCAGCGTCATGGCTGGCGCGCACGCCATGCTCGGTCTCGCGATCTCGCTACTGTCCAACGGCGAGCCCCTCAGCGTCGAACCGCTGTCGGCCTTCCTCGTTCCCGGGCTGGTCGCGGCTGTGTCGGCCGCGGTCGGCGTCGCCCGGCACTGCGGCTTCACGGAGACCGTGAGTCGCCATCTCGATCCGCTCGCCGTGCACGGTCTGCGAGCGGGCGCGCTGGGGCTGCTCGCACTGCTGACGGCGGGGTCCTTCGCGTTGCTCGTCGGGATGGCGCTGTCGGTGCCGACGGCGAACAGCCTCTTCGCGAACAACGCGCCGGGTGCGGGCAGCGCGGCAGGCATGCTGCTGCTGTCGCTGGGCTACGTGCCGAACGCGGCGGTGCTGGCGCTCGGCTTCGTGACCGGCCCCGGCTTCTCCATCGGTTCGGTGTCGGTCAGCCCCTACGCCTTCACCGGCGGACCGGTGCCCGGAGTGCCTCTGCTGGCGGCGATGCCGGAGGCGCAGGCGTCGTGGTGGCCGGTGTTCGTGCTGTTGCCTGTCGCGGTGGGGGCGCTGGTCGGCTGGTCGTTGCGCCGGTGCCACGAGAACCCCGTAGCGCGGCTGCGCACGGTCGGCGTGGCCGGTGCGCTGGTCGGATTCGGCACGGTCGTCGTGGGCACGCTCGCGGGCGGCAGGCTCGGCTCCGGCGTGTTCGACCCGGTCGCGATCCCGCTCGGACTCGTCTCGATCGCCGCGTTCGTCTGGATCGCGGTGCCCGGCGGACTCGTCGCATGGTTCGCGGGGCCCCGGCCCGAGCCCGAGCCCGTCGCGGTCGAGGAGCAGGTGGAGGAAGCCGGGGACGAACCGGCTGAAGAGGCCGAGGATTCGGCGGAGACCGAGGCGGAGCGGTCCGACGAAGCCGTCGAGGAGGAGCCGGGTGAGGACGAGGAGCCCGGCGACGCGGAAGAGCCAGAGGACGACGACTTCGACGATCCCGACGAGGCGGCCGAGGTGGACCAGGTGGCCGAGCCTGGACCGGAGTCGGAGCCTGAACCGGAGCCGGACAAGGTGAAGGACCCGGAACCGGAACCGGAGGAAGAACCGGACCCCGGCGACGACGAAGCTTCCGGCAAGCGGCCCTGACACCTCTCCATCAAGATCAACTTCTCGCCGTTTAGGGTGGAGTGTCACCAGGTCAACCGACGTGTGCTCTGGCGCACAGCCCGGCAAGGAGACCGTTCTGGCTAGCAGGTTGGAGCTGCCTACCCCAGCGAGGTTGGTGGTACTCGCGTCAGGTTCGGGGACGCTGCTTCAAGCGGTACTCGACGCGGTGGAGGAGCCCTCGTACCCGGCCACCGTGGTGGCGGTCGGGGCCGACCGGGACGGCATCGAGGCGCTGGCGAGGGCCGAGCGCGCCGGGATCCCGCACTTCTCGATCAAGATGGGTGACCACCCCGACCGCGAGGCTTGGGACAAGGCGCTGACCGACGCGGTCGCCGCGTACCGGCCCGATCTCGTGGTCTCCGCAGGCTTCATGAAGATCCTGGGGTCGCGATTCCTCGGCCACTTCCCGAACCGAGTGATCAACACGCATCCCGCACTGCTCCCGGCGTTCCCCGGGATCCGTGCGGTCGCCGATGCGCTCGAGCTGGGGGTGAAGGTCACCGGGTCGACCGTGCATTTCGTGGATGCGGGGGTCGACACGGGGCCGATCATCGCGCAGGAGGCCGTGGCCGTGGAGGCCGATGACGACGAGGCGAGCCTGCACGAGCGGATCAAAGTGGTCGAACGTCGGCTCCTCGTGGACGTGATCGAGAAGCTTGGCCGTGCGGGGTGCACGGTGGAGGGACGGAAGGTGAGGTTGTCGTGAGCGAGCAGACCCCAGGGGCCGGTCAGCGGCCGGTCCGGCGCGCGTTGATCGGGGTGTCGGACAAGGCGGGCCTGCTCGAGCTCGCGACCGGCCTGCACGCGGCGGGCGTCGAGATCGTGTCGACCGGCGGCACCGCGAAGGTGCTGGCCGACGCCGGTGTCCCGGTGACGCCGGTGGAAGAGGTCACCGGGTTCCCCGAGTCGTTCGACGGGCGCGTGAAGACGCTGCACCCGAGGGTGCACGCCGGCCTGCTCGCCGACGTGAACCGGCCCGACCACGTCGAGCAGCTGAAGTCGCTGGACATCGCGCCGTTCGACCTGCTGGTGGTGAACCTCTACCCGTTCGCCAAGACCGTCGCGTCCGGGGCGAGCCCCGAGGACTGCGTCGAGAACATCGACATCGGCGGGCCTGCGATGGTGCGTGCCTCGGCCAAGAACCACGGTTCGGTGGCGGTGGTGGTCGACCCGGCGAGCTACGACTGGGTGCTCGAAAGGGTCCGCGCCGGTGGTTTCGATCTCGCCGAGCGCAAACGGCTGGCGGCGAAGGCCTTCGCGCACACGGCGGCCTACGACACGGCTGTCGCCTCGTGGTTCGCGAGCGCGTACGCCCCCGCCGACAACTCCGGTTTCCCTGACTTCCTCGGCGCCACCTGGGACCGGGGCGAGGTGCTGCGCTACGGCGAGAACCCGCACCAGGGCGCGGCGGTGTACCGGCACGGTGAGCCCGGGCTGGCTCACGCCGAGCAGCTGCACGGCAAGGCGATGTCCTACAACAACTACGTCGACACCGACGCCGCGCGCCGCGCCGCCCACGACTTCACCGATCCCGCCGTCGCGATCATCAAGCACGCCAACCCGTGCGGGATCGCGGTGGGCGCCGACATCGCCGAAGCGCACCGGAAGGCCCACGCGTGCGACCCGGTGTCGGCCTACGGCGGCGTGATCGCCAGCAACCGGCCGGTGAGCCTGGAGATGGCCGAGCAGATCGCGGACGTTTTCACCGAGGTTGTGCTGGCTCCGGACTTCGACGCCGACGCGCTCGACGTGCTCACCCGCAAGAAGAACGTGCGACTGCTGCGGCTGCCCGAGCCGCTCGGCTCGCCGGTGGAGTTCCGGCCCATCTCGGGGGGTGTGCTCCTGCAGACGGCCGACCGGATCGACGCGCCCGGCGACGACCCGGCGAACTGGACGCTCGCGACGGGCGAGGCGGCAGACGAGAGCACCCTCGCCGACCTCGCCTTCGCGTGGCGGGCCATCAGGGCCGTGAAGTCCAACGCGATCCTGCTCGCGAACGACCTGGCCACGGTCGGTGTCGGCATGGGCCAGGTGAACCGTGTCGACTCGTCGCGGCTGGCGGTGCAGCGGGCCGGCGACCGTGCCAAGGGTTCCGTCGCGGCGTCCGACGCGTTCTTCCCGTTCCCGGACGGCCTGCAGGTGCTGCTCGACGCCGGTGTGCGTGCGGTCGTTCAGCCAGGCGGATCGGTGCGGGACGCCGAGGTGATCGCCGCCGCCGAGGCCGCTGGCGTGACGCTCTATCTCACCGGCACCCGGCACTTCGCGCACTGATTCCCGCGGCCCTCGTGCGGCAACAGGGAGCAAGGGAGCTTTACTACCGAAAAACGGGAGCAAAGCTCCCTTGCTCCCGTTCTGGCCACTGGGATGCCTACCGTGCCAGCCGGGCCGCCCGCTCCTCCAGGTGGGGTCGCTCAGGGATGCTCGTGGTGCGTTTGGCCGCGATCCGGTAGTCCCCCAGCGCCGCGTCGTGTTCGCCCACCATCTCGACAGTTGTGCCCGCACGGCGGCGAGCCGGTAGCGCTTGGCCATCGGGCTGTCGTGGGCCAGTGACTCCGACAATGCGAGTCGGGCGTGCGGCACCGCCCGCAGTCGCTCGTCGCGTTCTCCTTCCCTCGGCGGGCGGAATCCCACACCCGACGACTTGATCCGCCGCCTTGCACGGCTGATGTGCTGGCCATCGTCGACTCGGGCACGAGGAACGCGCGGGCGATCTCCTCGGTCGTCAGCCCGCCGAAGGTCCGCATTCATCAGCGTTGGTATAGGCCAAGAGGATGTACCTCATCTCTGTTCTCCCTGCGTCCGTTGCACCACTTCTGGGTGCCTTCGCCGGAGACATCGGAGCTGGCGGCGTGGCTTCGACATCCGCGCAAGCCGATGCTGCCGGAGATTTCGCCGGAACGCGAGAGAAATCGGACGCGAGGGCTCCGTTCGCGTCCGGCCACCTCCGTGGCTTGACAGGGTGAGGTGGGCGGTGTTCACTGAGGGCATCGAACACATGTTCGACAAATAGCCGTCTTCCCCGCGGCGACCGAGTAGAACGCAGAGCTCATGCCATGAGCGTGGTCGTGCTGTCCGCGAGGGGAGGTGGTGCTGATGCCAGGTGGAACGGTGGCGGAGATCCAGGCCACCCGGCCTGGTGAGCCGATGGCTGAGCCGGCAGGGGTGTCCGCGGTCGCGCGGCTGGCCTCCCTGCCCGGAGTCAGCACGGCCAGCGGGGTGGCGGCCTCCGCTGTGCACGCGCAGGCGACCGGGCGGGTCCTCCCGGTGCTGCCCGCGCTCGCCGAACTGTTGCCGTGGGGTGGGCTGCGCAGGGGCAGCACGATCGCGGTGCACGGCTCCACCTCGCTGCTGCTCGCGTTGCTGGCCGAAGCGACTGCGAGCGGGTCGTGGGCGGCGGTGGTGGGGATTCCCCGGCTCGGGCTGGTCGCGGCGCGGGAGCTCGGGGTGGAGGTGAGCAGGCTGGCGCTGGTGCCGCGTCCCGGTGCGGACTTCGCCTCGGCGACAGCGGCCTTGCTCGACGGTGTCGACCTGGTCGCCACCGGCCCTCCCGGGAGGTTCGGCGGGACCCAGACCGCCCGCAGGCTCTCCGCTCGGGCCAGGCATCGCGGAGCGGTGCTGCTGTCCCTCGGCCCGTGGCCGGGTGCCGAGGTGGAGCTGCGCTGCGCCCCGGTGAGCTGGTCCGGGCTCGAAAAGGGCCATGGCTACCTGCGGGAACGCGAGGTCGTCGTGGACGTCGCCGGTCGCGGGGCCGCGGCGCGTCCCCTTCGTACGTCGCTGCTGCTGCCGGGGCCCGGCGGAGTGGTGGCGTCGGCCGGAGCAGCGGCTCGCCCGCCTTGCGCGCCCGCCGAGGAGGTGAAGGTGGGATGAGTACGGCAGGGGTCCTCACCCGGCCGCCGCGGATGCTGGTGCTGTGGTGCCCGGACTGGCCCGTGGTCGCGGCCGGCGCGGCGGCGGGGTTGCCCGCTCACCTGCCCGCCGCGGTGTTCGCGGCCAACCGGGTCGTGGCGTGCTCGGCGATCGCGAGGGCGTCGGGCGTCAGGCGGGACATGCGGCGAAGGGAAGCGCAGTCCCGGTGTCCCGAGCTCGCGGTGTTCGCCGAGGACCAGGACCGGGACGCGCGGTTGTTCGAACCCGTCGTGGCGGCGGTGGAGGAGCTGGTCGTCGGAGTGGAGGCCGTGCGCCCCGGGGTCGTGGCGGTGCCGGTCAGCGGTGCGTCCGGCTACTTCGGAGGGGAGCACCGGCTCGTCGAACTGCTCGTCGACCACGTCTCCGGTCAGACGGGCGTGGAGTGCCAGGTCGGGGTCGCCGACGGGTTGTTCGCGGCGACGCTGGCAGCACACCGCTCCGTACTGGTGGAGGAGGGCACGGCCGCGCGGTTCCTCGCACCGCTGAGCGTCACCGAGCTCGAGCAGCCCGACACCGACAGGGCCGAGCTGGTGGATTTGTTGCGCAGGCTGGGTTTGCGCACGCTCGGCGCGTTCGCGGCACTGTCCGAACAAGACGTGGTCGGACGGTTCGGCAGCGAGGGCTTGCTCGCGCACCGGCTGGCGAACGGGCAGGACGAACGGCCACCGCACCGCCGTCGTCCACCCCCGGAGCTGTTCGTCACCAAGGCGTTCGACCCGCCGCTCGAACGTGTCGACGTGGCGGCGTTCATGGCGAAGACGCTGGCGGGCCGGTTCCACTCCGGACTGTCCTCCCGCGGCCTCGCGTGCACCCGGCTGGGCATCTACGCCACCACCGAACGCGGTGAGGAGCTCAGCAGGATCTGGCGGTGCGCCGAGCCGCTCACCCCCGAGGGCATCGCCGACCGGGTGCGCTGGCAGTTCGAGGGCTGGTTGCGAACCAGAGACGGGCAGCGGCCGACGGCGGGCGTCTCTGAACTCCGGCTGGAACCCGAGGAAACGGTCGAGGGCACGGCGCTGCAACTCGGCCTGTGGCAGGGCGGAGACGGGGGAGAGCACACCCCGGAGGCCGACCGGGCAGCCAGGGCGCTGGTCCACGTGCAGGGGTTACTGGGCCCGGACAGCGTCTTCACCGCCGTTCCCGAAGGAGGACGTGGTCCCGCCGAGCGGGTTCGCCTGGTGCCGTGGGGTGATCAGCGCATGCCGTCCGACGGACACGACGCGTCCTGGCCGGAACAGCTTCCCGGACTGTCCCCTGCCACGGTCTTCGAAGAACCGGTACCCGCCTTCGTCACCGATGCGGAGGGCGTGGAGGTGAGTGTCACCGACCGGTATGCGTTCACCGACCCACCGCACCAGGTGTCGATCGAGGGCGGGGCCGGCCGCCACGTTCTCGCCTGGGCAGGGCCCTGGCCAGTGCTCGCGCGGTGGTGGGCGCCGGAGGGCAGGCCAACCACCGCCCGTGTGCAGGTGGTGCTGGAAGGAATGAGCGGGGCGCAGTCCGAAGTCGCGCTCCTGCTGAACTGGCAGGCCAAGCGGAATCCGCTGTGGACAGTGGAAGGGATGTACGACTAGTGGACGAGGACCGTTTCTACAGCGGCACGGAGCCGGAGCGGACGGCCGATCCGTGGTACCGGCTCGTCGAACCGCAGGCGCAGCAGCAAGTGTGCCCTGTCATCCCACTGCCGAGAACGTCACCGGAGAACCTCGGGTAGCGCCATGGGCTGGAACAATCCGCCGATCCCGTGGCGGGAACTGGAACGCACCCTCTCCGGCAGGGCCGAGCCGTTCGACAAGGTGGGAGACGGCAACGACAGCCCTGCGTGGGGGCGCAAGCGGGAGCGGTACCTCCGGCCCGCCGATCTGTGCTCGCTGCGCGGTGCCGACGACACCGGGGCGGCCACCCGTGTGCCGTACGCGGAGCTGCACTGCCATTCGAACTTCAGTTTCCTCGACGGGGCAAGCCATCCCGAGGAGCTGGTCGAGGAGGCGGTGCGGCTCGGGCTCGACGCCATCGCGATCACCGACCACGACGGGATGTACGGCGTGGCCCGGTTCGCCGAGGCGGCACGGGAGGTCGGCATGCGCACGGTGTTCGGCACCGAGCTGAGCCTCGGTCTCTCCGGACCGCAGAACGGGATCGCCGATCCCGAGGGCGAGCACCTCTTGCTCCTGGCGAAGGGGGAGCAGGGGTACGCGAGCCTCTGCCGGGCCATCACGGCGGGCCAGCTGAAGGGGCACGACGTGGAGCTGCCCCCGGCGGAACGGGCCGAGAAGGGGCGCCCGGTGTACGACCTCGACACCATCGCCGGGGAGGTGGCGGGCAAGTGCGCCGTCCTCACGGGTTGCCGCAAGGGAGCCGTGCGGCGCGCACTGGTGGAACAGGGCCCCGAGGCGGCCGCGCTGCGGTTGCGTGAGCTGGTCGACCGGTTCGGCGAGGACGACGTGTACGTCGAGCTGATCGACCACGGCAGGCCGCTCGACAGCACGCACAACGACGCGCTCGCGGGGCTCGCCGAGGAGTTCGGCCTGCCCACCGTGGCCACCAACGCGGTGCACTACGCGATCCCGCAGCGGGCCTACCTGGCGCAGGCGGTCTCCGCCATCAGGGCCCGCCGCGGCCTCGACGAGATGGAGGGGTGGCTCGCCGCCGCCGGTACCGCTCACCTGCGTTCCGGCGCGGAGATGCAGGCCCGGTTCGCCCGCTACCCCGGGGCCGTGCAGAGGGCCGCGCTGCTCGGCACGCAGATCGCGTTCCCGCTGCACCTGGTCGCGCCGGAACTCCCGCCGTTCGACGTCCCGGATGGCTACACGGAGGCCACCTACCTGCGGTACCTGACCTACGAGGGCGCGAAGAAGCAGTACGGCACCCGGGAGGCTCACCCGAAGGCCTACGAGCAACTCGACCACGAGCTGGACATCATCGAGCGGCTCGGGTTTCCCGGGTACTTCCTGATCGTGTGGGACATCGCGAAGTTCTGCCGGGACAACGACATCCTGTGCCAGGGCCGGGGCTCGGCGGCGAACTCCGCGGTCTGCTACGCGCTGGGCATCACCAAGGTCGACCCGGTGGAGTGGAAGCTGCTCTTCGAGCGGTTCCTCGCGCCGGACCGCGACGGCTACCCGGACATCGACCTCGACATCGAGTCCGACCAGCGTGAGAAGGCGATCCAGTACGTCTACGAGAAGCACGGCAGGCTGCGCACCGCGCAGGTGGCGAACGTGATCACCTACCGGGCCCGTTCAGCGGTGCGCGACGCGGCCAGGGCGCTCGGCCACTCACCGGGACAGCAGGACGCCTGGAGCAAGCAGATCGACCGCTGGGGCCCGCTGCGCAACACCAGAGGCGAGACCGACCACGACATCCCCGCCAACGTGCTGGGACTGGCCGCCGCGCTGGAGGACTTCCCTCGGCACCTCGGCATCCACTCGGGCGGGATGGTGATCTGCAACCGGCCGGTGAGCGAAGTCTGCCCCATCGAGTGGGCGCGCATGGAGAACCGCAGCGTTCTGCAGTGGGAGAAGGACGACTGCGCCTCCGTCGGGCTGGTCAAGTTCGACCTGCTCGGGCTCGGCATGCTCTCCGCGCTGCACTACATGATCGACCTGGTGCGGGAGCACGAGGGCATCGATATCGACCTCAGCAAGATGCCGCTCGAGGACGAGAACGTCTACGACATGCTCAGCCGCGCCGACGCGATCGGTGTGTTCCAGGTGGAGAGCAGGGCGCAGCTGGCCACCCTGCCCCGGCTCGCGCCGAAGAAGTTCTACGACCTCGCCATCGAGGTCGCGCTGATCAGGCCCGGGCCAATCCAGGGCGGCTCCGTGCACCCCTACATCCGGCGCTACACCAAGAAGGAGAAGTGGAAGCACGACCATCCGCTGTTGGAGAACGCGCTGGACAAGACACTGGGCGTGCCGCTGTTCCAGGAACAGATGATGCAGATCGCCCTCGACGTCGCGAACTTCACCGCGGCCGAGGCCGACGAGCTCCGGCACGCCATGGGAGCGAAACGGTCGGGCCGGAAGATGGAGCGGCTGCGGCGGAGGTTCTACGAGGGGGCCGCGCGCAACGGCGTCGACGAGAAGATGGCGGAGCACATCTTCCAGAAGATGCGGGCGTTCTCCAACTTCGGTTTTCCGGAAAGCCACGCGCTGAGCTTCGCGTACCTGGTCTTCGCCAGCGCGTACTTCAAGTACTACCACCCGGAGGCGTTCTGCGCCGGGCTGTTGCGCGCGCAGCCCATGGGCTTCTACTCGCCGCAGTCGCTGGTGGCGGACGCCCGGCGGCACGGTGTCACGGTGCGCGGTCCCGACGTCAACGCCAGCCTGCCCCACGCGACGCTGGAACCGTTGGGAGACGGCGAGTCCGGTCTCGCCGTCCGCATCGGGCTCAGCGCGGTGCGCACGATCGGCGAGCCGCTCGCGAAACGGCTCGTCGCCGAGCGGGACAGCGGCGGCGCCTACCGCGACATGGCCGACGTGGCGCGGCGCGTGCGGCTGACCACGCCGCAGGTCGAGGCACTCGCCACCGCGGGCGCATTCGGCTGCTTCGAGCGCGACCGGCGCAAGGCGCTCTGGGCCGCGGGCGCCGTCGCGGAGGAACGGCCGGAGAAGCTGCCGGGCGGCACGCCCGGCGCCAGTGCGCCCACGCTGCCCGGGATGGACGACCTCGATGTCGCGGTCGCGGACGTGTGGGCAACCGGGCTGTCGCCGGACAGCTTCCCCACGCAGTTCATCAGGGACCGGCTCGACGCGCTCGGGGTGGTCACCGCCGAACGACTTCAGGAGATGGAGGACGGCAAACGGGTCCTCATCGGCGGCGCGGTCACCCACCGGCAGCGTCCCGGCACCGCCGGCGGGATCACGTTCCTCAACATCGAGGACGAGACAGGCATGGTCAACGTCATCTGTACGGCCGGCCTGTGGCAGCGCTACCACCGCGTCGCCCGCTCCAGCCAGGCGATGCTGGTCCGCGGGGTCGTGGAACGCGCGGACGGTGTGGTTAGCCTGCTCGCCGACCGGCTACAGCACCTGCCCATGCGGATCAGGTCGAAGTCGAGGGACTTCCAATGACCTCACGCGCGCAGTCCGTGCCGGTCCGCCCAGCGGGCTTGGTCGGCGAACCGCGCCATCCTGCACAACTGTGCGCGCACGGGGCCACAGGCGCAGAACCGGCACGACCACCCGGACTTCCGGGCTCACCTGCTCGGCCGCATTCGCCTGGACCGGGTCGACCCATCCCCGGAGGGCCGCGCGGTTGCGCACGCTGTTCGAGCGCATCACGTGATGGCAACACACGATGTGCGATGCTGGCCGGATGGACGAGTCCGAAGTGGACGAGGACTACCGTGACGCGGTGCTGCCCGGTGCGCGGTGGGAGAAGCGGATGTTCGTGCGCTGCGACTTCACTGATGCCGACCTGCGCGGGCTGGTCACGCGCGGCTGCACGTTCGACAGCTGCGACTTCAGCCGGGCCGACCTCGGCGAGTCCCGGCACACGTCCTCGGCGTTCCGGTCGTGCACGTTCAACCGGACCGTGCTCGGCCGCTCGGAGTGGTCCGGGTGCTCGCTGCTGGGCTCGTCCTTTCTGGACTGCGCGCTGCGGCCGATCACGGTGCGGGACTGCGACCTGTCCCTGGCGTCGCTGGGCGGCGCGAAGCTCAAGGGCACGAACCTGTCCGGGCTCCGGCTGCGCGAGGCCAACCTGACCGATGCCGATCTGCGGGAGACCGACCTGCGCGACGCCGACCTGACCGGTGCCCGGTTGCTCGACGCACAGCTCGTCGGCGCCGACCTGCGTGGTGCCCGGATCGACGCCGACGGCCTGCGACAGGCCCGGCTCACCGGCGCGCATGTCGACCTGGACACCGCCGTCGCCTACGCCGCGGCGAACGGTCTCGTCGTCCACTGAGGCAACGGACGACAACTCGTGCCTAGTCGATGGGCGGTTCGCCGGGTTCGAGCTCGATGAGGTCGCCCTCGGCCAGCAGCTCCTCGATGGAAGCCGGCAGCAGGTAGGCGGCACCGCCGCCCGGCTGGTTGAACCACGGGATCGCCACACCGGCGAGCGCCTCCAGCGGCCGCTGCACCCGGTACAGGTGGTACGGCCGGCTGACCCACTCCGGCACCAGCGAGCGCTCCTCGAACGGCGTCCCCGCCGCGTAGGTGAGGTTGCCGTTCGCGCCGCCGAAGCGGTCGAGCTCGCTGCCGACCGGCAGGGTTCGCATCTCCTTGCCGCGGAACAGCGTGAGCGGCGGCTCGCCGGAGAGCGGCTGGATCGGCCACTGCTGCTGGCCGCCACCCGAGGCTCGTGCCTCCGGCTTCTCCGTGGCGGGTCGCGCCTCCCGGCGCGGCGGCGCCGGCGGAGCGTCCCTCGGCGGCAGCCCGCCCGACGCGGCGGGCACCGCGGCACCGCCGAGTGCGCGCCGCCCGCCCGAGGGCTCCTCCCTCGGCGGACCGGGGCGGGGTGCCTCGGCGGGAGGAGCGGTCTCGCGTGCGGGCGGTGGCGGGCGCATGCCCGTCGCCACCTCGGGCGACAGCGTCGCCATCACGGGCCGCGACGGTGGCACCGGCGCCGCGGGCTGTGGTGGCTGGCGCTCCTCGGCCGCGGGAGCGGCTGGAGCCGGTGCGGGCGGTGGCGGCGCTCCCTGCGGCACCTCACCGACGCCCGCGGGGGAAAGCAGCAGCTTGCCCAGCATGAACGCCGTAGCGTCACCCGCATCGCCGAACACGGCGGGGCTCTTCAGCCCGCCGTCGTACCAGCCGACGCGCCAACCCTCGGCGACCTGCTCGATGCTCCAGCCCCGCTCAGTGGGCTCGCCGATGCGGTAGGCACCCTGCGGCACGCCCAGCTCGTCGAGCTTCTCCTGCAGGTCGTCGAGGTGGGGGTCGTCGTGCATCGGCGGCGCCGGTGCGGGGGAGAACTGCGTCGGCGGGCCGCCGTCGTCGTCCAGCTCGGCGCGGCCCGGCAGCGGCTGCTGCTCGGTCGTTTGCTGGGACGGCGGCAGTTCGACCGGCTCCTCCTCGCCGGGCGGTTCCTGCACCGCGTGCTGGGTGACCGGCGGCGGCGCGGGCGAGGTGACGGTGGTCGGCGGCCCGCTCTCGAAGCCCGGCGTGGGCGTGTACGTGGTGCCCTGCTCGGCGTGTGCGTCCTCGGGCTCGGGGTGTTCATCGGCGTAGTCGTCGGCGGCCGTGTACTGGTCGGTGTCGTACTCGTCCGGCTCCCGGCCGTCGACGTGCTGGGGCTCGTCGAACCGCGGCGGCTCGGCCAGCTGCGTGCGCTCGGCGCCGTGCTCGGCGAAGTGCTCCTCGAACGGCGGCTCCGGCTCGTGCGGCACGGGCTCCTCGACGGCCGCCTGCGAGGGGGCAGGTTCCGGCTCCGGTGCCGGCGGAGGGGGCGGCGGCGGGGCCGACGGCCGTTGCTGCAGGTTCTGGCCCCGCGTGATGTGCGCGGCGGCCGCCTGTCGCACGGGGTCGGGGACGTCGGGGATGCCGAACCCGTTCGCCCTCATGTGCTGCAGCAGGTCGGGCTCCGGAGCGACGCCGTACTCCCGCAGGTAGTAGTTGACGGCCGCGGGCCAGATCCAGGAGCCGTCGCTGTGGAACGCGATGGGGACCGTGCTCTCGGGTGTGCTGGCGAGCCGGTCGATGTCGTAACCCCGGCCCGGCACCACCACGGGGGCTCCGTCGAGGTAGTCGAGCACCCGGTCCTGCTCCTCGACGTCGAGCTCAGGCCGGTTGATCACGGGGCCGTTCGGGCCGACGCCGTCGAAGATCCGGGCCATGCGGAACCGGGGCCCTGGACGCTCGGGGCCGAGACCGGCCATGCGCCGCATGAGCCAGTCGGGCACGTTCTCCTCGGAGCGGGGGAACATGCGCAGCTCGTCGGCGTAGGCCTGGGGCGGCGGCGCCAGGTCCCAGTGCGGCTCGTCGCGGTCGTACTCGAGGTTGTAGCTCGACGGGTGGTCCAGTTGGTAGCGCGCGTTGAACCAGGTGCCCCTGCCCTCGCGATACATCCCGGCGCGCAGCCTGCCGAACAGCGTCGCGATGTCGTGGGTCGCCAGCCACTCCTCTGTGGTGCCGTCGGACGTCACGACCTCGCCGGTCAGCTCGTGGTACCTCCCTACGGCGCGGTACTCCGCGGTCACCCGCCGCCAGTCTCGCGGGGCGGCTCGGAGCAAGGAGAGGCCGATCTGCTTGACCAGGGTGTCCTGCTCGGTTGCGTTCAGCTGGGTCGGAAGTGCCACGCCAACATCTTGACTAATTCATGCCGTCAATGCACGGCACATGTGGACATCGAAGCCGTTGTCGCTGATACATCGCGTGTGACGTCAACCCTGGGAAGTGTGGCTCGCCACAGATCACCGGATCGAAGCAACCGAGCCGTAGCCCGAGGACTGACAATGGCACGCGATGGCTACCCCGCGTACCGGTCCGGCGCCCCCTCGTCCTACGAACGAAGCAAGCACGCCCACGTCCCGAGCAAAGCGCCTCGGCGGCGTGGCGTTGGCGCTCGTCACGGGCCTCGCGATGGCCGTGCAGAGCAGGGTCAACGGGCAGCTGGGCACGGAGCTGAACGACTCGGCGCTCGCGGCGGTGATCTCCTTCGGCGGCGGCCTGCTGCTGCTTCTCGCATGGCTCGCGGCCTCACGGTCCATGCGGCGGGGGCTCGGCCGGACCGTGTCGGCGGTGCGAACGGGCACGCTGCGGCCCTGGCAGTGCCTCGGCGGCGTCGCGGGCGCGACGTACGTCCTCGCCCAGTCGCTCACCGTGGCGCTCCTCGGCGTCGCGATGTTCACCGTGGGCGTCGTGGCGGGTCAGACGGTGAGCGGCTTGCTCGTGGACCGCGCGGGGCTCGGCCCGGCGGGCAAACGGCCGTCCTCGTGGCCGAGGGTCCTCGGCGCCCTGTTGACGGTGCTCGCCGTGGCCGGCGCGCTGGTGGGCGATCTCGCGGAGAACGCCGACCTCTCGCGGCTGTGGCTGCTCGTGCTGCCGTGCATCGCCGGTGCCGGGATGGCCGTGCAGCAGGCGTTCAACGGCCACGTCGGCGCCGTGTCCCGTAGCCCGCTCGCGGCCACCCTCGTCAACTTCACCGCCGGAACGGCAGTGCTGGTGCTGGCCTGGTTCGTCTCACTGCTCACGCGTGGTGGCCCGGACGCGTGGCCGGCCAACCCGCTGCTCTACCTCGGCGGACTGGTGGGGATCTTGTTCATCGCGACAGCGTCGTTCGTCGTCACCTGGATCGGGGTGTTGCTGCTCGGGCTCAGCTCCGTCGCCGGGCAGCTGATCGGCTCCGTGCTGCTCGACGCGTTCCTGCCTGCCGGGGTCACGCGGCTCACCGCGTCGACGGTGATCGGCTGTGCGGTGGCGCTCGTCGCCATCGCCGTCGCGGGCCTGGGCGGGCGGCGACGGGGCCGTGCGCTTTTGAAACAATCGGGACCGTGACGGCGACGATTCTCGACGGCAAGGCCACCAAGAACGCCATCTTCGCGGAGCTTGCTCCGAGGGTGGCCGCGCTCGCCGAGCGGGGGATCGTCCCCGGGCTCGCGACCGTGCTGGTCGGTGACGACCCCGGCTCGCACGCCTACGTGAAGATGAAGCACGCCGACAGCGCGAAGGTCGGGGTCAACTCGATCCGGCGGGACCTGCCCGGCGACATCTCGCAGGCCAAGCTCGAAGCCGTGATCGACGAGCTGAACGCCGACCCGGCCTGCACGGGCTACATCGTGCAGCTGCCGTTGCCGAAGCACCTGGACTCCGGCGCGATCCTCGAGCGCATCGACCCCGCCAAGGACGCCGACGGCCTGGCGCCCATCAGCCTCGGCAGGCTCGTGCTGAACCAGCCCGCACCGCTGCCGTGCACGCCCCTCGGCATCGTGGAGCTGCTCCGCCGCTACGACGTGCCGCTCGACGGCGCGCAGGTGGCCGTGGTCGGCAGGGGCATCACGGTCGGCAGGACGCTCGGCCTGCTGCTGACGCGGCGCAGCGAGAACGCGACGGTCACGCTGTGCCACACCGGTACCCGTGACCTGGCCGCCGAGGTCCGGCGCGCCGACATCGTCGTTGCCGCGGCCGGGTCGCCGGGGCTCATCACGCCGGAGATGGTCAAGCCCGGAGCCGCGGTGCTCGACGTGGGCGTCTCCCGGGTCGACGGCAAGCTGACCGGCGACGTGGCTCCCGGCGTCGCCGAGATCGCGGGGTACGTCGCGCCGAACCCCGGCGGGGTGGGCCCGATGACGCGGGCGATGCTCGTGTCGAACGTGGTCGAGGCCGCCGAGCGGGCCGCGGCGAGGTGACCGTGACGACGCCGAGGCCGGACCGCCGCCGGCTGCTCGCCCACCTCCCGTTCGCGGTGGTGATGCTGCTCGTGGCGGTCGCGGCGCTGCGGATCGGGATGTACCACTGGCGGCAGGGGGCTGCCCTGATCGGTGGGGCGCTGCTGGTGGCGGCCGTGCTGCGGGCCGCGCTTTCGGACGAGCAGGCCGGCCTGCTGCAGATCAGGGGCCGGGCGGTCGACGTCCTCAGCTATGCGGGCCTTGGCCTGCTCATCCTCTTCATCGCGCTGACGATCACCGGCGGCCCGCTCGGCTGACCCGCCCGCCCCACTGCAGTGAAGGCCACCTTCACTGCGTGGGATCAACACAGCGGCGCGCAGCGTCTCCGTTTGGGTGGTGGTGGGAGACGGGTGGGCGCAGGCATGGTGGCCTTCACTGCAGCTCGGCCAAGAGGTCAGGCGCGGCCCGTTGGGGCGAGTGCGCCCGGCTCCGCGTCCACCAGGGCGGCCGCCTCCTCGGCCAGTGTGACGTTCTCGCGGCGGTCGAGTCCCGCCGACACGGCGGCCAGACCGAGGCCAAGCGCGGCCAGCAGCGCGCCGACCCAGTTCGGCGCCACGAGCCCCATGCCGCCCGCGATCACCAGGCCACCGAGGTACGCCCCGATCGAGTTGGCGATGTTGAACGCGGACTGCACCGCCGCCGACACCAGCGATGGGGAGCCGCCTGCCTTCTCCATCACCCGCGCCTGCAGGATCGGGCCGACCATGAAGGCGGCGACGCCGACCAGGAAGATCGTGATAGCGGCGCCGATCTTGCTGTGCGCGGTCACGGTGAACGCCGTGAGCACGGTGCCCAGTCCGAAGAGCGCGCCGCACAGCGCGGGCATCGGAGCCCGGTCGGCGAGCCTGCCGCCGAGGAAGTTGCCCAGCGTCATGCCCAGGCCGGCGAGCGAGAGCAGCAGCGTCACCGTCGCGGGCTGGAAGCCGGCCACGTCGGTCATCATCGGCGTCACGTAGCTCAGGCACGCGAAGCCGCCGCCGAGGCCGAACGTGACGATCGCCAGTGCCAGCCACACCTGCGGGCGCCGGAACGCCGCCAGCTCGCCGCGCAGCGACGCCTCGGCGGGCCTGCCCTGGTGCGGCACGAGCTTGGCGATGCTCATCAGCGCGGCGGCGCCGATCAGCGCGACGAGCAGGAAGGTGGCGCGCCAGCCGACCTGTTGGCCGAGGAGCGTGCCGAGCGGGACACCGATCACGTTGGCCAGCGTGAGGCCCATGAACATCATCGAGACGGCCTTGGCCTTCTCTCCCGCGCCGACGAGGCTCGACGCCACCACCGCGCCCGCCCCGAAGAACGCCCCGTGCGGCAGTCCTGCGAGGAAGCGGAAGAACACCCCGAACTCGTGGTTGGGGGCGAGCGCGAACAGGGCGTTGCCCGCTATGAACAGGACCATCATCGACATCAACATGGTCTTGCGGGGCAGCCGTACCGCGAACACGGTCAGCAGTGGAGCGCCCACCACCACGCCGAGCGCGTAGGCGGAGATCAGGTATCCGGCGGCGGGGATCGAGACCCCGAAGTCGGCGGCGGCTTCCGGTAGCACGCCCATCATCACGAACTCAGTGGTTCCGATGCCGAAGGCGCCAATGGCCAGCGCGAGCAGCGCTATGGGCACAGTCTTCCCTCCGAGGTAACAGAGCTGGATCGATAAAGGTCGAGGGCACAAAGAAAGACAGACCAGCGTCTGACCCCTGTGTCGCTGGGCTGTCCTCGGTCCAGTCTCAACGCGAGGGGGCCACGATGTCATCCCGGTTGCGGGTGACGATGCCCACGGCGGGGAGAGGTAACGCCGCGCCTGCCGTTTCGCGGCCAGAACTCCATCGAGCAGTCCGGGGAAGGGCGCGTCGAAGATCCTTGCGGCGCAACCAGTTCAGCCGCGTGGTGCCCTGCGGGCGCCGCCGATCACCCCGGCTTTCTCGCGGGTCCGCAGGTGGTGGGTGAGTGTGGACTTGCTCACGGGCACGTCGAACGCGCCGCACGTGAGCTCGCTGTCGTCCTTCGCCAGCTGTCGCGCCGTCCCCAGCCGCACCGGGTCGGCGAGTTGCCTGCAGCGCGGTCTCGCGATCCGGCTCTCGAACTGGTTCGGCGTGCGGCACGCGACCGCAGGCTCGGCGCTCATGCGGCCGATGCTCGCGCTCGGCGCGCTCGCCGTCGGCGCCAGCGGTTACGTCATCGCGGGCCTCTTGCCCGCGCTCACCCGCGACCTTTCGGTGTCGGAACCGGCGGCCGCCCAGCTCGTCACCGCGTTCGCCATCGCCCACGCCGTGGGCTTGCCCCTGATCGCCCCTGGCGATCGTCCGCTGCGAGCGCCGTCGCCTGCTTGCGGCCACCGAGCTGAACCCGGCGGTCGCCCCGGTGTTCGGCGGGCTGACGCGCGCGGTGGTCGCCGGGGTCCCGCTCGGCAGCCTCCCCGGTCGACCCGATCGGCTACCGAGGGGTGTTCGGCCTGGTCGCCGCGTTCTCGATCGGCGCCGCTGTCGCGGTGGGCCTGCTGCCGTCCGTGGCCGCGCCGCCCGCGGTCGGGCGGCGCGACCCGTCCGCTGTCGCGAGGGACCCGCGCGTGCTGGCGTTGCTGTGCGCGATCGTGCTCGGCTCTACCTCGGGACCTTCAGCGTCTACACCTTCATCACGCCGGTGTGGCCGCTCAGTCGGCGTGACCTTCGACCTCGCAATCGGGGCCCGGGAAAACGAGCCCTTCGTGACCGTCGGAAAACCGCACCAGATATGGCGGCTGGCCCTGTTCGCCCCGGACCTCGACGATTTCGCCCTGTTGTTCGCCTGCGCCCACTGTGCGCCCGTGTACGCGGATCCGGTCTCCCACGGATGCTTGCATCGTTGACCACCTCCGTTGGGACAAGGGTAGGAGCAGGTGGAACGGCAGTCGAGTGACCGGGAGTAATGCACACCACGGTTGATCGGACGAAATTCAACTACACTCGGTCGTAACCGAGGAGGTGCTGAGCACCAGTGTGTGGAATAGTTGCCGCGGTCGGCAACATCGATACAGACAAGTGCCAGAGAATGTTGCACCGGATCAAACATCGGGGTCCGGATGACACGGGAGAAATTCGCAGGGGAGACGTCTGGCTCGGCCATCAGCGACTGTCCATCATGGACGTCGCGGGCGGGCACCAGCCGTTGACCGACTCCGGAGCCACCACGTATCTCGTGGCCAACGGGGAGATCTACAACCACCGTCACATCAGGGAAGACCTCGGACACGAGCTGTTCGAGACCGGCTCCGACAGCGAGGCCGCCCTGCACGCGCTGATCGTCGACGGGCCGGTCGGCCTGGCTCGGTTGCGCGGGATGTTCGCGCTGGCGTTCGCCACGGGGGACGGCGACTTCCTCGCCGCCCGTGACCCGCTCGGCGTGAAGCCGCTGTACTGGGCGCGCCGAGACGACGTGATCCTGTTCGCCAGCGAGCTGCGTGCCTTCGACGAGGAGGACCGGCCGCTCGTCGAGAGCTTCCCGCCAGGGCACTGCTGGAGCCCGGCGGGCGGGCTCGTGCGCTTCGCCGACGCCATCCCCGCGCACGTGCGGCCCGCGCGGCGAGCGGAGGAGCCGGGCGTGTGGGACCGTGCGCTGGTCAAGGCCGTGCGCGAGTCGATCGTCACCGCCGTGGAGAACCGCATGATGAGCGACGTCGGCGTGGGTGTGTTCCTCTCCGGCGGGCTCGACTCGGCGATCGTCGCCGCCGTGGCCGCCGACTACGCGGCCAAGCACGGGCAGCCGCTGCCGACGTTCGCGGTGGGCTCCGAGGGCAGCTCCGACCTCGCCGCCGCGAGGGTGGTCGCGGAGTACCTCGACGCGAAGCACGGCAACATCGAGCACCACGAGATCCTGATGTCCAAGCAGGACGCGATCGACGCGCTGCCAAGGGCGGTCACGGCGATCGAGCATTACGACCCCTCGCTCGTGCGCAGCGCGGTGCCGAACCTGCTGCTCGCCGAGTACGCCTCGCGGCGGGTGCACGCGGTGCTGACGGGGGAGGGCGCCGACGAGCTGTTCGCCGGGTACTCCTACTACCACGAGGAGCCGTTCACCGATCCGGACGCGTTGCAGGCGGAGCTCGTCCGCACGGTCGGCGAGCTGCACCACCTCAACCTCCAGCGCTGCGACCGCGCGTCGATGGCCTTCGGGCTGGAGGCGCGGGAGCCGTTCCTCGACCGCGACGTGGTGGAGCTGGCGCTGTCGATCCCGCCCGAGCACAAGATGATCCGGCCGGGAGTGGAGGAGAAGAAGCTGCTGCGTGACGCCTTCGAGGGCTGGCTGCCCGAGTCGATCCTGCGCAGGGGCAAGGAGCAGTTCGGTGACGGCTCCGGGGCCAAGGAGGTGCTGGAGAACGCCGTGCGCGAGTCGCCCGACGTGACGGCCGCCGCCGGCGTCGAGCTGCGCAACCGCGAGGAGGCGGGCTTCTACGCGATCTGGCACCGCGAGCTGGCCGGCATCCGCCCGGACGCCACGCTGGGCCTCTTCGCCACCACGTAGCCCCTGACTGCCCCCCAAGGCCACCTTTGTTGCGTTCAACGCAACAAAGGTGGCCTTGGGGGGCGGTTACACGAGCGGGGCGGCGGCTTCGGCCAGCTGCTCCAGGAACGCCGGCTCGTTGTGGTGCGGGAGGTTGAACACCAGGAGGTCCACGCCCGCCTCCCGGTAGCCGTGGGCCTCCTCGACGGCGGGGCCGATGCCCTTGTCGGCGTGCACGCGGACGTTCACCGCGCACGCGATCTCGCTCGGGTCGCGGCCGACGTCGGCACAGTGGGCGAGCAGGATCTCCCTGAGCTCCAGCCACTGCCGCGGTGACTCCGTTCCCGCATGCCACGCCTGCGCCCAGCGTGCCGCGGCCCGCAGGGTGCGCTTCGGGCCGCGCCCGCCGATCGTGATGGGCGGGTGGGGCCGCTGCACCGGCTTCGGCTCGCACCGGGCGTCGGTGAGCCGGACGTGCTTGCCGTGCAGGGTCGTGGTGGGCTGCGTGAGCAGTCCGATGATGGCCTGCACGCCCTCGTCGAAGAGGTCGAACCGGTCCCTCAACGGTGGCAGCTCGATGCCGTAGGCGTCGCACTCCTGCCGGTTCCAGCCCGCGCCGAGGCCGAGCTCCAGCCTGCCGCCGGAGATGATGTCCGTGGTGGCCGCCATGTTCGCGAGCACCGCGGGGTGGCGGTAGATCATGCCCGTGACCTGGCAGCCGATGCGGATACGGCGCGTGGCCTGCGCCAGCGCGGCGAGCATGGTCCAGCCCTCGAGGTTCGGGGCGGTCACGTCGCCGGAGAGCGGGTAGAAGTGGTCCCAGTTCCACGCGGACTCGAACAGCTCGATGTCGTCGGCGGCCCGCCAGACCTCCAGCAGTTCGGCCCACGTGGTGTGCTCGGGCTTGGTCTTGATCCCCAACCGCATCGCTACGCCTCCCCGTCCTCGGGCGAGAACCTACGTCGCAGCAGCGCGCACGCCAGCCCGGCACCGGTGAGCAGCGTGCCGACCGCGAGTACGGCGCCCAGCGAGACCAACGTGAGCGTGCCCACCCCGAGCTCCAGCCAGCGCGGCAGGCCGCCCAGCGCGTCGTAGACGGTGCTGGGCGAGACGATCCCGAGCAGTCCCGGCGCCACGCCCCACAGCAGGCCGCCGGTGAGCGGCGCCGCGGCGGAAACCGCACCGAGCGCGGCGACGACCAGCAGAAGCGCCGCGCCGCCCACGATCAGGGCCGCGGCCGCGCCGTCTCCGCTCTCCGACTCCTCGGCCATCCGCGCGAACTGCCTGCCACCGCCGGACGAGAGCGCCCACAGCCCCACCGGGGTGAGGACCAGCCCGGCGAGCGCTGACAGCAGGTGGGCCGAGGCCCGGCCGCGCCGCCGCGCCGAGCGCGGGCCGGGAGCCGTGTCTTGGGGCATCGTCGACATCTGGTGTTGGCCTCCGTCGTCGCGCCCGTCACGGCCCCATGCGCGGGGCCCTTCGGGCGTCGTAGATTGCGGTGAGCCGAGTCTGACACCAGCGGCAAAGGGTACTGGTGAGTAACCAGGGCCCGCCGACATCGGTCCCGAAATAGCAGTACGCTTGTACCGCTAACACCTGCCTGAAGGACGAACGCGTAGACCCGCGAGAGGAGCCCCGCCGCTCATGGCCAAGATCAAGGTCGAGGGCACCGTCGTCGAACTCGACGGCGATGAGATGACCCGCATTATCTGGCAGTTCATCAAGGACAAGCTGGTCCACCCGTATCTGGACATCAACCTCGAGTACTACGACCTGGGCATTGAGGAGCGGGACCGCACCGACGACCAGATCACGGTCGACGCCGCGAACGCCATCAAGAAGCACGGTGTCGGCGTGAAGTGCGCCACCATCACGCCGGACGAGGCCCGCGTCGAGGAGTTCGGCCTGAAGAAGATGTGGCGGAGCCCGAACGGCACCATCCGCAACATCCTCGGCGGCGTGATCTTCCGCGAGCCGATCGTCATCCAGAACATCCCTCGGCTCGTCCCCGGCTGGACGAAGCCGATCATCGTCGGCCGTCACGCGCACGGTGACCAGTACAAGGCCACCGACTTCAAGGTCCCGGGCCCCGGCACCGTGACGATGACCTACACCCCCGAGGACGGCTCCGAGCCCATCGAGTTCGAGGTCGCGAACTTCCCCGAGGGCGGCGGCGTCGCCATGGGCATGTACAACTACCGGCGCTCGATCGAGGACTTCGCGCGGGCCTCGCTGCAGTACGGCCTCGACCGCGGCTTCCCCGTCTACATGTCGACGAAGAACACGATCCTCAAGGCCTACGACGGCATGTTCAAGGACGTGTTCCAGGAGATCTTCGACGCCGAGTTCAAGGCCGACTTCGACGCCAAGGGCCTCACCTACGAGCACCGGCTGATCGACGACATGGTCGCCGCCTCGCTCAAGTGGGAGGGCGGCTACGTCTGGGCCTGCAAGAACTACGACGGCGACGTGCAGTCCGACACCGTGGCGCAGGGCTTCGGCTCGCTGGGCCTCATGACCTCGGTGCTGCGCACGCCGGACGGCCGCACCGTCGAGGCCGAGGCCGCGCACGGCACGGTGACCCGGCACTACCGCCAGCACCAGCAGGGCAAGCCGACCTCGACCAACCCGATCGCGTCGATCTTCGCGTGGACCCGTGGCCTCGAGCACCGCGGCAAGCTGGACGGCAACTCCGAGCTGGTGGGCTTCGCCAACAAGCTCGAGCAGGTCGTCATCGAGACCGTCGAGAGCGGCAAGATGACCAAGGACCTCGCCCTGCTCGTCGGCAAGGACCAGCCGTACCAGACCACCGAGGAGTTCCTCGCGACGCTGGACGAGAACCTGGCCCGCAAGATCTCGCAGGGCTGAGTCCCCGCGAGCTGACTGCCGCACCACCACAACGGCGCGCGGTCCCCGGACGGGACCGCGCGCCGCTACTATGCGCGCGTGCTGATCCGATCTCGTGCCGCGCTCGCCCTGTTGCTCCTCCTGGTGGTCGCCGGGTGCAGCCAGCAGGTCGGCGGCACCGCCTCCGCGCCGGAGAACGCAGGTTCGAGCCGGAGCGCCGAGCCGAGCTCCGAGCCGACCTCCGAGGAGCCGTCGAGCACGCCCGCGTCCTCGTCGATCGACGTTTCGCAGCTGCCGGGCACCTGGCGGGGCTCGTACTTCTGCGCTCAGGGCGAGACCGGGCTGGAGCTCGAGGTCTCCCCGGCCGAGGGCGACACGGTGCCGGCGGTGTTCTCCTTCTTCCCCGTCGAGGGCGGTCCGCCGACTCCGTCGGGCAGCTTCAAGGTCAACGGCGTCGAGGAGAACGGTCAGTTCGTGTTCCGCCAGGACGCCTGGATCGAGCAGCCCGAGGGCTTCGTGATGGTGGACCTGGGCGTCGCCTCGGTGGAGAACGGCACGATGACGGGCCGCGTCGGCGGCCCCGGCTGCGACGCCTTCTCGCTCACCAAGGAGAACTAGGACCGGATCGTGAGCTCGCGCCTGCGCGGCCGCGGGGCGCTCCGCTGCACCCCTCAATGACGGAGGGTGACTGACCACTAACGGCGATGGCGCACGCGAGTGGATTGCGGGGTCGGGGTCTGTTTCGGGGGCCAGGGTGCCCTTACCCTGCGAGCAGCGCCTGTCGCCGTCGGTAAGGAGTGCGCGTGGTACTCGGGATACCGAAGAAGACGCTGATCATGCTGGGCCTGCTGGTGGGCGTGGTCGTCATCTTCGCGCTCGGTTCGGACCAGCAGTCCTCCGGCGCCGAAGGCGGCTCCTCGGAGTGCCGCGTCACGGTGACCGCGGACATCCTCAACGTGCGCGCCGGGCCCGGCCTCGACGCGGAGATCGTTGGCAAGTACCGGCAGGACGCCGAGGCGGAGGCGTTCACGAAGGTGCAGAACGGCTTCCGGCAGCTGTCCGAGAACCGGTGGGCCGCCGACGAGTTCCTCGAGCCGGTCGACGGCGCCAACTGCGGTTAGGGCGGGTCTCCCGACCCCGGCGGTGTCGGAGCCCGCCGGTAGCCTGCCCGGCGTGCTGACTGTCTCGACCGTGAACGTCAACGGCCTGCGGGCCGCCGCCAAGAAGGGCTTCACCGAGTGGTTCGCGGCCACCGGTGCGGACGTCGTCGCCTGCCAGGAGGTGCGCGCCGACGCCGAGAGCCTGTCCGCGCGGCTGCGTGAGCCCGACGGCTGGCACACCGCGCACGCGGCATGTTCGATCAAGGGCCGCAACGGCGTCTGCCTCTACAGCCGCGTGGAGCCGGAGTCGGTGCGCGTCGGCTTCGGTGAGGCGGAGTTCGAGGAGAGCGGGCGCTACGTCGAGATGCACCTGCCTGGCCTGGTGGTGGCGAGCCTGTACCTGCCGAGCGGCGACGTCGGCACCGAGCGGCAGGAGGAGAAGGAACGCTTCATGCGGGCGTTCCTGCCCTACCTCGTCGAGCTGCGCGGCAAGGCCGAGGCGTCGGGGCGGGAGGTGCTGGTGGTGGGCGACTGGAACATCGCGCACGCCGAGATCGACCTCAAGAACTGGAGGGGCAACCGCAAGAACTCGGGCTTCCTTCCGGAGGAACGCGAGTGGATGGGCCGCGTGTTCGGGGAGGCCGGCTACGTCGACCTCCAGCGCAAGCTCGACCCGGAGGGCCCCGGCCCGTACACGTGGTGGTCCTACCGCGGCAAGGCGTTCGACAACGACTCG
The DNA here is from genome assembly GCF_003311655.1 of Prauserella sp. PE36. NCBI lineage: Bacteria > Bacillati > Actinomycetota > Actinomycetes > Pseudonocardiales > Pseudonocardiaceae > Prauserella > Prauserella sp. PE36. The sequence goes on along the minus strand of NZ_QEQT01000083.1, from coordinate 3,177 downwards.
GGCTGGCGGATCGACTACCTCGTGGCGACCCCTGGTCTCGCGCAGCGGTGCACCTCGGTGGTGGTGGAGCGTGCGGAGACCTACGACCAGCGCTGGTCAGACCACGCCCCGGTGACGGCGACCTTCGACTGGGACTGGCCGAGTTAGGAACGCGGGGCGTTCAGCCCGAGATCGGTCACCATGTGGCGATGTTCGGCTCGGCGACGGGCGAGTCCTTCGACGTGGCCTGCGGCGACGTGGACGTGGTCATGGAGTTCGTCGTGCAACGGTGCTGAAACCCCGTTGCCCCGCCTGCGGCCGGCCTGCCAGGCTCGGCGCCGTGCCGGCTCCTGACGACGGACTCCTCCTCGACGCCAACCCGCTGCCCGACGGCCTGCCCGCCAGGCTGGTGGAGCAGCTGACCTTCCTCGCCGAGGTCGACAGGCTCAAGACCGTGCTGCGGCAGTCGCCGCTCGCCGCCGCGTCGCGGCGCGAGAACGACGCCGAACACTCGTGGCATCTGGCGTTGATGGTCACGGTGCTCGCCGAGTACGCCGACGAGCCGATCGACGTGGGGCACACCGTCGAGCTGGTGGTGGTGCACGATCTCGTGGAGATCTACGCGGGTGACACGCCCCTCTACGACGACGAGGGCCGGCTCACGCAGGAACAACGCGAACGGGAGGCCGCCGACGCGCTGTTCGGTCTCCTACCCGCCGACCAGGCCCGGCGCTTGCGTGCGTGGTGGGACGAGTTCGAGGCCCGCGTCACGCCGGAGGCCCGTTTCGCGAAGGCGATGGACCGCCTGCAGCCGTTGCTGCTGAACTGGCTCGCGAAGGGCGGCACCTGGCAGTCCCCCGGGGTCACGGCCGACACGGTCCGGAGCCGCAAGGCGTGCATCGGCGAGGCGTCCGCCCAGCTGGGGTCCGTCGCCCGCGCCCTGATTGACGAGGGCGAACACCGCGGGTGGGTCGAGCCGGGTCACCCCAACCCCGACCCCGTCGCGGGTTAGCCCCAGTGGCTCGCTAGTCTCTGCCGACGTGCACGAAGATCGCCAGGGTTGACACTCTCGGTAGTTTTCTTCGCGGCAACACTCACTCTTTAGGGTGAGCGACGCAGGAATGGCAGTCTCGACTCGGGAGGCACTCCGGTGCGCAACCCAGACAGTGAGCCGGCCCGCCCGGCAGCGCGCGTACTCGCCTACGCGGCTGTCCTCACCGGCGTTCCGGCAAGCCTGCTCGTCGCAGGGGCCGGCAGCGCGTCCGCAGCGCAGGCCGAGCCCAACGCGATGACCTTCGGGTTGCTCGGCCCCGTTGGCCTGGTCGCGGTCGTGCTGGGCATCCTGGGCATGACCGCGGGTGTCGTCAGGCAGCGCCGGAAGGCCCGCGCCGCGGCGGTCGTTCCCGTCGATCCCGCCCCCGCTCCCGCCGAGGCCGCGGTTTATTCCCGCGCAGGCGAGTAATCACTCACAGCCGAAGGGCTTAACGATCAGGTCGCGGCACGCCTAGTCTCGGGTTCATGCCTGAACCCGTGTCGATCGCGCCGCCCGAGCCGCCGCCCTCAGCCTCCGCGCTGCGTCGCGCGCTCAAGCGTGCCGTGGATGGTGTTGCTCTTGATGTGACCGAGTCGGCGGTGTTGTTGCATGCTCGGGGGGAGGATCTGGAGGGGTTGTTGGCCGCGGCGGGCCGGGTGCGTGCGGCGCATCTGGCCGATCAGGGCCGGGTGGGGGTGGTGACTTACAGTCGCAAGGTTTTCGTTCCGTTGACCCGGTTGTGCCGGGATCGGTGTCATTACTGCACGTTCGTGACCGTTCCGGGCAAGGTGCATTCGTTGTATCTGGAGCGGGAGGAGGTGCTGGAGATCGCGCGTGCGGGGGCGGCGGCGGGCTGTAAGGAGGCGTTGTTCACGCTGGGTGATCGGCCGGAGGATCGGTGGCCGCAGGCGCGGCAGTGGCTGGACGAGCGTGGTTATGGCTCCACTGTGGACTACGTGCGGGCGTGCGCGATCGCGGTGCTGGAGGAGACCGGTTTGCTGCCGCATCTCAATCCGGGGGTGCTGAGCTGGGAGGAGTTGCAGCGGCTCAAGCCCGTCGCGCCGAGCATGGGGATGATGCTGGAGACCACGGCGCGGCGGTTGTGGTCGGAGAAGGGCATGCCGCACTACGGCAGCCCGGACAAGGAGCCGGCGGTGCGGCTGCGGGTGCTGGATGACGCCGGTCGGGTGGGGGTGCCGTTCACCACGGGCATCCTGGTGGGTATCGGGGAGACGCTCACCGAGCGGGCCGAGTCGCTGCACGCCCTGCGCCGGTGCGCGCGGCAGTACCGCAACATCCAGGAGATCATCGTCCAGAACTTCCGCGCCAAGCCGGACACGGCCATGCGTTCGGCGCCGGACGCCGACCTGGAGGGGCTGGCCGCCACGATCGCCGTGGCCCGGCTGCTGATGCCGCCGGGGGTGAGCGTGCAGGCGCCGCCGAACCTGGTCGGTGACCAGCACGCGCTGGTGCTGCGCGCGGGCATCGACGACTGGGGCGGGGTGTCCCCGGTGACCCCGGATCATGTCAACCCCGAGCGCCCGTGGCCGCGGATCGACGAGCTGGCCGGGTGGACGCGGCAGGCCGGGTTCACGCTGCGCGAGAGGCTGACCGTCTACCCGAAGTACGTGCGCGGCGCGGAGAAGTGGATCGACGTCCGGCTGCACCCGCACGTCACCGCGCTGGCCACCGCCGACGGGCTCGCCGAGCCCGGCGCCGTGGTGCGGGGCCGCGACTGGCAGGAGCCCGACGGCGGCCTGGCCACCGTCGGCCGCGCCGACCTGCACACCGCGATCGACACCGAGGGCCGCACCGCCGACCGGCGCGGCGACTTCGACAGCGTCTACGGCGACTGGGACCTCCTGCGCGAACAGGTGCCCGGCGCGCCCACGCACACCCTGCCGCCGACGCGCCGGTCAGACCCCGCGCCGCAGCGGCTGGACACCGACGTGCGCGCGGGGCTGCGGCTGGCCGCGGACTACCCGGGGGCGCTGCTGGAGCCGGCCCACACCGCCGCGGCGATGGCGCTGCTCACCGCCGAGGGCCCGGCGCTGGACACCCTGACCCGGCTGGCCGACGAACTCCGCGCCGACGTGGTGGGCGACGACATCACCTACGTGGTCAACCGCAACATCAACTTCTCCAACGTCTGCTACGTGGGCTGC
>NZ_QEQT01000082.1:0-275569 GCF_003311655.1 Prauserella sp. PE36 | reverse complement strand
AACTTCTCCAACGTCTGCTACGTGGGCTGCCGGTTCTGCGCCTTCGCCCAGCGCGAGCGCGACCCGGACGCCTACCGGCTCTCACTGGACGAGGTCGCCGCGCGGGCGGTGGAGGCCGCCGAGGCCGGGGCCACGGAGGTGTGCCTGCAGGGCGGTATCGACCCCCGGCTCCCCACGTCGTTCTACCCCGATCTGGTCAGAGCGGTGAAGGCCGCGGCGCCCGTGCTGCACGTCCACGCGTTCAGCCCGATGGAGATCACCGCAGCGGCGGCCAGGGCAGGCGTGCCGGTGGCGGACTGGCTGGGCGAGCTGCACGAGGCAGGGCTCGGCTCCATTCCGGGCACGGCAGCCGAGATCCTCGACGACGACGTCCGCTGGCTCCTCACCAAGGGCAAGCTGCCCGCCGCGCAATGGGTCGACGTGGTGACGACCGCGCACCGGCTCGGCATCCCGTCCTCGTCGACGATGATGTACGGCCACGTCGACGCCCCGCGGCACTGGCTCGCCCACCTCCGCACGATCGCACGCGTGCAGGACGAGACCGGCGGGTTCACCGAGTTCGTGCTGCTGCCGTTCGTGCACCACAACGCTCCGATCTACCTCGCGGGCATCGCGCGGCCAGGGCCGACGGTGCGGGACAACCGCGCGCTGCACGCCGTCGCGCGGCTGGCCCTGCACGGCCGGATCGACCACATCCAGTGCTCGTGGGTGAAGCTCGGCGACGAGCTGTCCGCGCGGATCCTGCGCGGCGGGGCCGACGATCTCGGCGGCACGCTCATGGAGGAGACCATCAGCAGGATGGCCGGCTCGGTGCACGGCTCGCGGCGCACCGTCGCCCAGCTCGAGGCGATCGCCACCGCCGCTGGGCAGCCGTTGCGGCAGCGCGACACCGTCTACTCCGGACGCACCGTGGCCGAAGGAGCGCGACCGTGACCGCCCCGCCACTGTGGCTGCTGATGCCGGTGAAGCCACCGCATCGCGCCAAGTCCCGCCTGCGCGGCCTCACGGGCCTGCGCGGCTCGCACGAGGAGCTCGTGCTCGCCATGGCGGCCGACACGCTCGCCGCCGCGCTCGACGCACCCGGAGTCGCCGGGGTGGTCGCGGTGACCGGCGACCCGGTGGCGGCTCGGACGCTGGCCGCGCTCGGCGCGCGGACCTTCTGCACCGAGCGGCACGGATCCGGGCTCAACGCCGCCCTCGACGCCGCGGCGGCACGGTTGCGCGACCGCGACGCCGAGGTCTCGCTCGGCGTGCTCCCGGCCGACCTGCCCGCACTGCGTTCGGCCGAGCTCGGCGCCGCGATCGCCCACGCCGGGGGACGCCGCGGGTTCTGCACCGACATCGCGGGCACGGGAACCACGCTCCTGCTCGCGGGCAGGGGCCCGCTGGAACCCTCCTACGGCCCGGACTCGGCCCGCAGGCACGCCCGGTCGGCGACCGAGCTGCGTGGACCGTGGCCGAGCGTGCGAGCCGATGTGGACACCCCGGCGAGCTGGCTGCTGGCGGCCGGGCTCGGCCTCGGCCCCCGCAGCGCGGCCCTCGCACGGCACGGGCTGGTGAGCACATGAGCACGTCCTCGGGACCCCTCGCCGGCGTGAAGGTGGTGGAGCTCGCCGCGATCGGGCCAGCCCCGTTCGCCGCGATGCTCCTCGCCGACATGGGCGCGCAGGTGATCCGGCTCCAGCGCCCCGACGACGACGGCGTCGGCGCGGGCGCGTGGAACCACCTGCACCGGGGCCGTCCCTCGGTGGCATGCGACCTCACCACCCCCGCAGGGCGGGAGCTCGTCCTGCGCCTCGCGGAGAGGGCGGACATCCTCGTCGAGGGCTTCCGGCCCGGCGTGCTGGAGCGCCTCGGGCTCGGCCCCGACGAGATGCTGGCACGCAATCCGGCCCTCGTGTACGGCCGCGCCACCGGGTACGGCCAGGACGGCCCGCTGGCCACCGTCCCCGGACACGACATCAACTACATCGCGCTGGCCGGAGCACTCGGCGCCATCCGCCGCCACGGGGAACGCCCGCTGGCCCCGCTGAGCCTCGTCGGCGACTTCGGCGGTGGCGGGATGCTGCTCGCCTTCGGTGTGCTGTGCGGGTTCATCGAGGCCCGCACCTCCGGAAAGGGTCAGGTGGTGGACGCCGCGATGGTCGACGGCGCCGCGTTGCTCACCACCGTGTTCCACGCGCTGCGCAACGCGGGCGACTGGACCGACGAGCCCGGCACCAACGTCCTCGACAGCGGCGCGCACTTCTACGAGGTCTACGACACCGCCGACGGCCACGTCGCCGTCGGCGCGCTCGAACCGCGGTTCTACAGCGAGCTGCTCCGGCTGCTGGAGCTCGATCCCGCCGAGTTCCCCCAGTGGGATCGGTCTCGCTGGACGGAGCTGAAGCACCGGTTCGCGCAGATCTTCCGCTCCCGCCCGACGGCGCACTGGGCGAAGCTGTTCGAGCACGAGCAGGCCTGCGTGACCGCCGTATACGGGCTCGCCGACGCACCCGACCATCCCCACAACCGGGCCCGCGGCACGTTCGTCGAGGTCGACGGCGCGCTGCAGCCCGCACCCGCTCCCCGGTTCAGCCGGACCCCTCCCCCGGTCCCGACTCCCGCCGCCGAGCCAGGCTCGGGCGACGGGACCGCCCTCGCCGCGTGGGGACTCAGCGCGGCCGACATCGCCACCCTCACCCGATCGCACGAAAGGACCTGACACATGCGCACGCCGAAGCTCTCCTGCGCGTTCTACACCGGACCGCACACCCCCGACCACATCGCACTCGCCGAACGGCTCGGCTACCACCGCGCGTGGGTGTACGACTCCCCGGCGCTGTGCCTGGACTCGTGGAGCGCGCTCGCCCGCGCGGCCGACCGCACCGAGCGGATCGGCCTCGCCACCGGCGTTGCCGTGCCAAAGCTGCGGCACCTCGTGGTGACCGCCTCGGCCATCGCGACCATCGAGTCGATCGCTCCCGGCCGCTTCACCCTCGGCGTGGGCACCGGATTCACCGGCCTGCGCGCACTTGGGCACAAACCGATGAAATGGGCCGAGGTCGCCGAGTACGTCACCGCGCTGAAGACCCTGCTGCGCGGCGAGCCCGTGCAGTGGGAGGGCAAGACGATGCGCCTCATGCACGCGAGCGGGTACCTGCCACAGCTGCCCGTCGAGTTCGACGTCTACATGGCCACCGAGGGTCCCAAGGGCTTCGCCGTGGCGAGGGAGCACGCCGACGGCGTCCTCACCGTCAACACCGAGCCCGGCGAGGGCTGGGAGAACTCCGCCCGCTGGGCGATGGGCACCGTGCTCGACGACGGCGAGTCCCCCACCTCCGACCGCGTGTGGGCCGCCGCCGGCCACGCCGCCGTGGTGATCTACCACCTCTACTACGAGGCGGGCTTCGACCTGAACGCGCTCCCCAACGGCGCGGCCTGGGGCGAGATGATCTCTTCGCTGTCCGAGGAGGAGCGTCACCTGTCCCTCCACAAGGGACACCTGATGGAGGTTTCGGAGCACGACGACCGGCTCATCCCGCGCGAGACGGTGTCGGCGCTGACCTTCACCGGCACCGTCGACGAGCTGCGGGCCCGCCTGGAGGAGATGGTGGCCAAGGGCATCACCGAGGTCGTCTACCAGCCCGCGGGCCCGGACATCCCGCGTGAGCTGGAGGCGTTCGCGCGCCTGGTGCCCTCGGAAGCCGTGGCGCGCTGATGGCGGCGAGCACGATCCGGTACGAGCAGCCGGAGCCCGCCATCGCCCGGATCGTGCTCGCACGACCGGAGAAGCGCAACGCGCAGGACCGTGACCTGCTGTACGCGCTCGACGACGCCTACACGCGCGCGGTGCGCGACGAGCGCGTCCGGGTGGTCATCCTGGCCGCCGACGGACCCGACTTCTCCGCCGGCCATGACCTCGAGACCGACTGGGCGATGGGCGACGCGCGGCCGAGGACGCTGACCGGCGGCTTCGACGCGCCCGGCGCGGAGGGCTGGTTCGCCACCGAGGAGGAGCTGTTCACCGGACTGTGCCTGCGCTGGCGCGACCTGCCGCGGCCCACCATCGCGGAGGTCCGGGGCCGCGTGATCGGCGGCGGGCTGATGCTCGTGTGGCCGTGTGATCTCGTCGTCGCGGCCGAGTCGGCGACGTTCGTCGACCCGGTCTCCGCGTTCGACATGAACGGCATGGAGTACTTCACGCACCTGTGGGAGCTCGGTGCGCGGCGGGCGAAGGAGATGCTGTTCACCGGTGAGCCGATCGGCGCCCGCGACGCGCTGGCGATGGGCATGGTCAACCGCGTCGTCGCCGACGCGGACCTGGAGTCCGCGACACTGGAGCTGGCCACCCGGATCGCCGGCCGCCCACCGTTCGGGCTGCGCCTGGCCAAGCGCGCGGTGAACCACGGGCTCGATCTGCAGGGCCAGCGCGCCGCCGTCGAGGCCGCCTTCGGTCTGCACCAGCTCGGCCACAACCACAACCTCCGGCTGCACGGCAGCATCGTCGACCCCGAAGGCCGTGCGGTCATCCGACGGAACGCCCGGCGGAGCCATCCGGATCGCCGGGACAACCCCACCCAGGAGCCACGATGAATCCCATCAGCCTGCTCGACAAGAGCGCCCGGATCTACGGTGACCGCGTCGCGTTCGCCTGCGGCGACCGGCGGCAGACCTTCACCGGGCTGCGCGACCGCGCGGCCCGGCTCGCCAACGCCCTTCGCGCCGAGGGAATCCGGCCCGGCGAGCGCGTGGCCGTGCTGAGCGACAACGCGTTCGAGGCGCTGGAGCAGGTCGCCGGCCTCGCCGTCGGCGGCTACGTCCGGTGCGCGCTCTACGCCCACGAACCCGCCGAGAAGAACCTGTACCTGCTCCAGCTGACCGGCGCGGCCGCGCTCTTGGTGCAGGACAAGCACTACGCCGCGATCGCGCCCGTCCTCGCGCAGGCCCCCGACGTGCGGGTGGTGTTCGTCGCGGGCGAGGCGCCCGAGGGCACGCGCGGCTACGAACAGGCGCTCGCCGAGGCGTCGGCTGAGCTGCCGGACGTGGTGCTGCGACCCGAGGACCCGCACGTCATCCGGTTCTCCTCGGGCACGACGGGCAAGCCGAAGGGCATCCTGCACACGGTGCGCGGCTGGATGGACATGGGCAACGAGTTCGCGCTCGTGCTCGGCGGGTTCACCGCCGACGACCGCTACCTCGCCGCGACGCCGTTCAGCCACGCCGCGGGACTGCTGGCGTGGCCGCTGATCGCCGTCGGCGCCACGAGCGTCGTGATGCCGTCGTTCGACCCGGACGCGTGGCTCGACCTGGTGGAGCGCGAGCGCATCACGTTCGGGATGCTCGCGCCCACCATGATCCAGCTGGTGGTGAACCATCCCGGCGCGGGTGAGCGCGACGTGTCCAGCCTGCGCAAGATGCTCTACGGCAGCGCCCCGATCTCGGAGACCACGCTCGTCGCGGCGCTGCGGCTCTGGGGCGACATCATGTACCAGACCTACGGGCAGAGCGAGGCCATGCCCATCACCTGCCTCACGTCCGGCTACCACGTTCCGGACGGCACCGACGAAGAACGGGCGTGGCTGCGCTCTGCGGGCCGTCCGACCCCGAACTCGGTGGTCCGGATCGTCGACGACGAGGGCAACGACCTGCCACCCGGCGAGGTCGGCGAGGTGGTCGCGCTGTGCCCTGGCACGATGCACGGCATCTGGGGCGATCCCGAGGCCACGAAGCAGCGCCTGCTGCCCGGTGGCTGGATCCGCACGCGCGACATGGGATCGCTGTCGGCGGACGGGTTCCTGTTCCTGGCTGACCGCAAGGAGGACACGATCATCTCCGGCGGGTTCAACATCTGGCCGATGGAGCTGGAGAACGCTCTCGCCGCGCATCCCGCCGTGGCCGAGGTGTCGGTGGTGGGCGTGCCCCACCCCAAGTGGGGCGAGACACCGCACGCCGCCGTGGTCCTGCGCGAGGGCGCGAGCGTCACGGAGCAGGAGCTGATCGAGTGGAGCAGGGAGAAGGTCGGCTCCGTCAAGAAGATCACCGGCGTGACGTACACGGACTCACTGCCGCGCACGCCGATCGGCAAAGTGCTGCGCAGGGTCGTCCGGGAGCAGTACGTGGGTGACGCCCCGCGCATCGCCGGCGCGTGAGCGGGTTCGAGGGAAAGGAGACCACGGTGCCACTGGACGAAGCGGCACGCCGGGACTTCGCGGCGGCCGTCCGCGAGTTCGCCGAGCGCGAGTGCGGGACAAGGGAGAAACGCGTCGCGCTCACCGGTGGGGAGACCGAAGCCCACAGCCCCGAGCTGTACGCCAAACTGGCCGACCTCGGCTGGATCGGCGTGGCGATGCCCGAGGAGTACGGGGGCGGCGGCGGAGGTCTCACCGACGCCTGCGTGCTGCTGGAGGAACTGGCGTACGGCCAGGTTCCGGTGTTCGCGCTCGGGATCTCGATGATCGCCGCGAAGGCGGTGGAGAAGTTCGGCACGCGGCAGCAGCGCGAGAACCTGATCGGCGACTTCTGCCGAGGGGAGATCTCGTCGGTCGCGATGAGCGAGCCCGAGTCCGGTTCGGACGTGGGATCGCTGCGGTGCCGGGCCGAGCGCCACGGCGACGAGTTCGTGCTCAACGGACAGAAGACGTGGATCTCGTGCGCGCACTATGCCGACCGCATGCTGCTCGTGTGCCGCACCGACTCCTCCGGCTCCAAACACGACGGCATCACGATGCTGACCGTGCCGCTGCCCACCGAGGGCGTCACCGTCCGCGGGATCGACACGCTCGGTGGCCGCGAGGTCAACGACGTCTACTTCACCGATGCCGTGGTGCCGGCCGCCAACGTGATCGGCACCGAGGGCGGCGCGTGGGCGCAGCTGATGGCGGGGCTCAACTTCGAGCGGATCACCTGCGCGGCGATCTTCCTCGGCAAGGCAAGGCGCGCCTTCGACGACACGCTCGCCTACGTGAGGGAACGAAAGCAGTTCGGCAGGCCCATCGGCAGCTTCCAGGTGCTGCGGCACCGCCTCGCCGACCTCGCGACCGAGCTGGAGTGCTGCCGGGCACTCGTGTACGACCTCGCGGGCAGGGTCGACGCCGACCCCGGCACCCAGCGCGCCAGGGAGGCCTCGATGGCCAAGCTGAAAGTCACCGAGACCGCCAAACGCATCAGCATCGAGGGCATGCAGATGTTCGGCGGGGCCGGTTACACCACCGAGTACGACATCGAACGGCACCTGCGCGGCAACATCATCTCCACGGTCTTCGCGGGAACCAGCGAGATCCAGCGCGAGATCATCGCGGGCTCCTACGGTCTGTGACGCTCCGTCGCAGAGCCCGCCTCAGCCGCCCGGGCTCGCGGCCTCCCACTCCGCCCGCCAGTCCGGGTGGGCCGCGTACACCGAGGCGATGAGGCGGGCCGTGTCGGCGTCGGCGTGCTCGCGGATCTCTCGTCGGAGATGGGCCGCCTTCTCCGGGAACGGCACGGGCACCCGCTCCTCCGCGGCCTGCACGGGACCGGGCAGGAGCACCAGGCCCTCACCGTCGTCGCTGCGCACGATGCGCAGGCGGCCACGCCGCTCGGCTTCGTCCAGAGCAGGCAGAACGCCGTTGCCGTAGCGCCGTTCGTCGTCGTCCAGTCGGGCAAGCACGAAACTCGTCAACTCGGTCATGGGCCCGGGGTAGCCCGTGCGGCCCGGTTCAACACGCGGCCCGGTCCACGTCGTGAGCGGTGTGGCGACCGGCGTCCCCGGGTGGACCATCAGTGGCCGACCCTCGCGCACGGTCGCGCCCTCACGACGTGGCGGCCTGATCGCCTGAGTCGCCGACGAGGGCCTTCAGCACCGCGCGGACGTTCTCGACGTGGGGATGCCCGAGGTCGTCGAGGATCGCGATCGCCTCCTCGAGGCATTCGACGGCGCGACCGTGCTCCCCCGCCTTCCAGTAGGTGTCGCCCAGGGTTTCCAGCGCCTCGGCCTGCGCCGAGCGGAAGCGGTTGCGCCGGTCGATGTCGAGCGCGCGGCGCAGCGCCGGTACGGCCTCGTCGTACCGGCCCAGCCTGGCGAGGCCCGCACCGAAGCTGTGCAGCACCGTCGCGTAGTTACGCGGATCCTCGGCCTCGTCCGCGAGGTCGAGCGCCTCCCGGAAGTACCGCAGGGCCGTGTCGTGTTCGCCGAGGCGCGCGTGAGCATGGCCCAGGTTGTTCCTGACCCGCCCGCCCAGGACGCTCAGGCCGGCTCGCCGGTCGAGTTCGAGCGCCTCCCGCAAATGCGTGATCGCGGCGTGCTGGTCGCCGCGCATGGCCACTGCCACGCCGAGGTTGTTCAGGCTCCGGGCGGCAAAGAAAGGGTCGCCGACCCGCCTGCTGATCTCCAGTGACCGCGTGAGGTGGTCCACCGACTCCTCGAGGTTGCCGCACTGTCCGTGAGCGACCCCCAGGTCACTGAGCATCCACGCCTCGCCGCGGAGGTCTCCGTCCCTGCGTGCGGCCATCAAGCCCTTGTGGCTGGTGGCGATCCACAGTGGCCAGTCGCTCCTGCGCTCGAGATAGGCCCGCAGCACGGCGGTCTGCCGCCAGGCCACGCCCCACAGCTCGTGCTCGATCGCGACGTCCACAGCCGCGATGAGCGTCGCGTGTTCCGCCTCCAGCCAGCTCAGCGCGGCGCCGGTGTCCCCGAACCGCGGGATCCGGCCCGGCTCGCTCTCCTGCTCGGCCGGTACCTCGTCGAGTGGGTTGAGGACCCGGCGTGCGGCCCTGCTCGCGTGCAGGCACCACCGCAACAGCCGGGCGACCGCCTCGGCGCGTTCCCCGGGCTCGTCCTCCTCCACCAGGTCCCGGGCGTAGTCCCGGAGCAGATCGTGCAGGCGGTACCGGTCGCCCGTCACCGCGCTCACCAGATGCTCGTCGACGAGGCCTTCCAGCACCCGTTGCGCGGCCGCCTGCTCGATTCCCGCGAGAGCCGCCACCGACCACGCCGTGAAGTCGTCACCGGGATGCAGGCCCAGCAACCGGAACACGCGCTGGGATTCCGCGCTCAGCGCACGGTAGGACAGGTCGAAGGCGGCCCGCACGCGGCGCGTGCCGGCCGCGAGCTCGCTCGTGCGGTGCTCGGCGTCGCGCAGGCGCACGGCCAGGTCCTCGATGCTCCACGTCGGCCGCGCCTGCAGCCGGTGCGCCATCAACGCGACGGCGAGCGGCAACCGCCCGCACAGGTCGATCACCGTGCGCGCCGCGGTCTCCTCCTTCGCGACGCGCCGATCGCCGATGAAGTGCGCGAGCAGCGCCCTCGCCTCGTCCGGGGTGGGAACGTCGAGCGGCAGGAGCTGGGCGCCGTCAAGGGCCAGCGCGCGCCTGCTGGTCACCAGTACGAGGTGCGTCGGGCCCGCGGGGAGCAGCGGCAGCACCTGATCCTCGCTGGCGGCGTTGTCGAGCAGCACCAGTGCCCGCTTGCCGTGGAGGCGGTCACGGTAGAGCGCCGCGCGCGAGGTGGTCTCCCTCGGCACCTGCTCGCCGGGAACCCCGAGCAGGTGCAGGAACGAGGCGAGCACGGCGCCCGGATCGGCCGCGGGCTGGTCGGCGTGGCCGTTCAGGTCCACGTAGAGCTGCTGGTCGCCGTACTGCCCCGAGGCCAGCAGGCGGTGCGCGAGGTGCACGGCGAGGCGGGTCTTGCCCACCCCGGCCATGCCGACGATGCTCAGGACGGCGGTCGCCGTGCTGTTCTCGTGCGCCTCCACCAGGTTGTCGTGGAGTGTCCGCAGTTCGGCCGCGCGGCCGGTGAACTCGGCGATGTCGCGGGGCAGCTGCCTGTGCGCGCGCGTCACGGTGCCCACCTGTGCGGGCCGGTCCACCTCCTGGCGCAACACGCGCTGGTGCGCCTCCACGAGCTCAGCGCCCGGAGCCACCCCGAGCTCGTCGTCCAGTCGCTTTCGCAGCTCGGAGAAGACGGTCAGCGCCGCGGCCTGCCTGCCGCTGCCGGCCAGCGCGATCATCAGCGCGGCGTGTGCCGCCTCGTGCAACGGATCGGACTCCACCACCTCACGCAGCGCGGGCACGGCGTCCCCGTGGCGGCCCGCCTGTGCGGTGACCGCCGCGTACTCCAGCACGACGGCGTTGCGTTCGGCTCCGAGCGCCACCGCGGCGGGGTGAAGGCGCAGCACCGGAAGGTCGGCCGCGGGGTCGCCCTCCCACAGCTCGACGGCCTTGCGCAGCGCCTCGCACGCGCCGACCAGGTCTCCCCGCTGCCGCGCCTGCCGTCCCTCCGCGGCGAGGTGCCGGAACAGCAGCACGTCGAGCTGCTGCTGCGTGCACGAGAGCTGGTAGCCGGTCTGGGTGGCGGTCAGCACCCGCCCCGCCTGCGCGTCGCCCTGCCGTGAGGCCAGCCGCCTGCGCAGCCGCGACACGTTGGTCTGCAACAACTCCACGGCCGTCGGCGGCGGCTTTCCCTCCCACACGACCTCGATCAGCTCGTCCCTGCTCACCGGGGTGTTCGGGGAAAGGGCCAGCATGCCGAGCAGCAGCCGCTGCCGCACCGAGCCGAGCTCGACCGCGCGATTGTCCACCCGTACCGCCAGCGGGCCGAGCACCCGCAACCACAGGTCGTAGCCCACGCTCTCACTGTGCTGGACCACTCGTTCGAGCTCGGCCGTCTCCTCGGGAGCCAGTCCCAGCGCCAGCGCCAGCCTGCGCAGGGTCGCCAGCCGGGGCTTGGCCACCCGGCCCTGCTCGAGATCCCGCAACCAGGCGACGCTCATCCCGGCGAGGTCGGCGGCCTGCTGCTGGGTCAGCCCGGAGCGCGCGCGGTACTCACGGATCGACTGGTCGAGCCTCCGACTCTGGTGGCTGGACATCGCGGTCATGCGGGGCGCGCCGCGCACGAGAAGGGGGAACGTAACGCCGAAGTCATGTCGGAGGCCCATCCGATCCTGAATCACGGAGATGTCCTTGTACGGCCTCGGATGAAGGGAAAGCGGCGATGGTTCCCTGCGCCTCGGCCAAACCCCCAGAAATTCACCCGCCACGCCGTCTCGGGATCGATTGTCCCGGCAAGAAAGCGCCTTCCTCCTTCCCCGGACGAGGCGTGTGTTGGGCCCGACTCTACCGGCCGGGTGGGTGGCATGCCCAGTGGGCTGGGACAGCGCGGCACGACCGGTTGCGCCGGCCGGCGCAACCGGTCGTGCCGGGTGCCGTGATGGATGGGCGACGGTCAGGGCAGACCGAAGTGTGTGGACCAGCTGGTGCGGCGCGCCGGCTAGGAAGCGAACTCGCTGAGTGCGGGAACACCCCAGCACGCGCAGGGAACCTCGCGGGAGTCGACCTCCCTGGTGTACTCGTCGACGACGGTCTGCAGGATCCAGCCGCTGCCGCCACAGGTGCGGCAGGCGTTGTCGTCGGTGCTCATGTCGGCCTCCGTTCCGCATTCGGCTAGGACTACCCCAGCATCGCGGGCGGCGCTGGCAGACCACGGACACCGCGCCTGGTAAGCGGGAACCGGGAAAAACGCTGCGTACGGCGCATCCGCCGCGGTGCTACGGAGCCGCTACGACCCGACTACGGATAGGAGCGGTTCAGGATTTCGCCGTGGCCGAGCCTGGCGAGCAACCGCGTGGTGGCGGCGTCCGGCTCGGTGCGCGAGCCGTCGCCCCCGAGCGCCGCGCGCAGCTCGCCGGCCGTTCTGCCGACCCCCTCCGGCTGGTGCTCGGACTGGAAGAGCAGCAGCGTCCGCCACAGGCCCTCCATCCGGGGCAGCAGCGTCAAGCCCTTGCGCAGCGCCCATTCGACGCCCGCGAGGTCTCCCGCGGCCATCGCGAGCTCCGCCGCGCGCCGCACACAGCGAACGGTGCGGGCTCGGAAGTCTCCCGTCGCGTCCTGCAACGCGCGCCGCACCGGTTCGGCGAAGTCGGCGGGGGCGAACAGCTCGCCCCGGACCAGCCCGAGTGCGTTGGTGAGCCTCGCCCGCTCGGTGCTGGGCTCGGTACCGCTCACCAGATCGTGGAAGAGCTGCCAGTCCACCCGCACCTCCGGCGACAGCGTCCAGCCTTCCCCGGAGCCCCGCAGCCTCGGCTGCCCGGACGCGTCGACGCCGAGCCACTCGTGCAGCAGCCGCACGAACTCCGGGGCCGCCGGGCCCGCGACCTCGTTCAGCAGTGCGATGGAGACACCGCCGGGCAGGACCGCGGCGGCGGCGACCAGCTGCGCCAGCGCGGACTTGCGCTCCTGCGGAACCTGGCCCGGCGCCTCCACTTCCACGCGCCCCAGCACGCGGACCTCCGCCCTGGCAGGCGCGCGCAGCACCACGGTGCGCTCGAGCCCGCCACCGCACTGGCCTTCGCGGAACCACACGGGTTCGCCGGGGGCCGGCGAGTCCGGCCCGTACGCCGACGGCACCGCGGAACCGCCCCTGGCGAGCAGAAGCTCCCGGCGCAGCCCGGCCATGGTGGGCGCGATCGACCCGAACCGGAGGCCGAACGGGTTCAGCTGCGCGTGCCCCTCCGCGGCGACCCCCACGAGCCACCGGGCAGACGGACAGTTGCCCGCACAGAGGACGAGCACAACGCGTCTCGGATCCTCGGCGAGCCTGCGCAGCCGGTCGAGATCGGGAGCGGGCGGCGTCCGCGCGGTGATGACGACCAGCAGGCCGTGTGGCCGCTGCGCGAAGCTCTCCGCCATCGTCACCGCCTCGGCCACGGTGCGGGTGCGGCGGACCCGTCCCGGAGCCGGCAGTACGACGTCGGCGGGGAACTCGGCCAGCACCACCGTCGCCTCCCGCGACCACGGATTGGTGACCAGCTCGAACGCGATCGCCTCCAGCAGCCGCAGCGGCTGCTCGCCGGCGCCCTCCACGGCCACGAGGCCACGCGCCTGGCGCAGGTCGACGAGCACGTCGCTCTCGTCGGCCCGGCCGATCGTCACCACGGCCGGAAAGCCCGCGGGCAGCCGGCGGCCGGCGTTCAGGTCCGCCGCGGACAGGGACCACGACTCTCCCGGCGGTCCGCCGGGATGCGGACGCCAGCGGCCTGGCAGCGGCGCCGCGGCGGGCCGGACGAGGCGCAGCACCACGTGGTCGCGCCCGACGAGAAGAGCCCGCACGGCGGGTGGTTCGCCCTGACCCGCGCCCAGCTCGCCGAGCGCGGCGGCGGTCAGCGCCGCCGCGCGCACGTCGCGCATCACCCACGAGCCGGGCAGCAGCTCGGCGCGCGGACGCGGATGCCGCCACCGCCGCCACGCCTCGGGGCCCGCGGCGACGGCGAGGCCAAGTACGGCACCACCCGCCATGAGGCAGCCGAACAGCACGCCCGCGATCATGGCTCCTCCGGCCGCGACAGGCCCGCGAACAGGTCGAGCAGCACGTCGCCGGGCAGGATCAGCTCGGTCCTCGCGCCGGGGTCGAAGCACAGGGTGTGGTCGGGGCCGGGCCAGTTGGCCAGCAGCTCGACGAAAGGGACACCGATGTGGTGCTGCGCGGACCCGCCGGTGACCTCGAGCCCCGCGACCGAGCTGAACACCGGCACCAGCGGCGAGTCCTCGGGGCCCACGGTCCGCCACGGGAACCCGGTCTCGCGGATGCGCTCCGGGCCGGCGACCTGCCCCTCGGTCGGCAGGATCACCGTGGAGCCGAGCAGCCGCAACAGGAAGGCGTCGGCGTCCTGCCGGTCGGCGGCGTCCCACAGATCCGCCTGCAACGCGCCCGCCGGGACGTCGGAGCCCGGGGTTCCCCCGGCGCCGAGTTCCTCCAGACAGTCACGCCGCAGCAGCCCGACGCACCGCTGCGCCACCGCTTCCGCGAGGAGCGCCGCCGGCACGATCTCCTCCCGTCCGTCCCTCAGGGCGGTCACGGAATCCACGGGAAGCGACACGGCGATCGGCGAGCCGGGATTGACGGCGAGGTGGTACGCCGGTTCCCGCCACACCTCGCGCAGCGAAGCGAGGTCGGTCGTCCGGTGCCCGAGCGCGAGCCCGCCGAGACACCAGGACAGGCTCTCCTCGGAGGTGTAGACCACGATGTGCTCGTGGCTCAACGGGATCCGCCGCGTCAGCTCCGCCCACTCCGGGCTGTCGTGCGCGGGCAGGACGGGCAGCAGCAACGGCGCGCGCAGCAGCAGTTCCGCGTACCGCGCGCCGTCGCCGGTGTCGAGCGCGGCGGCCATCGCCCGCTCGGCGTCGTTCCCCGGCCTCCACTCGTTCTCCACCGAGCCATCACCGTCCTCTTCCATCAATACAAGCCCGGCGACGCAAGGGCGGGGTATGGTCACTGACGATGGCAAGGACATTTCTCGTCGCACCGGGACAACCCGGCGCGCACGCCTCGATCGCGGAAGCACTCGACGCCGCAGACGAAGGCGCGATCATCTCGGTGAGTGCCGGGGAGTACGCGGAGACGCTGTCGATCCGCGGCCGCGACGTGACGATCGCGGCCAGCGAACTCGGCACGGTGACGATCACGCCGTCGTCGCACGACGAGCCACTGGTGTCGGCCACCGGATCCCGGCTGCGGCTGACCGGGCTCACCCTGCGTGCGGGCGACCGGGCCGCCGTCGAGGTGCGCGGCGGCACGGTGCACGTCACCGACTGCGAGGTGTCGGCGGGCTTCGCGGCCGCGCTGAGCGTCGCGGGGGGAGCCGAGGCGGAGATCACCGGCACGCGGATCACCGGAGCGCAGGTCGGTCTCGTGATCGAGGAGTCCGACGGCCTCGTCGACCGTTGCGAGGTGCGCGACATCGTGGACGACGCGGTGATCGTGCGCCTCGGCGCGCAGGCCACCATCCGGCATTCCACAGTGGCCGGTTGCGGCTTCCGCGGCGTCTACATGTACCAGGCGGGCGGCTCGCGGATCGAGCGCTGCGACATCTCGCGGGCGGGCGACGCCGGTATCGCCGTCGCCGACCAGAGCTTCCCGACCATCGACGAGTGCTGGGTGCACGACACACAGGGGCCTGGCATCACCGTGGGCCGGGGGTGCGGCGGGGTGGTGCGCAACTGCCGGGTGGAGAACACCGCGGAGCCCGGAATCCACCTCGCCGAGGACGCGAGGACGGAGATCACGCAGGACTCCGATGGCCCGGCCACCCCGCAGGTCGGCGCGGCGAAGGCCACCGGAGGGCGGCAGGACGCCGAGCAGGTGGAGAAGCTGCTGGGCGAACTCGACGGCATGATCGGGCTCGCCGGGGTCAAGCGCGAGGTGCGCGCGCTCATCGACGAGCTGCAGGTGAACGAGTGGCGGCGCAGCGAGGGACTCAGCGTGGGCGCGGTGAGCCACCACCTCGTGTTCGCGGGCGCTCCCGGCACCGGCAAGACCACCGTGGCGCGCATCTACGGGCAGCTGCTCAAGGCGCTGGGCATCCTGCCCAACGGCAACTTCCGCGAGGTCTCCCGGCGCGACCTGGTCGGGCAGTACATCGGGCACACCGCGGAGAAGGCCGCCTCGGTGTTCGACGAGGCGCGCGGCGGCGTCCTGTTCATCGACGAGGCCTACACGCTGTCCCGCTCCGGCGGCAGCGGCGCCGACTTCGGCCAGGAGGCCATCGACACCCTCGTGAAGCTGATGGAGGACCACCGCGACGAGGTGGCCGTGATCGTGGCCGGCTACACCGGGGAGATGCGGGAGTTCCTCGACGCCAACCCCGGTCTGGCGTCGCGCTTCGCCAAGAACATCGAGTTCGAGAACTACAGCCCGGAGCAGCTGGTGCGGATCAGCGCCCGCATCGCCGGGGGCGACGACTACCGGCTGACGGAGGACCTGGATTCCGCGCTGCTCGAATGGTTCGCGCACGTGGAGCGCGACGACAACTTCGGCAACGCACGCGAGGCACGCAAGCTCCTGGAGCGGATGCGCAAGTCGCAGTCCACCCGCCTGCGCGCGCTCGGTCGCAGGCCGACGAGGGACGACCTGTTGACGCTGACCCTGGACGACCTGCTGGACGCCGTCCGGCAGAACGGCTGATCCGGCCGGGTCAGCCGTCGGCGTCGTACCGGCCGGTGGCCACGTCGGCCAGCTCCTGGTGCACCAGCACCCATTGGCCCTCCGTCCACGCCGACGGACAGAACACGTGGTCGGCGAGCAGGCCGAGCATCGCCCGCTCGTCCGGATGGCCGGCGAGCGCGTCGCGGAACCGCAGCTCGGCGTCGGCCGCGCTCGCGCCGGGAACCTTCACGCCGCGCATCGCGCCGGGCTGGAACGGGAAGAGGTCCACCAGGCCCGTGCGCATGTTCCGGCGCAGTCCCCTGGCACGGACGAACTCCGCCACCACGGGTGAGGTCTGGCGCAGGCGGGCGAGGATCTCGTCGGTCACGGTCACGACGTGGGTGTCCGCCGACGGGTCGAGGTCAGGATCCGCACCCCCACCGGGCACCGTCTCGTCCCGCAGGGCGGTGGCACCCGGTCCGGTACCGATCAGGGAGCCGAGCTCGGCATCCCATTGCTCGCGCAACCCGTCGGAGAGCGCGAGCCCGCGCGCCTCGGCACGTTCCCTGGTGAGCCGCAGTGACCGCCGCAGCAGGACCGACGTGTCGCCCGGGGCGGAGGCGGCGTAGTGACGCAGGGCCAGTAGCTGGCTTCTGGCGCGTGGATCGTCCAACTGCCGGAAGACCTGGTCGAACTCACCCGTGAGCCGGCCGGGATCGCCGCGCACTCCGTCGGCCCAGAAGGACAGCGCCTGCTGGACGATCGCGAACCGTGCCCCGCCATCGAGCAGCTCGAGGTACCGCGCCGTGGGTGGCCGCGCGTTCACCACGCTGACGGGGTACGCCCGGGTGCCGTTCGTCGCGTCGAGCACGATCGGCCGTCCCCCACCGTCCACTACACCCACGACGATCTCGTACCGCCGGCCATCCGGAGGCTTGGCCAGCGACACGAGGTCCGCGGATCTCACGATCCCGCCGCGCTGGTTGTGCAGGGTCACGAAATCGGCGCCGTCGCCGGCCGCCACGATGGCTCGCGCGCCTTCTCCGGCACGCGACAGGATCGAGCCGAGTTCCTTGTCCAGCCGGTGCAGGGACATCTCCAGCAAGCGTCCCGTTTCCGGGTCGGCGTGGCGTGTCTCGACGGTGACCGCAGCCTGGAAGCGCACGCCACTCACCTGTGCCATCCGCCCGAAGACTCCGGCCTCGACGCCGATCGGACGGTCGAGGTCGCCGTCGGCGAAGTAATCCATGGTGGGCGCCAGGCTGGTGCGCACATCCAGAATGCCGGGACCCGCCAGGAAGAGTTCGGGCTCGTACACCCATGTGCGGTCAGGATCGCTCACCGGAACGACCCCGCCCGGTTCGGCCAGCGGTGCGCCGATCGTCACGTCCACCCCGTCCGCGCCGGCAGCACCGGTACCCCACTGCCGATCCAGTACCGGGAACGAATTGGCCCGGGCCCAAGTCACCGGGCTGTTCTCCACCAGGCTCGCCCGAGCGCGTGGGCCGAGTTCGTCGAGCCGGGCGACGAGATCCTCGGTCCCGTGCCGGAAGGCGGCGATCGCCTCGTCGATTCCGCCCGCGAAGTACCGGTGATGGGGCGTGGTCGCCAGACTGGTGAACAGCGCGCTCGCGGACTCCGCGCTCAGGGTCTCCGGCCACCGCCGGAGCAACCACGGCTCCGGCTCCATCCCGTCCCGCTCGGCGGCCACCTCCACCCCGGACAGGGCGTGCTTCAATCCGTCCAGATCGCCCCGCGCCGCTTCGGCCAACGCCCGCAGCCACGAGCGGGCTGCGGGCTGGGCCAGAGCCTGCGCGAACGTGACGACCGGTTCCACGGCGGCCGCCAGTCGTGCGACGGGAGCGTTCGCCCGCCACTGGTCGGCGAGAGCCTGTTCCAGGTTGCTCCCGCGTGCCTCGGCTCTCACCTCCGTCAGCCGCAGCGCTCGCTCCAGCAGGCGCACGGGTGCCACTCCCTCGGCCTCGCCGGCCCGAACGGTGTGCTCGGCCAGTGCCACGAGCTGGCTGCGCGCGTTCTCATCGCCCAGAGAGGCGAACAGGCCGGCGAACTCCGACGGCACGCCGAAAGGCCAGCCGAGCGCGCCCGCGAGCATCGGCCCGGCGAACTGCGCCACGGCCTCCGCGGACGAGTGGTGATGCCGCGTTGGGGGTCGCGCGTTCACCGGGCTCAACGGATGGTCGGGCAGTACGAGCGGCGCGCCGTCGCCGTCCACGGCCAACGCGACGAGCTGCGACGGGTGCGGGGCGTCGTCGGGCAGGGCGGCGAGCGCGCGGGAACCGGGCTCGATGCGGGTCCCCTTCACCACGCCGCGGTCGTTGGACCACATGACGAACTCATACGGCGCGGTCCGGCCGCGGCGCAGCGCGGAGTCCGTGGCGGCCGGGCTGGTTCCCTGCGGCAGCCGCGCGATGAGCATCCTCGCTCCGTGCCCCGCCTTCGCCAGGAAGGCGGCAAGATCGTCACGTACGCGCATTCGCGCCACCACGGCGCTCCCGTACCCGGCCGCCCGGCCTTCCTCCTTGAGCAGGCTGTGGAAGCGAGCTCCGGTGAGGTCCGCGATCCTGCCGAACACGCCGATCTCCCTGCGGTAGGGCAGTTCCCGGTTCCCGGCGTGGTAGCCGTCGTCGGTGGGAACCAGGCCGAACGGCGGTTCCTGGCCGGGCTTTCCCGGTCCGCCGAGGAAACGTTCGACGACGTACTCGCCGAACCCGCCACGAACGGGCCGCAGACCGCCGGGCTCCATGACCGGGGCGCCCGCGTTGATGTCGACTCCGTCGGCTCCGGCGACGCCCGCGGACGCATGTCGCTCGTGCGGCAGCAGGTAGATCCTGGCGTTTCGCTGCCGCCACAGTTCCGGGTAGCCGGTGTCGACAGACTGCCGTTCCTCGTCGGTGAGCGACGCGATGGCGGAGGCGGCCCGGCGCTCGAGTCGCTGGTTGAGCAGGTCGACGTCCTTGGAGGTCGCCGTCAGGTCCGGCCGGAGGTGGTCGGCGGTCTCCGCCGGGACGGCCGGGTCGGCGCGTACCGCGGCGGCCGCGGCCCACGCCTGCCCCCGGCGAGCCAGCACCGCCTCCAGTGACCCACCATCGCGCTCGGCGAGCGCGCGAACGCTCTCGAGCGCCTGGCCCAGTCTGACCGGATCGCCGCCGACGGCCACCGCCATCGCACGCAGCTGCAACCTGGCGTCTCGATTGCGCAGGCCGTGATACAGGGACGTGGTCTCCGCCGCACGCAGCGCCGCCTCGCCCCGGTCCGGTGCGCGCAGGCGCTCCACCAGGTCGACCTCCGACGACTCGTCGCGCTGGACCCGGCGCAGCGCCTCCCACCAGCGAGCCCGTTCGGCCGCGGGCAGTGACTCCAGTGCCTCGGGGCTCGGCGGTCGGGCGCTGAGGTTGCTCAGGGCCGCGCTGGGCAACGGGACCGAGCGACCCGTGGGGCCGACGACCAGGACGTCGACGCCGGTCACCTCGCCGTCGGCGCCGAGTTCTCGCCGCGGAAGGGCGGTACTCGCGGTCTGGGCCACCGGGTCGACGAACATCAGACGTCGATCGGCGTGCACGGCGCCGACCACGTACGGCTCCCGGCCGTGGCGCCTCAGTGCCACCACCGCGAACGAGCGCTCTCCGCCACGTTCCAGTGCGGCGCGGATCCGCTCGGGCACGGACGCCACCGCCTCGCGGTGGCCACCGCCCGGCGGTGCCGGCTCCAGCGACTGCCAAAGCCCGTCGAACTCGTCCTCGACCCTGCCGAACCGGTCCGCGTCGACCCGCGCGACCACGGTGCCGTCGCTGCCTGGTTCGTCGAGGACCGGCGGGGGCGCCACCATCGGTTCTCCGCGCATCGTCCGCAGCAAGGCCAAGGTGGCCGGAAGGGTCAGCTCGTCCGACGTGCGAAGCGCGTCGGGCCACAAAGCGGTCACCAGCCCGAACGCCTCAGCCGCGGGCAGCGCGAACCCGCGCCTGGTGTTCCGTTGGCGCCTGGCGACGCGCTCCGCGAGAATGTCGAGAGCCAGCCGCTCAACCGCTGCCTGGTCGTCCGCAAGGCGCAGCTGTTCCAGCAGGTCCAGTTCTCGCAGGAAACCCCGCAGCGGGGAGTCGTTCCCGGCGGCCGAGCCGAACATCCCGCGCACATTCCCGCCCGTGGACTGGACCCTGGCCCGCAGCGCCCGCGTGAGAGCAGGGTTCCCGGCCCGCACCTCCCGGAACAGGGTGTCGGCTTCCGCCCGCAGCGCCGTGCCCGAATCCGTCGGAGCCAGGCGGGCGAGCTCGCGGGCGATCAACTCCAGCTGCGCCATCCTGCCCTCGACAGCGGGAGCGTTGCGCGACAGTCCGGACAACAAGCTCGTCGCGCCGAAGCCCGCGCCGGCGATACCGTGCGCCAGCGCGAGTCCCAGCCGCCTGCGCTCCAGCCCTGCCGCGATCTCGACCACGAGGGTGTCCCGGTCCGAGCGGTCCAGCGAGCCCGCCGACGGCTCGTTGTCCGGCAACGCGTTCGCGGGAACGAACGACACCCTGATCCGGTCGAAGCGGACCCGGCCGACGCGGGACCCCCGGATGTCGACGACGTAGTGCCTTGGTCCGGCGTGCCGGACCCGGAGATCATCGCGGTGGGGCCCGCGTTCAACGAGCCACAGGACCTCCCGGACGGCGTTGCTGACGTCGGCCGTGGTGATCCGATGCGTGCCGAAGCCGTTGTCCCATCGCTCGGCCGGGTCCCGTTCGGCGGAGCGCACGAGGCCCGTCTCCGGGAGGACGGCCTGTTCCGTGGACGCCGCCGGCCTCGTGGACGCCGCCGACCTTGTGGACGCACTCTCGCGGACGGGCGTCCCGGTTGCGTCCCGGGCTTCTGCCCACGTGCTCTCCCCCACGGCGTGCACGACGAACCCCGCGCGCCCGGCGATCGTCGTCCTGCGCACGTCCCGCACGATCAGCGGCTCGTCGGGGGCCAGCAGATGCTCCCGCAGCTCGGCGCTGTCGGGCCGGACGGCGGCCAGCGAGACGCCCCGGCGGGTGTCGATCCGCCACACCACCGGAACGCCCGCGCCACGTTCGCCGCCGGGAGGGTTGCGCAGAGCGAACTGCTTGGCCCAGCGAAGCTCGTAGGACGCGAAGTCCACGGGACCGCTGGCGCCGCCCGGGTGCCCCCGGGTGAGCACGGAACCGGGTCGCAACGCGTCGACATACGCCTCGTCCCGCACTGCGATCCCCCGGTAGACGGTGACCGGCCGCGGGAGCCTGCCCGCGCCGTCGACGATGCGGGCGAACGACAGCGCCGCCTCGTCGGCCTCGGCGTCGCGCACGGGCGGGTCGTCGTTCCAGTACGCGAGGTAGGCCAGGTACCGGTTGTACCGGTCGCTGGCGAACCCGGCGCCCTTGCCGCGCGCGAGAAACGCGTGGACCCGCTCCCGGTCGCTCTCCGGCAGGCCCTCCCACCAGAGCCGGGAGGCCTCCTGCGTTGCCGCGATGTCCGTCGCGGCGGGACCCCCGAAGCGGGCCAGGTCGAGCTCGCCGACGCTGGGCTCCGTCTCGTGCCATGGCGTCTCCGCCGGTGCGGCCAGCGCCTGCACCGCCTGCGCCCGTGCGTGCACCTGCTCCAGACTCGTCCGCAGATAGCCGTCGTCACCGATCAGGTCCCACAGCGAACCGGCCCCCACGAGGTCGGTCTCGGTCGCCTGTGGCCGGAAGTACCGGTAGATCGACAGCGCCGTCCAGCCGGTGTCCCCCTGGCCCGTCGGCGCGGCCGTCACCCGGCGCAGGTACGCGGGACTCAGCGGGTCGGGCAGGCGCGGGCCGTCGAAGGGCACCTCCTGCTCACGGAGCACCCGGTCGAAGGCGTTGACGTAGTCGCTCAGCCCGGTGACGAACGTGAGACCGTCGGCCAGTGCGCGCCTGCCGGAAAGCCCATGGACGGGGGCCGAGGCCCGTCCGGCCAGCATCGTCGCGTACCGGTCGACGCCGTCGAGCAGCCGGTGCAGCTCACCGGCCCGGTGGAATGCGGGCTGCTCCGCCGCGCTGTCCACAAGGGACCTCAGCCGGGCGGAGACACGGCGCAGTTCCTCCGGCAAGCGCGCGGCGGGCACGAGCCGAGGGCGTCCGCCCCAGTCGCCTCCGGTCGCGTGCGGCGTGGCCTGGTCCCGGATCATTTTCGTGAGAGACGGCCGGGCACCGGTCCCATCGAGATCATCGAGATCATCGAGTCTCGGCCGGGGACCGCCGCCCTGGCCACGCCTGCCGCCGTCACCGGCCAGCGGTGGCGGGGTGGCGGGCCGCGGCAACGGTTCCGGTTCGCCGAACGACCACGGCGTGGTGTCCGGCGAGCGCCGCAGGCCGAGCGCCTCGGTCAGCCTGGTGGTGTCGGCGTCGATCTCCCCGGCCACCTCTGTGAGCGTGCGGGCGTAGAAGAGCGCGATCTGGTCGCGCAGCGGCGACAGCGGCCCGCCATCCCAGTTGATCAGGAACCTCAACAGCTCGCCGGAGAGGAACTCGCCCCGGCCGTGCCAGGCCTGCGCGGTGACGCCGACCGCGGCGGCGCCGATCGAGATGGACAGCTGCAGGGCGGCGCCCGCCACGTCGAACGCCCCTGGCCGCATCGCCTCGTCCGACGTCCGGCGGACCATCCCGCTGGCGGCACCGGGACCCGCCTCGGAGAAGGCGAGCGTCGCCCGGCCCGGCACGCCGACCGGCCCATCGTGATAGACGTCCACTAGCCTGCGCAACTGCTCGATGACCTGCGGGTATCCATTGACGGCATCGGTGGGACTGACCAGGGCGAGCGCGTGGGTGTCCGCCCCGTTGGGCAGGAGCAGCGATGGCAGCCCCGGGATCCAGGGCAGCACCCGGACCACCATCTCCTGACGGTGCCTGCCGCGAACCTTGGAGCCGAGCTCGTAGACACCGGCATGCTTGACCTTGTCGATGAACAGCCGGAGCTCGCCGCGCCCGATCGTCCTGACCTCGGCCAGGTGCGGGATGCCGTCGGCCAGCGCACCGGTCGCGGCGAGCTCCAGGAAACCGTCGACGTACTCGCGCGGCGACGCCGCGGTCAGGTCCCTGGTCTCCCGGTACCAGGCCGACCGCGTCGGCGGCAACGCCGCGGGCGCCTGCTCCGCGAACCGGGCGGCGGCATTGATCGCACCGTGCAGCTCGCGCAGGCCTAGCTCCGCCCAGTCGTCCATGGTCGCGGGCACCGCGGTCTGCTCGCCGATGGCCTTGAGTGCGCCTTCCGCCTGGCGGGTCGCCCCGGCACGAACCGTGCGGGCGGTCGCGGCCCCGTCGATGGCCGACTGCAGCACCCCGACACCGTCGCGAACGGCCGACGCGTCGTTACCCGTCGCCGCGGAGTAGACGGCGTTGGGCCCGCCGCTGCTGATCCCGACCACACCCGTCCGCACCGCGAGCTGGCCGATGGTGCGCGCCCACAGGTGGACCTCGCGGTCGAGGATGTCGGCGACCTTGCGGTCGACCTCGTCCCGCAGTGCGCCCATGCTGGAGTACCGGGGCACCAGCATGGTCACCGTGCGCCGCGGAAGCTCGAACTTCGAGTGCACGACGCGAGGCGGAAAGTCCTGCCGCATGGTGGGCGAGGCGCCGACGACGATCCGCAGCTCCACGGTGCGCAGCCGCTCCGGCAGTCTCCCGGGCCGTACGAGGGAGACCACGACCGTCCTCGTGTCACCATCGGTCTCCTCGTCGCTCACCGAGCTCACGTTCGCGTGTCCGGCGGCCGTCGCCTTCACCCGCTGGGCGGCCCGCTCTGTCAGGCCGAACCGGTCGGAAGGCACCGGCGCGTCACGTTCCGGGTCCGCGGGTGTGCCGGGCTCGGGCGCGTGCGCCTCGAGCTCCCTGCGGAGCCTGCTGACGATCTCGGTGGCCGAGGCCAGCACGCCCTGTGCGGTGTAGGCCAGGCTGTTGATGGTCAGCGCCCCGTCCGGCTTGTCGTAGCCGAGCCGCGCCCGGCGGCCGTCCGTCCACAGTGCCGCGATGACCTTGTACGCGCGCGTCGACGCCAGCGCGGCGGCGACCGCGGCGCCGCGCTTGCCGATGCTGCCGACGAGGATCTGCGCGATCGTGTCCAGCCTGCTCATCGCCAGGCCGAAGGCGATCGAAGCCGGCGCTTCGAGCAGGAGGGTCGCGTAGTTCTGCCAGATGTAGTCTTTCAAGCTCGGCATTTTCCACAGCCTCGAGGCCTTGTAGAGGGCGCTGAGCAGTTCCCGGGAAAGGGTCTGCCACAGCAGTTCGTCGCTCGCGCCCGCGAGCCCCGTGGAGTAGATGACCTCATAGGACAGCTCCCGGGTGCGCCAGCTGCCGTCGACGAGCCGCTGGGTGGAGAAGTCCCGGCTGTGCGGGACGAACGCGATGTCGACCTTCTCGCCGGTGCCCAGCTCCACCCGCAGCCGCTCGGCGTCGGCGTCCCAGGACACCGCGCGAAGCTCGTCGAGCAGTTCCTGGTAGTCGCCCTCGGCCAGGAGGTCGGAGGGAATCCGCCTGGGTCCCTCGCCGCGCAGGGCATCCGCCAGCTGTCGCGCCGTGCCCCCGACCCTGGCCGTCAGTTGCGCCTGCGCAGAGCTGGAGCCAGCGAGATCCTGGGAGGGCGGCGCCACCTCCGGCAGTTCCACGCCGTAACGGCGGGCGAGCGGTGTCATGGACTCGACCGTCGCGCGCAGCTCGCTGGTCAGCCTGCGCAGCCCCGGCCCTCCGAGGCCGCCCCGCCAGGCCGCCATGAGCCTGCGCATCTCGTCCGCCGCGATCGCCCGCTTGCCCCCGACGGTGTAATAGAGGGGAACCTGGGTCAACCCGCCATAGACGAACCCGAACAGCGCGGACAGCAGGCCGACGCCGTCGGCGCCGAGTCCGGTGGCCGAGCCGAGGAGGTAGCCCGCGGTGTTGCCGCCGATGTTGCCACCCTGGTCGTAGACGGCGAACCGCATGTACGCCTGGATCTCGTTGATCGGCGCGACGTACTCGTTGATCTCCTCGATCAGCAACTCCCGCAGCGCGGAGTCCACTTCGGACATCGATGCGTCGCGGTCGACCAGGATCACCCTGCGCCCGCCCTCCACCCAGGCCTCGTCCCGATCCACCGGGCCGAGCACCTGGCCCTCCGGCAGGTCGGCCGCCTCCAGCTGCACGGTGAAGCCTGGGCGCAGCAGGGCCGCGCGCCCGGTGCCCGACCACCAGGTGACGAGGAACGAGTTGTGCCCGCGCGGATACTCCGGCAGCTCGTAGCCGTCGACACCGTGGTCACGGGCGGAGATGGGCAGCTCGGTGGTCGGCGAGACGACCACGCGGTGGATGTTGTCTCCCAGCACACCCTGTTCGAGTGGGTCGGCGTAGTGGTTGTGCTTGAGCACGAGCGCCATGCGCGACACCTTGTGCTTGAACAGCCACCGGGCCCTGGCAAGGCCCGGCGCCGGGTGCTCGTCGACCTGCCGGAAATGGTCGACGATCGCCAGCCCGTGCTCGGTCAGCCGCCCTTCGAGACGCGGGTGCCGCACGGCCTTCGGCAGCCACTTCCGGCGGCGGTCACTGCCGTGCACCGCCTCGCTGAGGCCCGCCCCGTTGTCCCTGCCCGCGTCGTCGCCGTTGATCAGCCGCCGCAGCAGCTCCTCGACGTGGCGCAGCTCGTCGAGCTCGGGCTCGGCCACCGCGAACTCGTCGGCGCGGGAACCGGCATGGCCCTGCTCCCGCAGCCCGGTGACCAGCTCCTCGTGCCGAGTGAGGAGCGTGAGCATGCGGTCGAGCAGCGCCAGGTCGCCCTTGCTCAGCCGCATCCGCCTTGGCGGGCGGGGGTCGCCCGTGAACGCGCTCGGGCGCTCGTCCTCGGACTCGACCCGCGTCGTGCGCGCGGGGTCGGCCAGCTCGAGGTATCGCTCGAGCACCCGGCCGGCATGCGCCCGGCCGCGCAGCAACTCGCCCGCGGTCCGGGCGAGCTCGGCGTCCAGCGTCGCGGCGAGGTACAGGCCATCCGCTCCATCCTCTTCGGACACCAGGCTCCGGTATCGCAGGGTGTCGGCGAGGCCGGACAGCACGGGCACGTGCTGGCGGTAACTCTCGGCGAGCCGCAGCTCGGCTCTGGCCAGTCCGGTACCGGACTCCGGCTCGGCGTGCCGGTCGGCCAGCTCGGCGAACTCGGCGGCCAGCACCTCGGCCCGCTCGGCGAGCGCTGCCGGATCGGCATCCTGCCGCGCCCACAGCAGCGACTCGGTGAGTGCCGCCAGCTCCTCGTCGGCACGTTCGTCGGCGGCCAGCAGCTCCGCGGCGCGCGCGGCCGCCGACGCCTGCGGGGCTGCCCCCGGTGGCTCGCCGGGCTCGGGTGTTGACTCGGCCGCCGGTGCGGCGGCGTGCAGGTCCCGCACCCGGCCGGGCAGCTCAGCCAGCGCGGCCCGCAGCGGAACGCCCAGCAGCGGCACGAGCCCGGGCCCGGCGTCCGGCAGCGGCGGCAGCACGATCGTGGCGGGGCCGTCGGGCCGGCCGCCGTCGAGCGTCATCCGCAGGCCGGGCAGTACCAGCGACGCCTCGGTGGCATCCGGATCCGCGCGCACCTGCAGCTCCACTTCCAGCCCATCCGGCCAGCGCAGTCGCCAGCGGTTCTCACCCGCGGGTTCGGCCGCGACCTCGGAGCGGTCGAGCAGGGTGGCGACCGTGTCGGCCAAACCCTCTGGGACCGTTGAACCCGCCCTGACCGGCAGGGTCGGCAGCGCCACGCGCTCCCCGGGCACCACCACGGCGGGAGCGGCCGGGGCCGCGCCCGCCGGAGACTCCGGCTGCGCCGGCGGCTCGGCCCGCTGCGCGGGAACGGCACCGGGGTCGTCGTCCGGATCGAACACGGGCATGTGCTGGCCAGCCGTGCGCAGCAGCGTGGCGGAGCCGTGCCGCACCAGCGGCCGGTGCTCGGTGGCGAGGCCGGCGGCGTCGACCTCGGTGATCGCGAGCCCGTAGCGCTCGGCGAGCAGGGCAGGCAGCCTGCCCTCGAATAGACCGTCCACAGCGGACGATCCGGTGCGCAGGGCGTCGAGCGCGGCGGCCTGGTCGCCGTCGGTCACCAGCTCCGGGGCGGACGACCACAGTGGCCTGCTGTCGACCGGCAGATCCAGCTCGACCTCCAGCGCGGCGATCAGGCCGTCCCGCAGGCCGGCGGGTGACGCCACCCCGTGCAGCTCGGCGAGCCGGGCGCGGTCCGCGGCGGGCAATGCGCGGTACAGCGCCTGGAACGTCGCTTCCGCCCCGAACTCGGTCCACTCCGTACGCGCGCCGATCCGGTCCAGATACCGGAGCTGCGCGGCCGTGAGCGCGTTCGGATCGCCCACCACGCGCGGGAAGTCCTCGGCGGTGAGGTCGCCGGTGAACCGCGAGCCCGGTGCCTGGGTCGCGACCCAGGCACCGTAGGAAACGCCCCAGCGTTCGATCGCGGCCGCCAGCTGGTCCGTGAGCGGGCCGAGCGGGTCGGGACCGCGGTGGGTCTGGCCAAGGGGCAGACCGTGGTAGTAGCGGTCGGCGACGAGCCGCACGGTCTCGTCGAACCGCGTCTGCGCGGCGGTGGTGCGGGCCGAGGCCGGCGCAGGCGGATCCAGCACCTCCAGCGGCGGTATCCGGGCGGGCCGGGTGGCGACCGCGCCGGAGAGCCAGTCCCGTTCGACGATCGCGCGTCGCTCGGCCGCGGTGAAGGCCCCGTGCCGCAGCGCCAGCTCCCCGGCGAGGCCGCGCAGCAGCAGGGCGTCGCGGCCGTCGACCGGCAGCCCGACCCCGGCCCGCCGCAGCACGTCGCGGAACGCGGCCAGCTCGTGCTCGGTGGAGTCGAAACCGAACAGCGTGGCGAGCGCGGGCTCGGTGCGCGGCGCCGGCCCGGACGGAGCACCGGCCAGCGCGGCCCGCAGGACGGGGCCGAACTCCCGCCCCTCGGCCACCGCCTGCCTGTGCAGCGCGCGCAGGTCGACGTCGTGCGCCAGCACGCGGGCGAGCTCGGCCGCTGAGAACTCCGCGGCACGCAACGCCTCGTGCAGCGCCGCACGCTCGGCGGGCCAGGCGTCGTCGGCAGGCGGGACGATCTGGGGCGCGGCCGGGCGGCCGGGTTCCTGGCCGCTCTCGCCGGGCACGGCGCCGTCGGGGGTGACCCGGTACCGGTGCCGCGTACCGTCGAGCGCGGTGACCTCCAGTGCGATCTCGGCGTCGAGCGCGGTGGCAAGATCGTGGGCGGCCCGCACCGGATCCGGAGGCACGCCGGGTGGTGGCCGCACCGCCGACGCGGGGCCGAGGACCAGCCGCCGCGCCGCCTCGGCGTCGGCGAGCATCCGCTCCGTACCGGCGGCCGCCGCCAGCCACTCCCGGTGCGCCTCGGCCGGATCGCCCTCCGCGCGGGCGCGCAGCAGCGCCTGGCCACGCTCACGCAGTAGCGCCGCGGCGGTCTCCGCGCGCCGCAGGTGGGTCAGCGCCGACACCACGGAGCGCCGCGCCGCCCCGGACTGAGGATCGACTGGGAGCGCGCGGCGGACGTCGGCGGTGACGCGGCCGGCCCATCGGGCCGCCTCGTCGTGCGCCGCGATGGCCGCCGCGGTCTCGTCGAGCGACAGCCGCAGCAGCGAGCCCGGTGGCAGCCCGCCCGGCACGGCACGGACGGCGGCGCCGGCAGGGTCGTCGTGCCGCAGCAGGTCGGCCAGGTCGAGCCGGGGCGCGTTGCGGTCCCGTGCCGCGAGCAGCACCCGCACGTCCCGCTCGTCGTAGCCGGTGAGCCCGGCCGCGGTAGCCGGGTCCCAGGGAGTGAGGCGCGCGTCGCCGAGGGACTGCGTCCTCGGCGCGGACGCGGGCGCGGGGCTCGCGGGCTCGAGCGCCGCCCGGTAGGGCTCCAGCTCGGCGGGAACCGTGCGCAGCGCGGCGTCGGCCGGGACGTACACCTCGGCGCTGCCGGGCCGGGTGACGAGGCTGCCGCCCACGGTCTGGCCGTCGTGGTCCAGCAGCTCGACGCGGACGGTGTGCGGCACCCGGAACACCGCGGTCCGGCCGCGGTAGCCGGTGGCACGCACGCCGTCCTCCCCGCGCGCGAGCTGCCCCGCGGCATGGTCGAGGTAGCCGAGGAACTCCGCCGCCCCCGGATCCTGGTCGAGCCGGACCACGAGCTTCACCTGCTCTGTCCGGCGTGGCCATGGCCTCGGCCGGTCGAGCCGCAGGCGCAGGCCCTCGGTGGCGAGCCGCTGGTAGGCGGCCTCCAGCCCGGCCTGGCTCAGCGACGCGTCGACGCGGAGCATCGTGTCGAGCTGCCGCGCGCGCACGCGCCGGTTGCGGCTGACCGGGGCGTTGTCCCCCGCCGCCGGGTCGCCGTCCGGTACGTAGCCCGCGCTGGGCACGACCCCGTGCCGGGCCAGTACGCCGTGCACCAGTTCCCGCAGTGGCCCGGCACCGTCGTCGTGCGCGGTGGAGCCGAGGGGACGCCCGGTACGCAGCTCCCGCGCGATGACGGGGACGTCGTTCTCCGCGGCCCTCGTGAGATGGTCGGCGGGATAGGACGGCGCGGGCTCGGCCGGGTCGGCGACCGGGACACCGCGTACGAGGCGGCCGTCGGCCACGGCGTCGGCGGCGACGGGCAGCCCGTAGCGGTAGGCGTCGGCCTCGGCCATGCGCGTGAGGAGCGTGCCGCCCACCTTGACGCTGTCCAGCTCCACGCCGGTCTCGGTGAAGAGGGTCAGCTCGTGCACGACGCCGGGCGTCCCGGAGGAATCGCCCCATTGGTGCACCTGCGTTGGCCCGGTGCGTGCCTCGACGGTCACCCGGCCGCCGTCGTCGAGATCCACCCGGTCGGTCCGTACGCCGGCGCTCGGCCCGCCCACCATGGTGACGTCGCCTCGACGGACGGTCGCCGTGTGCCGCACGACGAACCGGCCGCCGACCTCGGCGCGACCGGTGAACACGTGCCCCTCGGCTCCCGCCGCGGCGCTGGGCAGCACCTCCTCCAGCCTGCCGGCGTAGGCGGTGACCTGCCTGCGGACCTCGGCGTCGAGCGAGTACCCGGACTCGCTGAGCAGGCGGCGCAGCGCCTCGGCGAACTCCTCGCGTCCGCCGAGATCGAGCACCCGCAGATGGGGCAGCGGGTGTCCGGCCGCCTCGTCCCGGCGCACGCTCTCCGCGGCTTGCTCGGCGGGAGTCTCGCCCGCGGCCAGCAGCAGCGTGCCGCCCGTGCCGGGCCCGTCGGAGGTGAAGACGACGGACTCGGTGAACTCGCCGGTCGCGGGGTCCCGTTCGGACACCTCGACCGCCACCGTCACCTCGGTCGGCTCCCCCGGTTTCCCGGTTTCCACGGCGATGCCGGCGGTGCCGGGCCGCCGGTCGAGCGCGCCACGCAGTGGCGCGGAGGCGTCGGGCTGGGCCTCGATGCGCACCGGGCGGGGCTCGTCAAGCCGCAGCCGGACCCGGAAGTCGCGGGGCTGCGTGGTGCCCAGCGACCACACCTCGCCCTCGGCCGAGACAAGTCGTGAGAACCGTTCGGCCAGTCGCGCCCGCAGCCACGACGTGGTGATCCCGTCGTCCGCCGCCCGGTCGGCGAGGTGGGCGGCCAGCTCGGGCGCGAACGGCACCGGCTCCAGCGGCACCGCGGTGACCAGCGAGAGCTGCCGCGCGGGGTCACCCTCGACCCGATTCTCCACAATGGACGCCGCGGACTCCTCGGCTGTTTCCCCGGGTAGAGCGGGCAGTGCGGCGAACGGGTCCAGGTCGGGATCCCGCGCCTGGAACGCCCGGCCGAGCCAGTCGGTGTGCGTCTCGGCGAGGGCACGGCGGGAGGCCGCCGAGTAGCGTCCGTGCAGGTAGGCGTCACCGGCGAGCGCGCGAAGGCGCTCAAGCCCGCCACGGTCGAGCCCCTCCGGGACGCGGGCCGCCGCGAGCAGGCCCGTGAACCGGCTGACGTCCTCCGCGTCGGCCGGGTCGAAGCCGAAGAGCCCCGCCACGGCCGGGAGGTCCACAACGGACGGCTCCCGCTCGTCGCCGTCCCGGTCCCGCTCGGCTTCGAGCTTCACGTCGGCGGGCAGATCCAGGACCTTCGCCGTGCCGCGCTTGGCCGCCAGCTCGGCGGCGAGCCGCAGGTCGGAACCGAAGCGAGCGTGCAACGCGCGCAGGTCGACCTCGGCGGCCAGCAGCCGGTCGAGGTCGATTCCGGCCAGGTCACGCAGCGCCCGCTGGAACGGCAGGTCGTCCTCGTCCTCCCGCGCACCGCCCCCGAGCCGCCCGGCGGCCAGCTCGCGCAGCGCGTCCGGCAGCGCATTGGCCGACACCGACCGCACCGCCATGCTCGTGAGCAGCATCCGGTGCGCCGGGTCCTCGGGCAGGGGAGGGAGCACGACCTCGGCCACGTCGCCCACGACAGTGACGAGCACCCCGCCCTCGCCGGGTCCGATCCGGAACCGGACCGGCCCCGCGGCGCCTCCACCGAGGTCGAACCGCCAGCCCTCGCCGTCCCGCTCCGCGTCGACGGGCTGCCGGGCGAGCACCTGTTCCAGTGTCGCGTCGAGCAGCTCCGCGTCGGTGGTGGTGGGGCCCTCGTAGCGCACGAACGGGCCGTCCAGCCGCAGCGGCTCGGGCCCGGATGCCCCGGGCGCCCTCCCCGGACCGTTCGCAACGTCCGCAACGTCCGCCGTGTCCACGGTGTCTACCTTTTCCACCGTGTCTGCGGAGGACGGTGTTGCGGGAAAGATCGTCGCGACGTCCACGAGCGGGCCTGGCTCGCTCGGAGGAGGTCCCGGAGAAGCGGCGCGCAGTCGCTCCAGCTCCAGTGGTGGCCGGGGAATGCGGGCGGCAAGCCGCCCGGGCCGCCCCACACCCGGATCCACCGGCGACGACCCCGAAGCAGCCAGCTCCATCGGCGGCCGGGGAATCCGGCCGGCTAACCGCCCCGGCCGCCCCACACCCGGATCCACCGGCGAGCCCGGCGTCTCCGGCGGGGACGGCACGGCAGCGGAACCCAGGAACGTGTCGGAGAACGGCACACCGTCCCGCGCGATCCAGCGCCGGCGCTCCCGCCCGCCCTCGACACTGTCGAACCTGCCGGTGATCCCCAGCTCGGCCAGCACACCGCGGACCGTGTCGGCGAGGTCGTAGCGCAGGAACCCCGTCCGCGCGACGAGATCGGGCACCACGTCGAGTGTCGTGCCGGTCCGCGCACCGACCGCCGCCTGCGCGCGGACGAGCGCGTCAT
This sequence comes from Prauserella sp. PE36, assembly GCF_003311655.1. Lineage (NCBI taxonomy): Bacteria > Bacillati > Actinomycetota > Actinomycetes > Pseudonocardiales > Pseudonocardiaceae > Prauserella > Prauserella sp. PE36. The sequence goes on along the minus strand of NZ_QEQT01000082.1, from coordinate 243,501 downwards.
GGAGCCTGCCGAGCCGGGGCCGCCAGTTCGCCCAGTCCGCCGAGGCCGCGTCGTGCCGCCTGACCGCGGCGGAACGTTCCTCCGGCGTGCTCGCGGTCGACAGCTCGTCGCGGGCCGCGTGGAGCGCCAGCAGCGACTCCCGCAGCTGACCGACCAGGGATCGCGCCTGCTCCAGCTCCCCGGGGCGGAACTGCGGCGCCGTCGCGTCGCGGAGCGTGTCCAGCGCGTCGTCGGCGCGCAGCAAGAGCTCGCCGACGGTGGCGAGCTCGGCGCGGCCCCGATCGCCGGTGAACACCGCGAGCGGGTGTTCTCCGACGAGCTCCCGCACCAGGTCGGCGACCGTCGCATAAGGACGGTCGGCCGAGAAGTCCTCCCGCTGGGAAGCCTGCCGGAGGAGGTCGGCGATGTCGAACCTTGGCGCGTTCCGCACGGTGCGGCGCAACGCTCTCGGCGCCGCGCCCTGGTCGGCGAGGGGATCGGCGAGCACCGCCCGTTCCTCGGGAGACCGGGGCAGCCGCACCCGCTGCTCGAGGATGTCCGGCACGCGCGCGGACGGGGTCTTGAAGTAGACACCGCCGACCACCTCCGCCCGGCGGGTCTCCGGCGGACGCAGCCAGGGCTTCCAGGTCACCGTGAGCGCGTGCTCAGCCCGTCCCGACCAGAGCGCCGACCCCATGCGGGTCATCATGTGGTGGTCGACGCGGGTGCCACGGGTGAACGTGTTCTGCTGCCCGCCCGACACGCTGCCCCTGACCGTCCCCGCGGGGTCGGCCTCACCCCGGAGCCCGGGGGCCGCGCCATCCAGCTCGTACGGCGACTCGGCGTCTCCGCCGACGAGACCGGTCAGCGCCGAGCGCGCGCCCATCGTGCGGCCAGTCGCCTCGACCACGCGGGTCTGCGCGCTGAATCCGCGGTCCGCCTCGGGATCGTCACCGTCCTCCCAGCGCTCCACCCGCACGTCGAACAGCCGTGTCCGCAGGCTCACGGTGAGCGTGCCACCCGGGATCGAGTCGAGCAGCATCGTCGTGGCCTCGCCGCCGCCGTTCAGCGTGGCGAAGTAGGCCTGCAGCACCGCGGGCCCCAGTGCGTCGCTGATGCGGTCGCGGTACTGGTGCACCCGGTGGCCGAGCACGTCGGGCGCGGAGAGCAGGTGCAGCGCCTGCTCGACGAGCCGCTCTCGCTCGACGAAGATCGCCCGCACGTCCTGGTCGGCGAGCGCTCCGGGGCGCAGGCGGCGGAAGTCGAGGGGACCGGGCTCGGCGGGAACCCCGTCGGCGACCGAACGCGCCGGGTACTCGAGTGTCAGCTCACCCCGGACCGTGGCCTCGAACCGCGAGGCGGACTCTCCCCGGCCCAGCAGCCGTCCCGGCTGGGTGAGGAGCTGCTTCGCCGCACCGACCGGCCCGCTGAGCCCCGCGCCGTACAGGGGTTCCGCCCAGACCCCGGCTGTGATGTCGAGCCTGGCCCGGAGCCGGTTCACGGCGACCCAGTCGAACTCACCGGCGAGTGTGTGCTCCTGAGCGGAGGTGACCGCCTGGTCGGCGTGCTGGCGGCCGGCGAGTGGACCGCCGGTGGGATCGACGCCGATCTCGTCGCCGGGCCCGGTCTCGTCCTTGCCGCGGGCGGGGAGGTCGAACCCGCCTTCTCGGCGGTGCCCGCCCTGGCCGGATCTGGTCGCGTGCAGGAACCGTTCCTGGCCGACCCTCTCCTGCCGTCCCGTCACCTCTGGCGTGCCGAGCTCGGCCGTCAACCGGACCACGAGGTTCTGCGTCCACAGCCTGGTCCGCACCGGCAGCCTCAGCTCGAGCCCGGTCGAGAGCATCGTGTCTATCGCGGCGGCGGAGCCGAGGGCCGACACGTGTGTCTCGAGCGCGTCGAGCACCCTCGGCTGACGGTCGAGCAGGCCGGGCATCACCCGGTCGACCAGGTTCCGGAGGACGTCGACGGGGTCGGTGTCGTGCGTGAGCCGGACTCCCGCGTTCGCCCCGAGTCCCTTCTCCCCCGGCCTCGTCAGCTGTGGAGGCGGAGCCGCCTCGCCGATCTCCTCTGGCGGTTCCGGATGTTCGGTGACGAGCCGTTCCAGCACCACCCGGTACTCGAGTGCCGTGACGACGGGGTCCTGGGCTTGCGCGGTGCGCTCGTCGGGCAGCAGGCGCGGGTCTGCCCCGGGATAGGCGCGTGCGATGTCGGTGAGCACCGGCCAGAGGTGCTGCGCCGCCACCTCGTCGCGATGCTCGGTGACCAGCCGGAGCGCGGCCTTCGCCACGACGGCGCGGTCGAGCTGCTGCTCGCCACCGCTCCAGGCGCGGAGCACGTCCGCCACCTCGCTCGCGGGCAGCGGGACGCGGCCGTCGCCGTAGAGCTCCAGCGCGTCGACCTTCGCCAGCGCGTACACCACCGACAGCGGCGTGGTGTCGCCCGGCTCCCCCGGGGTGACGGTGACGGTTCCCTCGGCCGTGAAGAGGTAGACGTCGTTCGTGAGGACCACCCGGCCGGTCTCCGACGTCGCTCCCGTGGCGCCCGCGGTCGACGACCCTCTACCGACCAGGCCGGACTCGCCCGTCCCCGGCGATCCGCCGAGTTTGTCCGCCGTGGAGGCCAGGCCGACGCTGACCCCGGCCCCGATGTCGTGGGTGGCACCGAGCAACGTCTCCGACAGCACGGCGGTGCCCGACGCCACCCAGTCGGCCTTGCCGACCCACGTCGAGCCCTCCAGCTCCCCGCGGAGCGTGATCCTCCGCCTGCCCGTCAGGAACGGCGCGGTCGTGCCGTAGCCGGCGCCGAAGATCCTCGGCAGGTGGGAGAGCAGGTCGCCGTAGTCGCCGAACTGGCGGATCGCGCGCTCGCTGACGACGGGCAGCAACGCTCCGGCGAGAAGCGAGCCCGGCCGGGATCGCAGCCGGTCCCGCAGCGGGCGGCGGCGCTGGGGCACGGCTCCCTCGGGGCTCCTCGCGGCCTTGCCGATGGCGCGCTGGACATCGGCCGCGTTCGACACGTGCAGCGGCTTCGCCCGGTCTAGCACCTCGGTCGAGGTGGGAGTCGCGGAGCGGACCGACTCGCCGGCGGTGAACGCCCGGTGCAGGAGTACGTCGACCCGCTGGCCGTCCACCGCCCCGAGGAGCGTTTCCCGCTCGCCGTCCCGCACGGTGATCTCGTAGGACACCGGCACGCTGAACGCGGCGTCGGTGCCCCGGTCGTTCATCGACGCGACCCTGCTGCCGCTGCGGCGCGCCGTCACCCCGGGCTCCACCGTGCCGCTGGCTCCGGCCGCCGGGGCGAGCGCCAGCAAGCGCAGCAGTCCGCTGGCGCCGACCTCACCGCGGCCGCCGCCCGTGAACGAGCTCGACCGGCTCAGCGCCTCCGTGCCGAAGACCAGGTTGATCAGGTGGTACTCGTCGCTCGTTCCGCGGTACACCGCGTTCGCCGTGTCCACTTTGGCGCGCACGTTCAGTGTGACGCTGCGCCATCCGGTCACCGCGGTCCGGTCCCGCTTCCACAGGGTGAGCGGCAGCCCGGTCTGTGCCGCCTCGTTGAGCTGCGCGGCGATGATGGCGTCGGACAGCTGGTCCTCGATGTACAGCCTCGTCTCGTGCCGCGCTTCGGTGGGGCTCCGGGTGGCCAGCGGTACCAGGCTGCCGTCATGGGCAAGGACACCCCTGTTGTCGAGCTTCACCGCGCCGGTGCGCGGGTCACGCCTGGTGACGTACCCGTTGTCGACCGCCCAGTCCAGCACCGCCGACCGGATGCCCTCGCCGTCGAGTGTGCCGGGCAGCACGTGCGCGGGGCCCACACCGTCCCGGATGTAGGACGGGAAACGCACCTCGCCGTCCGCCTCGGTCGGCGGGGTGCGGAGGTTGCGGACCCGCTCGACGAGCACAGGGCCGTCGCGAGTCTCGACCTGCTCGGTCAGCCGGTTGCCGGCGGCGTCGACCAGGAACGCCTCCTCGGGCACCGGCAGACCCCAGTGCGCGGCCTGCTCCTCCGGCATCCGGAGGTAGACCTCCCCGTCGAAGCGCTTCGGTTGCGTACGCGCCGACTCCTCGATCGGGCGCACGATGACCGAGGCACGGTACGACACCTTGTGGACGATGGTGTTCCCGGTGAACCGCAGGTCGCGCATCTGCAGCGTGTCCCTGTCCACCCCGTACCGGTGCAGGCTGCTGCGGGTGCCGTACGCCGTGGCACTGGCCTCGAGCGCCGGGGTCAGCCGCGGCCCGGCGCCGAGGCCGAGCGTGCCGTTGTCGGCGACGGCCGTCGCCCCGCCGTAGCCGGAGCCGGACCGGCTGTCGAAGCTCAGGTAGGGGTCGCGCATCGGCGCGGTCAGGAGTTCCGCGGTGTCCTTGCGGATCTCGACATCGATCTCGACGACGTGACTGAGCCTGCCATTGGTGCGGACCGGGAGCTCCAGTCTGTCTCCCTGGGCGGCCGCCTTCCGGAGGCGCGACTGCAGACCGCGCACGTCGATGCGCACGGCCTCGTACTCGGCGTTGTCCGGGGTCCGCTCGCCGTCCGACAGCAACAGGTCGTCCACCACGGCCTCCGCGATGGCGTCGAGCCCGCTCATGCCGTAGGCGTGCCAGTGCGGCACCCGCGGGTCCAGCCGGTCGGCGGGGCTGCTGGCCACCGCCTCCGGCGGCGGGCGCAGGAAGCCGTTGCCGGACCACACGGTGATCTCCGCGGCATCCCCGGTGGGCGGCACGCGCCTGGGTGATTCCCATGAACCGGTGTCGTCCCGGACCGACACCTCCCACGTCACCGCGACGCCGACGAGCGTGGCCGAGTCGTGGTGGAACTGGTTGTAGTCGACGGAGCTGCCCGCCGCTGCGGCGAAGCGTCCGGTCGCCGTCCGGATCTCCGACTGCCCTCCCTGTGCCGTGAACCCGGCCGTGACCGGGATCAGCAGGCGCGAGACGGGGTCGATCAGGCGGGCCACGTCGGCCTTGAGCTGCACCTGCCTGCCGCGCTGGCGGTCCCGCCCCACCCCGGCGCCGCTCTGCACGATGCGCTTCTGGGCCAGCTCGACGACGTCGGTCTTGGTCGGGACGATCCGCGGACGGCCCTCCGGCACGGCGCGGACCCGGACGTCCCTGCCGCCGAACGCGGCGACCGCACCGTCCGGCCCCACGAGGCGGTCGAACCGCGCCAGCAGCGTGCGGTTCAGGCTCTCCGCCGTGGCGCCGTCGACTCCCAGTCCGGCGAGCTCGGCGGCGAGCTCGGCCATTCCAGGCAGCGGCCCTCGGGGAAGGCCGGTCAGCAGCACCAGCCCGGGTGGGCGGGCGGCCACCTCCTCGGCCGTGGGCGGCGTCGGTTCCGGGGGAGCCGGCGGGCCGGGTGTGCTCTCGGGCTCGTGGCCGGTGTGGAACTCCACACCGGCGTGGCCGAGCGGGCCCCTGCCCGGCCGGGAACCATGGCTGTCGTCGCCGGGAGAGAACCGTTCCCGGCGGTGCCGTTGCAGCGCGATGTCGGTCTCGACATCGGTCCGCGACGGCAACCGCACCGCACCGGCACCCTCCGGTGGCGGCAGCTTGTCCACAGTGGATTCGCCTGCTCCGTGGCGGGCGAGCAGGGACTCCGCGGTCTCCAGCCGCAGCGGGAACGTTTCCCTGCCCAGACCGACGTGCCGCCACCGCGTCGTCAGTCCCGGATCGCCGTCGGCCCACCCGTCGCGGATCGTGCCGACCGAGCCGTACCCGCGCCGCGCCAGCAGGTCCAGCACCGCCTGCGCGTCGCGCGCGTACGTCGCGTGATCCGGCAGCCCGACGGCGTACCCGTCTCCCTCCGGGAGCACGATCGCGTCACCCGCCACCTGCCTGACCGTGTCGGCGAAGTGCAGGGCGTGCGCGTCGCCGTCGGTGCCGCGACCGTCCGGAGCCGGCAGGTGCGGCGGCGCGTCACCGAGGTCGAAAAGCTTGCGAACGAACCCCTCGTAGCGCGGGGAATGGGTGACATAACCGCCCTCGCCCGCACGTTCAGGCGCGTACGTCGGGCTCTGTGCGGCGTTCTGGACCTTCGCCTGCACGTACAGATAGGACAGTGTGCCGTCCTGCCACGCCTGGTGTAGCCGGATCGCCAGCGCCGCCTCCGCCCCACCACGTCGCAGCATCGCCACGAGCACGGACTGCACGTACCGGGGATGCCCCTGCTCGTACCGGTTCGGATCGGCGCCGAGGCCGTCGCGGGCGCCCAGGCTCGCCGTCGGTCCCTTCACCTCGACGACCCGGTAGCCGACCGCGTTGCCGTCGGCGTCGCGCTCCTCGTACACGCTGTCGAACCGGCCGGCCCCGGCGAGCGGGACCGGCACGGGCACCAGGGTGTGCCCCACCGGCAGCTCCTGCCGAGCGAGGTGCATCGCGTGTGCGCCGGCGACGTTGCCGAGCTGCTCGCCGATGTCGCGCCGGACCCGGTTGAACCCGCCGCGGTCGTGCTCGTCCTGGTGGGCGTTGCCGAACGGCCGCCGCGCGGGCCGTCGCTTGCCCGACGAGAGGGCGGCCGCGTCGGCGACGGCGTCCTGGATGCGGGGGCGGTTGGCGGCGAGCCAGTCGGCGTCCTCGATCCCGAAGTGCGTGCCCTCGGCCACGACACCGTTCGCCGGGAACGAGGCGCGGTCGCCGAACACGGGGCCGCCGAGGTACTCGGCGGGGATCGCCGGGACGTCGGTGCCCTTGACGCGGTAGAGGCCGTCGGAGCCGCGCTCGATCATCGGCACCTCGTGGCCGAGGTAGGCCGGCCGTCCGCCACGCCGCTGGATGATGTGCGGTGGGTTCTGGTTGGGCTTCTTGTAGTAGCGCGCGTACAGCTCGTCGGCCGCGTCGCGGTCGGCGCCGTTGAGCACCGAGAGCAGCGCCTCGTGCGCCTCCTCCTCCGGCATCTCCCGCGGCGCGGGCGGCTGGTCCGGCCGCGTCGGGTGCCCGGTGTAGAACTCGACGCCGGGGTTGTCGCCGAGCGGGCCCCTTCCACGCCGGGGACCGAAGTCCTCAGTGGACCGTCGCTCGTGCAGCCACCGCTGCCTGGCGATCTCCGTCCGCGCGTCCGTCCCCGGCGGTGGCGTGCGTGACCCGGGGGTTTCCAGCCGGAGGGTGAAGTCGTTGCCCGGCTCGGGACGCCGCCACGTCGTGGAGCGGCCGGGACCGTCGTCGGTCCAGTCCGCCGGCAGCGGTTCCCCGGCGCGGTAGCCGCGCTCCACCAGCCCGTCCGCCAGTGCCTGGGCGTCCTCGGCGAAGGTGCCGTCGTCCGGCAGCCGCACCACGTACCCGTCGCCATCGGGCAGCACGAGCGCGTCGGAGACGGCCGCGCGCACGGTCTCGACGAGGTGCCGCGCGCCAGGGTCGTGGGCGAGGCGGACCGCACCGTCGGCGAGGTCGCCCTTCCCGGCGACCGACTCGCGCAGGTCGGTCAGCGCCGCGCGCAGCGCCTCCTCCGTTCCAGTTGACGACACCTCGACCACGGCCAGCTCGCTCTGCCGCGTGGCCCCGTCGAGCACGCGGGTGCGCGGCGGGTGCGCGCGGCCCGTTCCCGGGGCCAGTGCGTCCTGCACGGCGACGGCGGCATCCACCACCGCGTCGGGGAAGTGCAGGCGGACCGAGCCGTCGGCCGGCTCGACCCGCACGCCGTCCCGCTCGGGGGTGAGCGACTCCAGCAGGTCCGCGACCCGCTCCGCCGCGGTTGCGGCCTCCCCTGGCTGCCCGACGGGATCGCCGTCGACGGCCTCGGGGACCACCCCCGGGGTGCTTTCGGCGAGGTGAGTGAGCACCTGGTCGAGCACGCCGCCGGTGACGTCGGGGTAGGCGGAGAGCACCACGCCGGCAGGCCGCACCTGGGTCCACTCACCACCGCTCCGGGCGAAATCGCCCGCGTGCACCATGGCCTCGCCGCGTTCCAGCCCGTTGTCCGCGGAGGTGTCGACCGAGAACTCGACCGTGGTGCGGGTCCCGGCTCCGAAATCGAAGGTGACGGTGCCGCTGCCGCGGTCCACCGTGGCGAACCCGCCCTCGGTGAGCCCGCTGAGCTGTGCCGCCAGCACACGCCTGGCCGACGTGGCGTCCCGCTCGACGTGCTCGGAGGGCTCCGCGGCCTCCAGGCGGATCTGCTCTCCCGTCCGGAGCTCGTCCGGGGTGTGCCCACGGACGGGTCCCTCGGGAGATCCCCGGACGGGTTCCTCGGGAGGTGCGGTGTCCCGAGGCGCCGCATCGGGCGGCGTCCCTTCCCCGGCCGTGGCCGGCTCCGTGACGGACGCGTCGCCACCGGGGTCAAGGGGTGTGCCCTCTCCGTCCGGAACGGACTCCCCGGGCGCGGCCGGCTCGTCCCGCGGCGCCGGCCGCTCCCCACCGCCGTCCTCCGCCGCCCGCGCGGGTCCGTCAGCGGGCTCCGCCGGCTCGGCCGGAGTCGTCGCGCGCTGCTCGCCGAGCACCGCGCCCTCCGGTTGCCGCTCGACGGCCGTGTCCGCGGTGGGCCGGGACGCCGGTGAGGTCAGCTGGCCCCTGCCTCCGGCCGGCGCGCCGCCGGGTTTCGCGGTGCCGCCGGGTTTCCCCGTGGCGGTTTCGGCCCCGCCGGTCGTCGAGCCCCCGGCCGCCGGGGCGGGCGCCGCCGAGCCTGCCGGGGCCTGGGCAGCCGGGGCAGCCGCGGTCGCGGCGGCGTGGGCAGCGGCGGCCGCCTCCACGGCGGCGGCGTGCCCCGCCACGTCGGTCTCCCCGATGACGGTGAGCGGGTCGGCGGGCGGGCGCCAACCGAGATAGGCACGCTCCTCGAAGTTGAGCCGCACGGTGGAGAGCTCACCGTGCGTCTCGATCACCCGCTCCCAGGCGCCCCCGATCGCGCCGCCGAGCGCAGCCTTCGCCGCGTCCTTCCACGTCCACTCCGCGTTCGGGTCGGCGCGGGTCGAGCGCACGGACTGCTGGTAGTCCTGTGCGGGGTCCAATGCGGCGGTGAGGGCCTTCGTACTCGCGTCGCCGAGGACACCGCCGAGCGCGCCGGTCGCCATGTACCCACCGGTCCGGCTGGCCAGGCCCATGGGCGCCGCGCTCAGCGCGCCACCGACGCCCGCGACGAACGTGGAGCCCGGGCGGTACTCGTACCCGTCGATGCCCCACAGTCCCACCGGCAGACCGCTCTGGGCGGCGACGTCCCCTCCCGCCGCGATGGCACCGCTGAAGAGCGCGTACCCGGCCACGCGGCGGCCGAGCAGCGCGGCGGGGTTCACCCCGTTGCGCACGGCCCGCTCGACCGCGTCGTCCACAAGGGACCGCACAGCGGGCGACAGCACCTGGGTCGCGCCGCCCCGCGCGCCGGCGTTGACGGCGAACTGCCGGGCCAGCTCCCGCCGGACCGCAGCTCCCCGCAGTTCCCGCACCACGCTGCGCTGGGCCCCCTCCCTGATGGCCTCCCTGCGCAGCGCCCGCTGAGCGTCGAGCGCCCAGATGCGCGAGCCCGGCCCGGACAGCGCGCGCTGCGCCCACCCGGCCAGCCCGGTGGCGCCGTCCCGCGCCGCCGCACCGGCCCCGAGACCCGCGGCAGTGAGGCCGGCGTGCTGCGCGGCCCGCTGTGCCGCGGCGTTGCGGCCGGCGGTCAGGCCAAGGCGCGCCGCGGTCGGCAAGGTCGTCCGCAGCTGCGACAGCGCGACCTTGAACCCCACCTGGCGCAACGCCTCCAGCACCGCTTTCATCGCCACCCGGATGCCCACGCTGCTGGCGGTGATCGCGGGACCGATCGCTGCCAGGGTGGCGCCGAACGACGGGATCGCGCCGACGACGAGAACGATCACCTCGACCATCATGATGATCACGTTGACCAGGAACATTCCCTTGGCCAGCACGACCTGGTGGTAGAACTCCTGGACGCCCTGAGACAGCTCGCGCTGCGTCGCGAGCAGGTCGAAGGCCGCCCTGGAAAACTCGGACATCCGCATGGCCAGCGCGACGGGCGCGCCGGTGCCCTCCCACGTGAGCTGGATGCCCGAGGTGATGGCGCCCGCACTCTCCATCAGCTCGTGCGTGGCCTCCGCCTCGGCCGCCCAGGCCTCGTAGAGCTGCCGCAGGTTGTCCTCGTCGACCCTCGGGTACTCGCCGAGAATGAGGTCGAACAGGGTCGAGGCGTTGACCGGGATGGGGAAGCCCACCCCGAGCGCCTCGGCCCCCACCGCACCGTAGGTTCCGAGCAGGTGCGCGTTCTCCGCGAACCAGTTGTTGAACTCCTCGATGTAGCCGTCGACCTCACGAAAGAAGTCCTGTGCCGCCCATACCGCGTCGTCGCTCCACGCCATCGGCTCCCCCTGCCGGTCTTTCGGACCCGCTCAGCCCAGGCGGGGGTCGATGCTGCTGATGTTGGCGGCGTTCTGGCCTTCCTGCTGCTCGTAGAGGTCCATGGCGGTCATGCAGTCCTGTCCGGTGTCCACAAGCGACTGGCCGACCGACATCTTGTTGTCCCAGATGGGCCAGGTGCTGGCGGGATACTGTTCCCGCATCGCGGCGCCGAACTTGTCGTCGCCGAACTCCTCGAGAGCGCCGATGTCGGCCCAGCTGCCCGCGTCCCGGAAACCGCTGCCGAGGTCGGTGAGCCGCCCGCCCGCGGACCGGATCGCGGCGGGACTGGTGTTGATGCTGACGTAGCTAGCCACGGTCGGCCTCCCGCTCGGCGACGATGTCGGCGTCACTCCGGAAGGCACGGGCCACCGGATCCGGCCTCCCGGGCTGGAACCGTTCCCTCAGCTCGGCGACCTCGGGCGGAAGCTGCTCGTACATGAGCTCCTGGGACTTCTCCACGACCTGGCTCACCGCCTGCGCCGAGGCGGCGAGGATGGCCGAGCGCAGGGCGTGCGCGTCCGGCCTGCGGAACACGCGCGGATCGATCTCGAGGTCCACCAGCTGCCCCCTCGGCCCTACGACCACCTTCACGGTCCGGTCCGCCGACCACGCCGTGCCGGAAAGCTCCATCAGGCGCTGCTGGGTGTCCGGAATGGACGCCATCGCCTTCCGGAGCTCGCCCATGATGCTCTCCAACGCGGTCCTGCTCGGCATCTCCATGACGCCTCCTCCCGGGTTGCCTCGTGTGGCTACCGTTCTCCTGTGTACGTAACACGCCGGGCGCAAGCCCTGTCCTGTGCCGCCCTCGCGCTCGCGGCGGTCACAGCCGTGCCCGCGCCGGCGCTGGCGCAGCAGTGCCTGCCCTCGGGTGAGCAGATCACGCCGGTGCCGTGGGCGCAGGACCTGCTCGCGCCGGACCTCGCCTGGCAGGCCAGCACCGGGCAGGGGCAGCGCGTGGCCGTGATCTCCACCGGGGTGGACGACTCGCCGTTCCTGGCCGGCAAGGTCGTGGGCAGCGCCGACGTCGCCCCCGCCGACCCGTACGGGCGCGACAGCGGCAAGGCCGACTGCCTCGGCACCGGTACCGGCGCTGCCGGCATCATCGCGGGCGCCGAGCTTCCGGGCATCGGGTTCCGCGGTGTCGCACCGGGCGCGCGGATCCTGTCCGCCAAGGTGGTGGGCGACAGCCATCCCACGGGATCCCAGCCCGCCGACGCGGTTTCGCCCGACACGCTCGCCGACGCCATCGACTGGGCGGCCGGGCAGGACGCGTCGGTGATCGCCGTCTCCTCGGTGTCCTACCGCGACAGTGCCCGGCTGCGTGACGCGGTCCGCCGCGCGCTCGCCGGCGACGCGGTGGTGGTGGCGGCGGTCGGCGACGCGAGCCAGAACGATCCTCCCGGCACGACGCCCTATCCGGCCGCCCATCCGGGGGTGCTCGGCGTCGGTGCGATCACGCGGACCACCGAGATCACCCGGTTCTCCCGGCCCGGCGAGGTCGACCTCGTCGCTCCGGGAGAGGACGTGGTGGTGCCGCGCCCCGGCGGCGGGCTCGGCACGGCGGCAGGCACCGCCTACGCCACCGCCTACGTCGCGGGCGCCGCCGCGCTCGTGCGCGCGTACCGGCCTCAGCTGTCCACTGAGGATGTGGCGCGGCGGCTGCTCGCCACCGCGACCCCGGCGAGCGAGGGCACCGGCAGCGCCGCGTACGGGCACGGCATCGTCAACCCGCACCAGGCCGTGCTCGCCGGGACCGCCGCCGGGGCACCCGTCGCGCTGCCCCCCATGACCACCGAGGCCGCCACGGCCGAGGAGCTCGCCAGGCAGCGGGAGACCGCCCGCAGCACCACGCTGGCGTTCGGGCTCACCGCGGCCGGGGTCGCACTGGCGGCGTTGCTCGCCGCCGTGGCGGTGTTCGGCCCGAGGGGACGCCGCCGCCGCTGGCGCAGCGGCCGGGCAGCCGCTCCCATGGCACACCGGGAGCCGGAGACGCCCGGCCCGCTGGGCGGCCTGTTCGGCGACCGCGGCCGCTGATCCGGTGGCCCGGCCGGGATTCCTTGTCCTGGCAGCGGAAAGTCCCGTGGAGCCGACCCCTGGACCGGCTCCACGGGACCCGCTCAGCCGAACAGTCCCGCGCACCGGTTGTCGATACCGAGCATGTCCGTGCCGGCCTGCTGCGTCGCACAGCCGCTCTGGCGTTCCTTCTCCGCGAACTCGTCGAGCAGGGTGTTGCACTTCGTCTGCGCCGTCGCGTACATCTCCGACGCGCCGCCGTTCCAGTCCTCGGCGCACGTGTTCCGCATCTTCACGCCGAGCTCGGCCACCGCGGCCTTGCATTGCGCCGCGGCCTGGATCAGCAGCGCACCGGTCTCGTCGATGCTGCCGAACTCGTACCTGATCTGTTCTGCCATCGGGCTTCCTCCTTCGTCAGAGTTCCGTCACAGCCGGGAGAAGTGCATACCACCACCGCCGCTGAAGTCGATGCTCCGCGCCGCCGCGGCGCTCTCCTCGTCGCCGCGGGTGACTTCCTGCCGGGTCTGCGTCACGCCTTCCCGGAGCTGCAGCAGCACGGCACGCAACTGCGAGACCGTCTCCTGCGCGGTGGTCTGCTGCTGGGAGAAGGCGGTGTAGCCGTCACCCTTCCAGCCCCCGGACACGGCGGCCACCTGGTTCATGACGCCGTTCATGATTCCCTGGATCTTCGCGTTGGTGTCGTCGATGTGGTTCTCGAGCGCGAGCACCTGCGCCTCGGTCAAGTTGAGAGTCAACGCATGTCACCCCATGAGTCGTCCTGACTGTCCATGGCAAGCTTGCTGGCGGCCGCTGACAGGCCACCGACACCCCGGATTCCCCGGTCCGCCAACGAACCCGCAGGTCGGTGGGCTACGGGAGCACCTGTCCGCGGCGGTACGGGCGCACTACGGCCGCACCGGCACCGCGGGCCGCAGCGCGGCCTCGGGCGACAGTGTCGGCCCTTCGGGAATGCGCTGCACCAGTGCCGCGGGCAGGTCCACCAGCGAGGCCGGGTCGTAGCCCAGCGCGGCCAGCACCTCCTCCGACGGCACCGGGTAGCGCACGCCGGTGTCGGTCACGAGGTTGATCGCGCCCGACTCGGCGCGGTTCGACGGCAGGGCGCGCACGACCGCGGCCCCGCCCGGAGGCACCAGGACCCGGTCGGCCAGCCTGGTGCCGGCTCCGGATTCCACGGTGGTCCGGATGCCCTCCGTGAGCCCGGTCGCGTCGCCGCCGATCGTGACGCGCGGCGCCGTGCGCGCGTCGACGGTCTCGGCGCACAACGGCGCTTCCCCGTCCGAGGGCACCGCTACGAGCTCCGGCGGCACGGCGGGCGGCGCGGGCTCGCCCGTGGCGGGCGCGAGCGCGTCGCTGGAGGGCAGGGAGTTCGCGACGGCGGTGGGGATCTCGGCGGGCTCCACGGCGTACTGCCCGCGCACGATGCGGGTCTGCAGCTCGGTGAGCGCGGCGAGCCCGCCGTCCAGGACGAGGTAGTGCTGCCGCCCCCCGCCGACGGGGTGGTACACGAGATCACCGATGGTGAACCCGCTCGCGGCCGACGACGGGGAGCCGAGACCGTCCACCGGGACCGGGCCGATGTCCTGCCCGGACGGCAGCCCGTTGAGCCATGCGCCACCCACGTCGATCACCGGTTGCCCGGCGCCGTACAGGGACCGCACGACGCTGTCCGGCCGCTCCCCCACGATGCGGTACCGCTGGTTGTGCCAAACCAGGTACGGCGTGCCGTCCTCGGCGTCGCGCACGAGGGCGGCCCGGTCGCCGAGCGGCGAGCCCTCGGGGGCGGACTCGCCGATCCGCAGCGCGGTGGTCGTCGCCGGCGCGCCCGAGGGGTCCACCACCGGCACACTGCACATCGTCCACGGCGTCCCCGCCACGCGGTCCGCGGGCGGCAGCGAGTCGGGGGCGCCGGGGATGCCGACGGTCGGCTCCCTCGGGATCCCGGCGAGGCTGCTGCCCGCGACCCGGTGCGGCTCCGCGCCCGGCTGCCCGGCCAGCAGCCGGGCCGAGGCGTAGTTGAGCACCGGTCGCAACGTGCCGTCGAGGTAGACGTACCGGGTCCCGGTCTCGCGCTCGATGACGATGGAGCCGTCCTCGCGCCAGCCGTCGCCGCCCACCCCCGTGAGCGCGCCGACCACGCCGAAGCCCGCGGCCACGAGCACGGAGATCATCACGCCCCCGAAGACCGCGCCGACCCCCCTGCGCAGCGGGGTCTGCTCGGGATCGGTCTCCCGCACCATGATCGAGGAGACGACGCGTTGCACCAGGAACTGGTACGAGTGCAGCTGGTCCCGCCTGGACGGCATGTCAGCCGATCCCCGCCATGAGCCCCTGAACCAGGGTGAACAGGCCGGTGAGGTAACACGTCAGCGGCACCAGCGCCAGGATCGCCACCACGTCGAGCACGTCGGCGATCCGGCCGAGGTACGGCGAGGGGTTGCGGCGGCTGTAGGTCAGCCCCGCGACGGCGACGAGGCCCGCGATCGCGAGCAGCACCACCAGGAACAGCAGACGGCCGGTGTTGGTCTGGGCCATCGCGACGAAACTCGCCAGCAGCAGGGCGGCGGCCACGGCACCGGCGGTGAGCAGCGGAACCCGTTGGCGGCCCACCGCGAAAAGCCGCGCGCGCAGCAACAGCGCCACCGCCACCGCGCCGAGCAGGATCAGGTTCGCCGCGCCCCCGGACACGGCCAGCACCACCGAGGAGACGACACTCGCGACGGCGAGCCCGGACAACAGGCCGGACAGCATCTCGTCGGTGCGCACCGCCGCGGCGAAGACACCGGACGACGGCGGCACCGGCTCGTCGCTGAACAGGTCCGCCGAGCTCTGCGGCAACGCGGGCATCGGCAGCCTCCCGAGGCGGATGGCGAGCACCGGATACCCCGGCAGCAGCCCGATCCCGGCCGTCAGCACCACCGCGGCCGATCCACCCGCGCCCAGCGGTCCCGCGAGCAGCGCGCCGAGCACGCCGAGCAGCCCGGCGGTGACGGCCGCGGCGAACACCCTCGCCATCGCCGCGACGCCGAGGTGGCCCACCACGCCGAACACCACCACGGTGACGGCCGCCAGCGCCAGTTGCGGCGAGCCGAACTCCACGGGGGCCGCGTGCCGTGGACCGGTCACCAGCCAGCCGCCCGCCAGCGCGTAGAGCAACCCCGTGCCCGCGAGCACGGCGCCCGCACCCGCGTCCGGGACCGCGCGGGCCACCGCGGCCCCCGCCGCCGTCAGCACCACGGCCACGCCCAGGAACGCGAGCCCCGGCAGCAGCCACGGCGGCTCGAACAAGAACAAGAACGACGTGCCCGCCGCCAGCACCACCGCGCACACGGCGAGCGTGCAACGCCGCGTCGCGTCACCGCCCCAGCTGCGGCCGTGACGGCGCGCGCCGCTGGCGATCGTCTCGACGACGTCGTCGTACTCCGGCTCCGGCCAGTCCGCGTGCCCCGGCACCAGGTGCATGACCTCGCCGTCGCGGACCTCCTGCGCGCCCAGCGTCCGCCGCGAGTCGACCCGCGTGCCGTCGGGCCTGCGCAGCACCCAGCCGCCGTGCCGTTCCCCGGCGTCGGGCGCGTCCGCGCCGGCGTGCCGCAGGATGTACGGCAGCAGGTCGGCGACCGCGACGTCCTCGGGCAGGGCGACGTCGATCGACCGTTCCGGCGTCGCGATGGTCACGCGCGCGAGCGCCGTGCCGGAGGCAACTGTCATCGAAGGTCCGTTCGTGTGCTGCATGGCGTTGCTTGAATGGTAGGGACGAGAGGCAAGCGCCACCCCGCGCTGCGCCCGGTCCGTCCACACCAGACGCACGAGGAGTCGATCTTGGGGACCGTGATCGTCAAGCGGCCGCTGCGCCGTCCGGCACCCGAGCTGCCGTCCGGTGACGTGGTGCTGGAGCCGCCGCCGGAGAACCCCTCTCCGTCGGGCAGGAACTGGGCCAGGATGCTGATGATCCTGCCGATGCTGGGCATGGCGGGCGGCATGGCCGTGATGATGGGCGCGAGCAGGGGCTTCGGCCCGCTCATGTTCGTGGCGGGCGGGCTCATCGGCATCGGCCTGCTCGGCATGGTCGCCTTCCAGGTGTTCAGCCAGGCCGGTCAGGGCGCCAGCAAGCAGGACATGATCGTGAGCCGCCGCCGGTACATGCGCAGGCTCAGCCAGCTCCGCGCGCAGGTCCGCGAGACGATCGCCCGCCAGCGCGAGGCCATGCTCTACCGGCACCCCGACCCGGACCGGCTCTGGTCGACCGTGCGCAGCGCCCGGCTGTGGGAACGCCGCCAGGGCGACTGGGACTTCACCGTGATCCGGATCGGGCTCGGCCAGCAGGAGCTGGCGACACCGCTCGTGCCGCCGGAGACCAAACCGATCGACGAGCTGGAACCGCTGTGCGCGATGGCGCTGCGCAGGTTCGTCACCACCTACTCGACCGTGCCCGACCTGCCCGTGGCGGTGGCGTTGCGCGGGTTCTCCCACATCTACGTCACCGGCGACCAGAGCCGCAAGCGCGACTTCGCGAGAGCCCTCGTCGCGCAGCTCGGCGCCTTCCACGCCCCCGGGGACGTGCTGGTGGCCTTCTGCGTGCACCCCGACGAGCGGGAACGCTGGGAGTGGGCCAAGTGGCTGCCGCACGCCCTGCACCCGTCGAAACTGGACGCGGTCGGCCAGCTGCGCCTGGTGGCGTCCAGCGTGACTGCGCTGGAGGCCATGCTCGACGACGTGCTCGCCAACCGGCCGCGGTTCGACGCGCGGTCGGCTCCCGTCGACGGCGCCGCGCACCTCGTCGTGGTGCTGGACGGCGGCGCGAAGGACGGCTCCGAGCACCTGCTGGTGGAGGGCGGCACCGAGGGTGTCACGCTGCTCGATCTCACCGACGCCCCGCCGCGGATCCTGGACGCCACCACGCTGGTGCTGGAGATCGCCGACGACGGCACGCTCAGCAGCCGCACCATGGACGGTTCTGGCGCCGTGGGGCGCGCCGACGCGCTCGCGGAGCCCGACGCGCACGCGCTCACCCGCGCGCTCGCGCCGCTGCGGCTGTCTGCGCTGGCCGTCAGCGGGGAGCAGCCGCTCGCCGGGACCCTGGAGCTGACGGCGCTGCTCGGGCTCGGCGACCCGTACGAGTTCGCCCTTTCGCGGGCGTGGGCCGCCCGGTCCAACCGCGACCGGCTGCGCGTGGCTATCGGGGTACAGGCCGACGGCAGGCCGATGGAGCTGGACCTCAAGGAGTCGGCGCAGGACGGCATGGGCCCACACGGGCTGCTGGTCGGCGCCACCGGATCGGGCAAGTCGGAGCTGCTGCGCACCCTCGTGCTGGCGCTCGCGGTCACCCACGACCCCGAGATCCTCAACCTCGTGCTGGTGGACTTCAAGGGCGGGGCGACGTTCGCCAGGCTCGACCAGCTGCCGCACACCAGCGCCGTGATCACCAACCTCGCCGACGAGCTGCACCTCGTGGATCGCATGCTCGACGCCATCCAGGGCGAGCTGCTGCGCCGCCAGGAACTGCTGCGCAAGGCGGGCAACTACGCCTCCCAGCGCGACTACGAGAAGGCCCGCGCCGCCGGAGCGCCGTTGGAGCCGCTGCCCGCACTGCTGGTGATTGTCGACGAGTTCTCCGAGCTGCTCACGGCCCGCCCCGACTTCATCGACATGTTCGTCCAGATCGGACGCGTCGGCCGCTCGCTCGGCGTGCACCTGCTCCTGGCCTCGCAGCGGCTGGAGGAGGGCAAGCTACGCGGGCTCGACTCGCACCTGTCGTACCGGATCGGGCTGCGGACGTTCTCCGCGATGGAGAGCCGCGCCGTGCTCGGGTTCCCGGACGCTTACCAGCTGCCGCGCTCCCCCGGCAACGGCTACCTCAAGACCGGCACCGACGAGCTCACCCGGTTCCGCGCCGCCTATGTCTCCGGCATCCACCGGCGCGAGGGCTCCGAGCGCGCCGCCGGGGCGGGCGGCACGAGGGCCGACCCGGTGCAGGACTTCTCGACCCGCTACGCCGTACCGGCCACCGACACCCCGGCCGAGGAGGCGGCGCCTGCCGAGACCGAAGACGAGGGCGGCGAGACGTTGCTCGACGTGCTGGTGGAGCGCATGCGAGGGCAGGGCAAGGCCGCCCACCAGGTGTGGCTGCCGCCGCTGGCCGAACCGCCGACGCTCGACCAGCTGCTGGCACCGCTCGTGCAGCACCCGGAGCGGGGGCTCACCACCGAGGTCGCCGAGGAGCACGGCGCGCTGCGGGCCGTCGCCGGGATCATCGACATGCCGTTCGAGCAGAAGCGCGAGACCTACCGGCTGGACCTCGCGGGCGCGGGCGGCAACGTGGTCGTCGTCGGGGGGCCCCGCAGCGGCAAGACCACCGCGGTGCGCACCATTCTCGGCAGCCTCGCGCTGACCCACACGCCCGCCGAGGTCCAGTTCTTCTGCCTCGACTTCGGTGGCGGCGGGCTCACCGCGATGCGCGAGCTCACCCACGTCGGCGGCACGGCGACCCGCCGCGACACCGACCAGGTCCGGCGCAGCGTCGCCGAGGCGCACAACCTGCTGCTCGAGCGCGAACAGCGGTTCGCAGAGCACGGCATCGACGGCATGGCCACCTACCGGCGGCTGCTGCGCTCCGGCAAGTTCGCCGAGGACCCGTTCGGCGACCTGTTCCTCGTCGTGGACGGCTGGACGACGCTGCGCACGGAGTTCGAGGATCTCGAGCCGGTGGTCGGCGAGCTGGTGAACCGCGGCCTCGGCTTCGGAGTGCACGTGATCGCGACGTGCAACCGATGGATGGACCTGCGCATGAACACCAAGGACATGTTCGGCACCAAGCTCGAGCTGCGGCTGGGCGACCCCGCCGACTCCGCGGTCAACCGGCGCAAGGCGGCCACGGTGCCCGAGCAGACGCCCGGCCGTGGACTCACCCCGGACGGCATGCACTTCCTCACCGCGGTGCCCAGAGTGGACGGACGCTCGACGGACGCGGAGCTCACCGAGGGCGTGAGCCACTTCGTCGGCGCCGTGAGCGACGCCGCGCCGGGGCCGGCCGCCCCGCGTGTGCGGCTGCTGCCGTCGCAGCTGCCGTACTCCACGCTGCCCGCTCCCGACGAGCGGGGCATTCCGATCGGGATCGCCGAGAGCGACCTGCGCCCGGTGCGCCTCGACTTCGAGACCGAGCCGCACCTGTTGCTGCTCGGTGACGTCGAATGCGGCAAGAGCACGTTCCTGCGCGCGCTGGCCACCGGCATCATGGCGCGCTACGGGCCCGAGCAGGCCCAGATCGCGCTCATCGACTACCGGCGCAGCATGCTCGGGCTGGTTCCCGAGGAGTACCGCATCGGCTACGCCACGAGCCGCTCGACCGTGGATCAGATGGTGGGGCTGACGGTGAACGCGATGACGAAACGGCTGCCCGGCGGCGACATCACGCCGGAGCAGCTCCGCGACCGCAACTGGTGGAGCGGTCCCGAGCTGTTCGTGCTCATCGACGACTACGACCTCGTGGTGCCGCACGCGCACGACAACCCGCTGACGCCGTTGCTGGAGTTCATGACCCAGGGCCGCGACATCGGTCTGCACCTGGTGGTCACCCGGCGCACCGGCGGCGCGGCAAGGGCCCTGTTCGACCCGGTCATCGCTCGCATCCGGGACCTCGCCTCCCCCGGCATCCTGATGTCGGGCAGCAAGGAGGAGGGTCCGCTGCTGGGCAACCTCAAGGCACAGCCGCTGCCGCCCGGCCGCGGCCGGCTGATCACCCGGCGCTCCGGGGCACAGCTGGTGCAGCTGGCGCACCTGCCACCGGGGGTTGCGCCGTGAGGGTTGACTTCTTGGGGACAGCACTCGTCCCCGTCCACGGTGGCATCCGGAGGCCCCCATGAGCAATCTCGACGCCGACCTCGGCTCCTTCCGCACGTTCGGTGAGAACGTCGCGAGCCTGCGGGAGGGGCTCCAGGACTACCTTGGTGCCGAGTCCGCGCTGCTGCTGGGCGGCAGCGACGGCCAGTTCAGCACCGGGCTGTTCCCGCCGGGGAGGGAAGCGGAGAACGCCACCAGGTGGAGCGCGGAGGAAGCGCAGCTGTTCCTTGGGGACGCCATGCAGAACCTGACGGTGCTGTCCTCGGTCGCGCACATCATCGCCGATCTCTACGGCACTGGTGACGCGATGGGAGCGGTGAGTCTCAACGCGATCAAGTTCGCCTTCGACGCACCGGGCGCGACCAGGCCCGCGGGGCTGCCGTCGCACATCGACGGCACCACCGTGGAGGAGCTGTACGACCAGCAGCCCGCGGCGGGCGCCTCCGACGGCGGAGGGCAGGCGCCGGGCTCCGAATCCGGCTCCACCCCCGACCAGCGGGAGTACACGACACATGAGTCCTACCCGCACGCGGGCCTGACCCACACGCAGCACGTCACCGAGATCCGCGACGAGAACGGCGCACTGGTGGGGCGCACCATCGAACACGAGTACCACCACCGCGACGGCACCGTCGAGATGCACACCGAGCGGCAGGACGCGGACGGCAACAGCGAGACCTCGGGGCACCGCACGATCACGCCACAGCCCGACGCGGTCACGCCGGACGACTGGATCGCGCTGGCGGAGGCACAGGAGCAGGAGGCCCGGGAACAGGCTCCGGGTCTCTGATCGGGCCTGCGGGCAGACGGGGGGAGGACACATGTCCGGCGAGGACTACTACGGGGCGAACCTGCCGCACGGCGGCCCGAACGGGCCCGGCCACTACATCACGGGTGATGAGGGCGGCGACGCCGCCGCCAACTGGCATCCGTCGATCATGGGCGGGCCGCCGCCGGCCAGCGCGCGACAGCTCGAGATCGGTGTCGCCGAGGGCGCCCGCGGCGACACGATCGAAGCCATCAACCTCGAGCTCATGGGCGAGCAGCCCGGCAACGTCGACGATCGCGCCGGCCAGTTCAGCAAGCTCGCGAGCGCGCTGTCCACCCTGAGCAGCGATCTGCGCACCCAGACCGACGGGCTCGACGCCAACTGGGAGTCGCCCTCGGCGAAGGCCGCGTTCCTCCTCCGGGTCGGGACCACGCTGGTGTACCTGGACCAATGGCAGGAGTCGGCCAGTGACACCGCCGGCGCCCTGCGCGGGCTCGCCGGTGTGATGCGTGAGAAGCAGGAGGAGATGGCCACCCTCTGGGAGGAGTACCAGACGGCGCTGGAGAACTCCAAACCCGACGGCACTCCTTACCTCGCCGCCAAGGACGGCGGAACCCACACCGACATCAACAGCAAGCCCACCGAGTCGGAGACCAAGGACAAGTACAACGAGAAGGCCCGGGAGCTCGCCCGCGAGGCAGCGGACGCCTATCTGCCCTACACGCAACGGATCGCGGGCGCCCGTGGACCGAAGATGACGCCGCTCGACGGGGTCTTCCATCCGGGGGCGTTCGGGCTGCCGAACCTGCCGGGTGGCCCGCCCGGGGGTGCTCCCGGCGCGCCGCCGGGGTTCGGCGCGGCGCCGCCGCCCGGTTTCGGTGGTGCACCGACGGGAGCCACCGCCGCACCGCCACCGGTCGCCACCTTCGCGATGGCCGCACCCCCGCCCGCGCCTTCGCCAGCGCTCGCCGGTGCGCCTGCGCCTGCGCCTGTGCCCGAGGGGACGCCACCGCCGGGGTTCACCGGCGCGGAGGCTCCTCCGGCAGGCGAGGTGGCTCCGCCGCCCACCGGCCCTGACCCGGCGCCGCTATCCGCACAGGGGCTCACCGGCCCCGGTCTGGCGGGACTCACCGCGATGCCGCCACCGGGCAGCGGCCTCACGCCTCCGGCCGCCCGTCCCGGCTTCTTCACGCCGCGTCCCGCCGCGCCACCCGGGTTCGGCACGGGATCCAGCGGGGCGCCGAACCTCGGAGTGCTCCGCTCGCCGGGGTTGCTGAACTCGCCGAGGTTTCCCGGCGGGACCTCGCTCGCGGGGCCGCCGGGCAGCACGATCGGCGCACCGCCCGGCGCGGGACTTCCCCCCGGCGCGGGACTTCCGCCCGGCACGGGACTTCCCCCCGGTACCGGGATGCCACCGGCCGGCCAGCAGCCGGGCCGCCAGTCCCGGCAGTCGCCGCAAGACGGCCGGTCCGCGCCCGGTGACCCCGGCACGCCCGCGCTGCCGCCGGGAACGCCCGGCACGGCACCACCGGGAACCCGGCAGTCCACTTCGGACGAACAGGACACCACACGCCACCGGCAGGACGCGTTCCTGTCTCCTCCCGGGGTGGCGGCGCCGCCCGTGCTCGGAGGGCAGGACCGCAAACGCACGCGGCCGGGTGGCCTCGCCGAGGCGCCCGCGGCCGCGGGTACCGCGCCCGGCACCGCCGCTGCGCCACCGGTGCTCGTCAACCAGCGGCTGGCCTCCCCGCGCCGCAGCTACACCGAGCAACGCGCCGAACGCAGGGCCGCCCAGCGGCGACGAGAGCTCGACCGCCGCCGCACCACGCCCGCGTCGGAGTTCGCCACGGGGCTGCCCGGCGACGTCCCTTCGGTCCTCGCCGGGCGCACCGCGGACGCCCCGGAGCAGCCGCAGCACGCGGTCGAGGTTCCCGCCGCACTGCGCCGGTCCGGCGCACCGGCACCCGCAGGGCAGCCGGCCGTCCAGGCCGACCGCACGGACCGTCGCGTCACCGACGAGCCACGGCACCAGGGTCCGGTGACCGACGAGAGCGCCTGGGAGGTCTCGACACCGGGTGGACCGGTGGTCGCCGGAGCGGATCGCCCGGCCCCCGCACGACCCGACACCGCACCGGTGCTCGGGAAGCAGTAGCGGGCGGCAGCGGCTTCGATGCGGGTGCTGATCGTCGAGGACGACGACGCTGTGGTCGGCGCGCTGTCGGCCGTCCTGCTGCACCACGGGTACGAGATCCGGGTGGCGCGAACGGCGGCCGAGGCGCTCGCCGCGGTCGACGACACGCTCGACGTCGTGCTGCTGGACCTGGGGCTGCCCGACCGGGACGGCACGCACGTCTGCAAGCGCATCCGGACGGCCACGGACGCCGCGCTGCTCATCGTCACCGCCCGCGATGACCTGCGGTCCCGGGTGCAGGGCCTCGACCTCGGCGCAGACGACTACATCGTCAAGCCGTACGACTCGCGGGAACTGCTCGCCCGGCTCAACGCCGTCGTCCGCAGGCGCACCGCGGGGCGGGCCGTGTTCCCGGAGCCCGCACCCGACGCGCAGCCGTGCCGCGTCAAGGTCGACCTGAGACGCCGCGAGGCGACGGTCGACGGCCGCTCCGTCCGCCTGACCCGGCTCGAGTTCGACATCCTGGCGTTGCTCGCCCGCAGCCCCGGTGTCGTCATGCGCTACGAGCAGATCATCAGCGAGCTGTGGGGAACGTCATGGCGCGGTGCCCAGCGGACGCTCCAGGTGCACATCGCGTCGGTGCGCGGCAAGCTGGCGCCCGCCGACAGCATCGAGACGGTGCGTGGCATCGGGTACCGGCTCCGGACCGGGTGAGCCCCGGTGCGAGCGAGGTTGCGCGCCGTACTCGTGCTGCTCATGGCCGCCGTCGTCACCGCGCTGTCGGCGCCGCTGGCCGCCAGCCGGATCGACGTCGAACAGCAGACCATGCTCACCGACCGGCGCGACGACGCCCGCAGGCTGGTCTCCATGGCCGAGGCCGCGACGACCGGCGCCGACCGGATCTCGCTGCTCACCGATTTCCGGCGCTACGAACAGGTCCACGGCGTGCGGGTCGCGCTGTTCGATCTCACACCCGCGGTCCGCCTCGCATCGAGCGACACGGCCCGCTGGGCGGATCCGGACGTCCGCGAGCACGTGGCGATGGCGCTCAGCGGGCACCGGGACGTCACCGGCACCCGCATCCTGCCGTGGCAGTCGAGAGATCTCGTCGTGGCCGAGCCGGTGACCCGCGACGGCGACGTGCTCGGCGCTCTGGTCACCCTCTCGCCCACCCAGCACCTCCGTCACACGGGCGGGGTCGTGGTCGGTGTGGTGGCCGTGGCGGCGCTGCTGACGCTCGCCTGCTGCGTGGCGGTGGCCTCGCGCATCGCGTCGTGGGTGCTGCGGCCGATCGGGCTGCTCGACCGCGCCGCGCACGAGTTCGGCTCGGGCAGGCTCACGGCCAGGGTCGTCGGGGAGAGCGGGCCGCCCGAGCTGCGCAGGCTCGCCGCGTCGTTCAACGACATGGCCACGCGGGTCGAGGCCGCGATCGACCGGCAGCGGCGGTTCGTCGCCGACGCCTCCCACCAGCTGCGCAATCCCCTGGGGGCACTGCAGCTCCGCATCGACCAGCTGGAGTTCGCACTGCGGCCCGGCCACGAGGAGGATCACGAACACGTGCGAACGGAGGCCAAGCGACTCGGCCACATCCTCGACGACCTGCTGCGGCTCGCGCGCGCCGACGCCAGCGCGGGCGAGCCCGCGCTCGTCGAGGTGAGCGCCATCGTCGACGAGCGGTTGCTCGCCTGGGCGCCGCTCGCGAGGAACCGGCGGATCACGGTGACCGGCGGCCCGCACGACCCGGCGTACGCGTGGTTCGAGCCGACCGCGCTGAGCACGTCACTGGACGTGGTGCTGGACAACGCGTTGAAGTTCACGCCCCGAGGGGGCGCGGTCTCGATCCGGATCCGGCGTGACGACGACGAGCTGGCGATCGCCGTCAGCGACACCGGTCCCGGTCTGGAGCGCGACGAGCTGGCCAGGGTGACCGACCGGTTCTGGCGCAGCCCCCGGCACCAGAACGTCGCGGGAACCGGCCTCGGGCTCAGCATCGCGTCGGAGCTGCTCCGCCAGCACGGTGGCCGGGTGGAGGTGGAGCCGACCGAACGGGGCGGGCTCACCGTACGGCTGGTGCTCAGGGCCGCCGATCACGGCTTGATCGTCCGGTAGTAGGCGAGCGCGCCCGGATGCAACGGCACGGGATCGGTGAAGATCGCGGTCCGCGGGCTCGGCGAGCGCGCGACCGGCACCGCATCCCCCAGCGCGCGGCTGCGCTCGAACAACAGCCTGGTCACCCACGCGACCACGGTGGGATCGGCGTCGGCGCGCACGAGCAGGTAGTTGGGCACCGCGAGCGTGCGCGTCTGCGGCACGTCCGCGTAGGTGCCGCCCGGCACGGTCGCCACCCGGTAGCCGGCGCTGCCGTGGGTGGCGCGCATCGACGCGGCCTCGTTGCCAAGTGGCAGCAACCGGATCGGCAGCTCGGCGGCGAGCGCGGACACCGCGCCCGTCGGCAGGCCGCCCGACCAGAAGAAGGCGTCGACCTCGCCGCGCAGCATCGCGGCCGCGGAATCGCCCAGCCCGAGAAAGACCGGCCGGATCTCACTCATGGAGAGGCCGGCCAGCTCCAGCAGTCGTTCCGCGATGAGCTCCGTCCCGCTTTCGGCAGAGCCGACCGACACGGTGCGGCCGCGCAGATCGCCGAGCTCGCGCGCGGGCGACGACGCGGGCACCACGACGTGCAGGTAGTCGTCGTAGAGCCGGCCGATCGCCCGCAACGAGACCGTGGGCACGTCGGGCGGCAGCCCGGTCTCCGTCACCGCGTCGGCCGCGCTGAACGCGAGGTCGCCCGTTCCCTCCACCAGCGCGCGCAGGTTCTCCACCGATCCCTGCGTCGCCACCACCCGCGCGCGCACACCGGTGGCGGCTGCGAGCTCCCGCGCGATGGCCAGCCCGTACGAGTAGTAGACCCCGCCGGTCGAACCCGAGACGATGACGATCCGGCGCACCGGGCCGCCGTCTTCCGTGGCCGTGGACGCCGCTGGCAGCAGGCCCAGCAGCAGCACGCCGAGCAGCGCGAGTGTTCTCCGTGATCGCCGACAAGGTCGCAAAGCTCAAGATTCCTCAAGAAGACTGCGTGAACCTGACCACGCCCCGTAGCTTTTCGTTGTCGCGCAAGAAAAGGAGGACCTGGAAATGCCAGCGACCGGCGCGGGAAGCCAACTGCCCGTTCGGCTTCCCAGGCCGCGCGGCGATCGCGACGGCGCGATGGTCCACTGTGTCCCGTGCACGGCCGTCCCGTCCGCTGGTTCGTTTCGGCCTTCCAGGTTTCCGGCTGAGCGGCGGCCGGAATGAGGTGCCCCCACGTTAATCCCCCGGCGTGGGGGCACCTCGTGTCCCATCGCCCCGCCTCACCGCGGACCGGGCCGGCCGAGCGCGCGCTGCTCGGCGCCTCCCGGATTGGTCCAGACGTACCTGACGCCCGTACCGGCGTCCAGCGCGAGCATGTCGTCCTGGAGCAGCTGCAGGGCGTGCGCGTCCCGGTCGGCGAGCCCTCGGGCCGCCACGACGGCGCCCGCCTCGTCGGGCGTCAGCCGCTGGGTCAGCAGCACGTCGGCGGCACGGACCGCAGGCAACCGCGCGGGGGTGAGCCGCCGGCACACCAGCAACCGGGTCTGCCACGGCGGTTCCCCGGCGGGCGCTGGCTGCGCCTCGCCTGCGTCGTCCAGGTCGTCCACCCGCAGCAGCGGGGCGTCGGCGGAGGCCACCGTGCCCAGCGGCGAACCGGGTGGGAGCACCGCGACGCGGTCGGTGCGGCCCGTCGCCCACTGTCCGAGATGCCGCCAGGCGGCGTACCGGCCGGTCAACACCACCGCCCTCGCCCCGAACCCGAGCGAGCGGAAGACCACGAGCTTGGCGGCCCAGAGCCCGCCGAGCAGGACGACCGACGACGGGCGCGGGCCGAACATCTGCAACGGAACGGGCGCACCCGCCTGGTCGCTGCCGAGCGGCAGGCCCACCGACCGGGCGGTGAGCTGCACGCGGTCCAGTTCGTCCGCCGGCGCCAGGTGCCTGCCGATGTGCAGCCTGCTGAGGCCACGATGCCGGCGAGTCCGCCACTCCGGCCGGGTCCGCGGCTCGCGCCGCGTGCCGTCACCGGCCGGGGGTGGAGCTGGTG
This sequence comes from Prauserella sp. PE36, assembly GCF_003311655.1. NCBI lineage: Bacteria > Bacillati > Actinomycetota > Actinomycetes > Pseudonocardiales > Pseudonocardiaceae > Prauserella > Prauserella sp. PE36. The sequence goes on along the minus strand of NZ_QEQT01000082.1, from coordinate 216,322 downwards.
GGACCGTCGGCGTGGCCAGTGGCCTCGCGGCAGCCTGCGGCACGGGCAGCGCCTGCGCTGACGCGCTCGCCGTGGCCTCCCCCGTGGACTCCGCCAGTGCGGGTTCCCGTGCGACGGACGCCGCGACGAGCTGCTCACCGTGGACGGCCTGCTGCGGCCGGGCACCCCCGGGCACGGTCATCGCGCACCGCCTCCGCTCGGCACGGTGGCGTACACCGCGGGGGCGTGCTCACCGTCGAGCCGGAACAGCCGCCCGCCCAGGTTCTCGGCGAGCTGCTGCGCGTTCGCGCACGCCGCCTCGTAGGACGAGCTCGGCGCGGCAAGGCGCAGCAGGCACCGCAGGCCGGTGCCGTCGTGCCCCGGCTCCAGCAGGAACGTCAGGCTGGTCTGCGACGCGGGCAGGTCCCGCAACGCCGCCAGCAGCGCCGTGCCCCGTTCCGGATCGGGCCAGGACTCGAGCCAGAAGCATCCGTGCCGCACCTCGTCCACCTGCCATGCCTCCCAACGTTCCTCGATGTTCGCTGGGGCGCCGGTACCCAGCCCGCAGGAGCGGACGAGCGCGTCGAGCAGTTCGTCCGCGCTGAGCAGCCGCGTGCCGAGTCCTCGCCTGCGCAGCACCCGCGCGGCCCGCCGGGTCAGCTCGGCCAGCACCGCCGGAACGTCAACCCGCACGTCGGTGTCGTCGACCACCGAGTCGGCCACGGCGCCCGCGTCCAGCCGCACCGCCACCCAGAGCGCGCCGTCCGGTGGCCCGGCGTGCGCGACGACCTGCAGCACGGCGCCGGACTGCTCCGCGTCGGTGACGAGCCTGGCCAGCGCGGCGAGCGGCAACGGGGGCCGGGTTCGGTCGTCGGGAGCGGGCACCACCTCGAGCGCGGTGAACCAGCCCGCGCCGTCACTGCCCATGCCGAGTGGGACACCCCCGGGTCCGTCGATGTTCTCCACCACCAGATCGGGCACGAGCTCCCGGACCGACGACAGGCGCGCGTCGTCGGCGCCGCATCCGGAGGCGCCGCGCCGCGCGCGATAGCGCCACCACAGCCGCACGTGCTCGCTCAACCAGCGACCGCGGTGACGGCCGAACGTCACGACGACGGCGAGTACGCCGACCACGGCACCGGTGATGGCAGCCCACAACTCCTGGACCACGACCACGAAGATCGCCACCTGGACGACCTCGAACACCAGCAGCCTGCCCACGCCGGCCGGGCCGACCCGGCCCCGCCGCCCGCGCGGGCGGAACCACGGCTGCCTGCGCGCCGGCGGCGTCCGCGTGCTTCTCACCACTCAGCTGACGATAACCACACGGCGCCAGCCTCCCCCGTAGTCGATCCGCACCCCTCGCAAGCCGCGGCCCGCGCCACGCCGCTGACCTGCGCTTAGCCGCGCCGCTACGGGTGCCGCGGCACCCCGGTGCCGGTCAGTGCACCGCGCGAACCTCTAGTCAGCCAGAAATACGGGGGCACTTGGAGGGAACCACTGGTGTCCGCACCGCAGATCGACAACACCTCACCGAAGGGGTACGGCCCGCATTCCGACCTGGTCGGGACCTACCTCAACGGCATCAAACGGACTCAGCTGCTCACCCGTGAGCAGGAGGCCGAACTGGCGCAGCGCATCGAGGCCGGCCTGTTCGCCGAGCAACTGCTCGCCGAGGGCACCGACCGGTACGACCACGCCGACCTGCGCGCCATCGCCGACATCGGCAAGGCCGCGAAGAAGGAGCTGCTCGAAGCGAACCTGCGGCTGGTCGTCAGCATCGCCAAGCGCTACACCGGCCGTGGCCTGGCACTGCTCGACCTGATCCAGGAGGGCAACATCGGGCTCATCCGGGCGGTCGAGAAGTTCGACCACACCCCGGGGTTCAAGTTCTCCACCTACGCCACGTGGTGGATCCGGCAGGCGATAAGCCGCGCGCTGGGCGAGCAGAGCCGCACGATCCGCATCCCGGCGCGTGTGCTGGACCGGGTCCAGCGGGTGACGAGGACGCGAAGGGCGCTGGCGGCGGAGCTGGGCTACGACCCGACTCACGCCGAGATCGCGCGGGACCTCGAGATCCCGGTGTCCGAGGTGATCGAGCTGCTCTCCTACGACTGCGAGCCGATCAGCCTCGACCAGACCGTCGGCGACCAGGGCGACCGTCCACTGTGGGAGATCCTGCGCCAGCCGGACAACCCGGACGACGACGAGGGAGCAGGGCGCGCGCTGCGCGGCGAGATCGACACGGTGCTCGCGACCCTCACGCCGAGGGAGCAGGAGGTGATCCGCCTCCGGTTCGGCCTCGACGGCGGGCGCGAGCGCACGTTCGAGGAGGTCGGCCGTGTCTGCGGCGTCACCCGCGAGCGGGCACGCCAGATCGAGAAGCGCACCATGCTGAAACTGCGCGACCCCGAGGTGTCCGGGAGCCTGCTCACCTACGCCTCGTAGAGCCCCGTGCCCGGCCGGCCGACGGCCTCTCGCCGGCCGGGCACGGATCCACGGCGAACCACCGGCCGGGTTCAGTCAGACCCGGCGGCCTCGGCGGCCTCGGCGAGCCGGTCGAGCGAGGCGCGAAGGCGGTCCTCGGTCGTCGCCCGGGCCCTGGCGAAGCGGTTCTCGTCGGTCAGCCGGGACCAGTCGTACGTGTGGGTCACCCGAGTGCGTCCCGCGTCGAGCGGCTCCAGCTCCCACCGCCAGAGGTGCCCCGGCGGTTCCTTCCCCTGCTCGGACGGCAGCCACGCGATGCGCCGCCCCTCCTCGAACTCGACGACGCGGTTCGCCCGCACGCCGCCATTGCTCAGCGTCATGGTGAACACGTCGCCGGTGCCGCGCACGCGCTGGCCCTGCGGCGCCTCGGCGAGATTGTCGTTGCCGTCCCACCCCGGCTGCCGCGCGGGATCGGCGATCAGCTCGAAGATCCGCTCCGCGCCTGCGGCGATCTCGCGGTGAGCGGTCACCACGGTCGGCGTTTCGGAATTGTCGGTCACCGCCTGATTGAACCATCCGGGCGCCCCGTGCGGGCGGCGTGGCAGCCGAGGATCAGGCCGCCCGCGCCCACCCGGCAGCCCGCTCCCGGGTGTTCCGCAGCCATGATCGAGTCCGCGTCGTTTGCCGCACGCGTAGAGCCCCGGCACACGAGCCCGTCGCCCATCGCGAACCGCCTGCCACGCGGGTAGCGGAGCCGGTCGGCGGCCCGCGCACCTCGAGGCGGGACGGCCATGACACGGAAGCCGTGTTGACGGCCGCCGCGGTCTGGCCGGGCCGCACCGGCTGAGGCGGGACGCTCCACTGCCCGAGGGGTAGGGACGGGACGCAGGGCGGGCGTCTACCGTCGGTACCGGCCTTGTCAGCGTCGCCGGTTCGAAGGGTTCTCCGTGCTCGTACTGCGTTCGATCGCCCTGTTCGTGCTGGCCGCACTAGCCGAGATCGGAGGCGCGTGGCTGGTGTGGCAGGGCGTCCGGGAACACCGTGGCTGGATCTGGATCGGCGCGGGAGTGATCGCGCTGGGCGTCTACGGGTTCGTCGCCACGTTGCAGCCGGACGCCCACTTCGGGCGAATCCTCGCCGCCTACGGCGGGGTGTTCGTCGCCGGGTCGCTGGCGTGGGGCATGGTCGCCGACGGCTACCGCCCCGACCGGTTCGACGTCATCGGTGCCCTCATCTGCCTGGCCGGGGTCGCGGTGATCATGTACGCCCCGCGCGGGTGAACGCCCGTGGCACGGCAAGCACGCCCAGCGAGCGGCGGCGCGCTCGCCGGGGAGCCCGGCCGCTCAGTCCTGGGGAAGCCAGCCTTCGGCGCGGGCGAACTCGACGGCGGCCCGGATGAAGGCACGCGCTGCCGGGCTGGGCGGCTGTCTCCAGAGGATGTCGAGGTCAGCCGGTAGCGCCTGCTGGAGCGGGAGGCAGACGAGCCCTTTCGGTAGGTGATCACCGAGCGATCGGGGGAGGAACATGAAGCCGCCGTCGCGGAGGTGGACGTTGAGGTTTCGGAGTCCGGGCAAGGGGTTCTCCCAGATGTCGAACGTCTCGCCGGTGCTGTGCAGGGCCGCGAGCGCCGCGTCGTGGTAACGAGGCGCGAAACTACGGGGGAAGAATCGCAGCGTCTGCCCGCGCAGGTCGGTGAGTGACACGCTGTCCTCACCGGCCAGCGGATGACCGGCTCCGACGACGATCGCGAATCGGTCCCGGCGCAACCCCCTGGTGCGGCAGGACCGCGGCACGGACACGAACCGCCCGATCACCACATCCAGCCGGCCTTCGTCCAGGGCGGCCGTGAGCTCCGTGTCCCAGGCCTCGTGGGCGTCGACCACGATCCCGGCGTGGTGGTCGCGCAGGAACGCCACCAGGGCCGGCATCTCGCTGAACGCCGTGGTCAGCGTGTACCCGACGCGGACGGTGTCGTAGTGGGCGTCGCCCTCGGCGCGGACGTCCCGCACGAGCTGGTCCGTGGCGGCGAGGATCTCCTTGGCCGAGGCCACGAACACCTCACCGGCGCTGGTCAGCCGGGTCGGCCGCCGGTGAAACAGCTCGACGCCCAGCTCTCGCTCCAGCTCCCGGATCTGGCGGCTCAACGGCGGCTGCGTCATGTGCAGCCGGGCCGCCGCGGCCTCGAAACTCCCCGCCTCGGAGATCGCGATCACGTACCTCATCAACCGCAGCTCGACCGCCATACCCGCAGAGTATCCCGGCGGTCCCAACAGGTGTGGCAGCCGACGGTTCGTTCCTGCGAGGCTCGGATCGAGCGCCGATGCGACAAAAAGGAGCGGTCGACGTGCACCGAAACCCCACCGGAAAGTCCCCTGTCTCCCGCCGCCGCGTGCTTGGCGCGGCGGCGGCGGGCACAGCTCTCACGGCGCTCGGCCGAGCGCCCTCCGCGCAGGCCCGGCCGGCACCGGCCGACCGGCACGACGACCTGATCAGGAAGCCGGTCCCGGGCAGTGGTGAGCTGCTGAGTGCCATCGGGCTCGGCACGTTCATGACGTTCGACACCGCGCCGGGGGCGCGCCGCGCTCACCTCCGCGAGGTGCTGCGGCTCTACCACGAGAACGGCGGGCGAGTCGTCGACACCTCACCGCTCTACGGCGCCGCCGAGGACAATGTCGGCCACTTCGCCTCGTCCCTGCGGATCAAGGAGGACCTGTTCGTCACCAACAAGGTGTGGACCACCGGCGATTACCTGTGGGACGACAGCCTGGCGGCGCGCAGCCTGAGGAACTCGGTCGCGCGGCTGTCCGACGACGGCCGGATCGAGTTGATCCAGTGCCACAACCTCGTCAACGTCGACTGCCATGTTCCCCTCTTCCACGCGTGGAAGAAGGAGGGGCGGATCCGCTATCTCGGCGTGACGCACCACGATCTGTCGTACTACGACGCGCTCGCCCACTGGGTGGAGGTCGGCGACCTGGACTTCGTGCAGGTGCGCTACACGATGGCCACCCGGCTCGCCGAGGAGCGCATTCTGCCGGCCGCCGCCGACCGCGGCGTCGCGGTCCTGGTCTGCATGCCCCTCGAAAAGGGGCGGTTGCACCAGATCGTCCACGGCCTGCCGGTTCCCGGTTTCGCTCAGCGCATCGGAATCACGAGCTGGGCGGAGTACTTCCTCAAGTGGACGATCTCCCACCCCGCCGTCACGTGCGCGCTACCGGCCACCACGAACCCCGCTCATCTGCTGGAGAACGTCGCCGCGATGCGGGGCACGCTACCTGATCCCGACCTCCGCGAACGGATGTACGCGCACGTGAAGAACCTCCCCGGATTCGACCGGATCGAACGAATGCCGTGGTATCCGGGAAAGCGATTCGACGGACTGGTCTCCCGCGCTCAAGCGGAAATGCGCCGCCGAAGCCCGTGGTGGCCCTCGTAGGGATGGGGTTCTTTCTCATGACGCACCAGACGACCTTGGGACGTCGGCGGGCGCTCGCCATCAGCGGAGCCGCGGCGACCGGCATGGTACTGAACGTGCCCATGGCGCGGGCAGGGGTCACCGGGGCGGACGTCACGCGACCGGAGGGCGTCTCGCGCCGCAGGGTCGAGTTCCGTGCTCCCGACGGCGTCCGGCTCGTGGGCCACCTGCGGGTCCCGTCAGGAAAGCCAGGTCCCCGGCCCGCGATCGTGCTGTCCAACGCCATGACGTCGGTGAAGGAGCAGTCGGTCAACGCCGGCTACGCCCAGCGGCTCGCCGTCTCCGGTTTCGTCACGCTGGCCTTCGACCAGCGCGGGTTCGGCGAGAGCGGCGGCTCACCGCGCCTGCACGAGGACAACGGGAAACGGCTGGACGACCTGCACGTGGCGGTCAGCTACCTCACTTCCCTCGAGTCGCTTGTGGACCCGGAGCGGATCGGCGCGATGGGCGTGTCGATCGGCGGGGGCCTGGCGATGAACCTCGCCGCGTACGACCCGAGGGTCCGTGCCTTCGCCGCCATCTCGGCCGGGTTGCTCAACCCCGCACGCGCCCGAGAGCTGATGCCGGCCTATCCCGACCTGCTCGCCGAGCAGACCTCGCTGCTGCGGCGTTACCACCACACCGGGGAGCTCGACTACATCCCGGTCGTCCGCACTCCCGACGTCCCGCCGAGCCAGCCGGTGCTCTTCGACGACCCGATCGCCGCCGAATACTACGGAACCGCGCGCGGCGCGGCGCCGAACTGGCGCAACCGGGCCAGTGCCCTATCCCTGCGCACGATCCTGGTCGACGACACCCGCACCTCCAGCGACAACATCGGACGGAGCGCCGGCCTGCTGGTCGTCGGCGAGCGGGACGTGTCCACGCTGCCCGAGGACCATCAGGCGGTCTACGACCGGCTCACCGGCCCGAAACGGCTGGAGATCCTGCCCGGCGTGACGCACAACGATCTCTACGACCGGCCTCCCGTCGACACCGCGGCCGCGCTGGCCGCCGACTGGTTCACCACGCACCTCCACTGAAGGCACGACGGACATCAACCCCAGGGGTCGCTCAGCGCGGTTCGTCGATCACCGCGTCGACGTGCAGCGGACCGCTACGCCGAACGCACGAGCCGGGCTGCGCCCAGTGGTCGACTTCCGCACAGATCAACACGACTTTCGTTGACTTTCGCACGAAGCTGATCGTTCACTGTGGGCCACATGGTCATCGCGCACCGGAGCGCGGGCCGTGTTCTGCCAAGGAGGAACGCCCATGCGGCTGTTCGTCGCCCTGTTAGCCTCAGTAAGCGCTTTCACCTTCCTCGCCGCCCCCGCCACCGCGCAGTCCGACATCCCACCGCAGGAACCCGGAGTGACGCTGCGAGTGTTCGACGTGCAGGCGCCACTCACCGACTACTGCACGCTCAAACCCGGCCAGACCCCCAACATCGACAAGCTGATGCCGACGATCGACTGGCGCACCACTTCGGACTTCGGGATCGCCGACAGGTTCGTCTCCGAGGTCTCCGGCTACCTCCACGTCGCCACCGCCGGCCGCTACGACTTCCGGCTCACCAGCGACGACGGGGCCCGGTTGTTCCTCGGCGGAACCGAGGTCATCGACAACGGCGGCCGGCACGGGGCGACGCCGAAGGACGGCTGGATCGAACTGGCAGCGGGACACCATCCGCTGCGCATCGACCACTTCGACGCCGACTACGACCAGCGGCTCACGCTGGAGTGGCAGCCACCCGGAGCCGACGGCTTCACCGTCGTGCCCAACTCGGCACTGAGCACCGACGCCGACGTCACCCGCGTCACCTCGCCCGGCCGCAAGGAGTGCGAGGGGGTCACCGAGTCGCCGGGCGACGGGCTGCCGCTCGTCGGCGTGCACCCGAACTACACACTGACCGACCTGCGCCCCGAAGGCTTCGAGCCACAGGTCACCGGTATGGACTGGCTACCGGACGGGCGCCTGGCCATCTCCACGTGGGGCGGCGCCAGGGAGAGCGTGCTGGGCGAGGTGTACCTGCTCGACAACGTCACCGGCAACACCGACCCGTCGAAGGTCACCGTCAAGCGGGTCGCCGAGAACCTCCAGGAGCCGATGGGCATCTCCTACGTCGACGGCACCCTCTACGTGTCAGAGAAACACCAGCTGACCGCGCTCGTCGACACCACCGGCGACGAGGTCACCGACGAGTACCGCAGGATCGCGACCTGGCCGTTCGGCGGCAACTACCACGAGTTCGCGTTCGGTCTGTTGTACCGGAACGGGTACTTCTACGTCACCACGGGCATCGCGATGATCCCCGGTGGCCAGACCGCCGACCCGCAGCCCGTGCCCAACCGCGGCTCCACACTCAAGGTGAACAGGCGGACGGGCGAAGTGTCCTATGTGGCTGGTGGGTTGCGCACGCCCAACGGCCCAGGCTGGGGTCCGGAGGGCGACATCTTCGTCACCGACAACCAGGGCGCCTACCTGCCGACGTCGAAGCTGGTGCGGATCAAGCAGGACCGCTTCTTCAACCACTACACCAACCCGGACGGCCCGTTCGACGACCGGCCCGTGACAGAGCCCGTGCTCTGGCTGCCGCACGGCGAGATCTCCAACTCGCCGAGCAACCCGCTCGTGCTGCCCGAGGGCGTGTTCGCCGGGCAGCTGGTGTTCGGCGACGTCACCTACGGTGGCCTGCAGCGGGCCTATCTGGAGAAGGTCGGCGGCGAGTACCAGGGCGCGGTGTTCCGCATGACTCAGGGCCTGGAGGCCGGGGTGAACCGGATCTCCCTCGGCCCCGACGGTGCGATCTACGCGGGCGGCATCGGCTCGACGGGCAACTGGGGCCAGGAGGGCAAGCTCAAGTTCGGGCTGCAGAAACTCACCCCGAGCGGCGACAAGGCGTTCGACATCCGCACCATGCGCGCGATCGACGGCGGCTTCAAGATCGAGTACACCAGGCCGCTGTCCGCGGAGACCGCGCAGGACCTGGCGGCGAGGTACAACGCCGAGCAGTGGCGGTACGTGGCGACCCCGCAGTACGGCGGGCCGAAGGTCGACGAGGAGACCCTCGAGGTGACGTCGGCGCGGCTCTCCGGAGACCGCAAGACGGTGACACTGAAGCTCGCCGGCCTGAAGCCCGGCCGGGTGGTGTACGTGCACACCCCGCGTCCGTTCGCCGCGGAGTCGGGCGAACAGCTGTGGAGCACCGAGGCGTGGTACACGCTCAACCGCCTGTCCGACGGCTCGACGGCGCCACCGGAGTACGAGGCGGAGTCCGCCGCGCTGGCAGGCGGCACCGGGTTCAACACCAACCACACCGGCTACTCGGGCGCCGGTTTCGTCGACCGCAACTGGACGCCGGGCACCAGCACCACCTTCGCGGTGACGGCGGACCGCGGCGGCCGCCACGACGTCGCGCTGCGGTACGCCAACGGGACGAACCCCGACCATCCGCAGCCCGTCCCGAAGTCGATGAGCCTGTACGTCAACGGCACCAAGGTGAAACAGGTCTGGCTGGCCAACACCGGCGCCTGGAACAAGTGGGCGACCCACGTCGAGACGGTGCCGTTGCGGCCCGGCGCGAACACGATCGCCTTCGTCTACGAACCCACCGACGAGGGCCACGTGAACCTCGACAAGATCACCGTAACGCCGACGGAGCGCATCACCTTGTTCGACGGGGAGAACCTCGACGCCTGGGAGTCGGCCAGCGGCGGGCCGGCGACCTGGCCGGTGGCGAACGGATCGATGGAATCGCTGGGCGGGGACATCCGCACGAAGGAGAAGTTCGGCGACTTCCGGATGCACGTCGAGTGGTACCAGCCGCACTATCCGCCGGAGGTCACCGGGCAGGCGCGCGGCAACAGTGGGGTCTACATCCAGGAGCGATACGAGATCCAGGTGCTGGAGTCGTACGGGATCACCGCTCCGGCGCTCGACTCGGCCGGCGCGATCTACCTCAAGAAGGCCCCGGACGTCAACGCGGCGAAGCCGCCGGGCAGCTGGCAGACCTACGACATCGTCTTCCGGGCTGCCCGCTTCGACAGCGACGGCACCAAGATCGCGGACGCGCGCGTGACACTCTGGTGGAACGGGCGGCTGGTCCACGACGACGTCGCCATCGACGGCAAGACCGGCGCCGGTCAGGCCGAGGGTCCCACGCCGGGTCCGATCCGGCTGCAGGACCACCGGGACCCCGGCGAGAACCCGAGGTTCCGCTCCATCTGGATCGAGCGGCTCCAGGACAGGTCGTGAACCGAGGGCCGGTGGCGGCTTTTTCGCCACCGGCCCGCCTGCCCCGCCTCACTCCGGCGACGAGTCCATGGCACCGGGAGCGAAACAGGCGCGGTGGAGCGAACGGATCTCGTCCTCGAGCTCCGGAACCGGGCCTTCCACCACGGCGGCGGGCACGACCGTGGTGATCGGCAGAGCGGCGACCGGAGCGGGCGCCGCGCCCCACCGGGACAGCCATCCGCTCAGCTGGACGCTGGAGACCGCGTAGACGATGCGGCCCAGCCCGACCCAGCCGTGGCTCGCCGCGCACATCGGACAGTGCTCACCAGACGTGTAGACCACGGCCGCGGCACGTGCCTCCGGTGTGAGGTTCGCCGCGGCCCAGCGGGAGATCTCGAACTCGGGATGCCGGGTGGAGTCCCCGCCCCTGACCCGGTTGCGGTCCTCGAACAGCACCGAACCGGCACCGCTCACCAGGACCGACCCGAACGGTTCGTCCCCGTCATCCAGTGCTTCGCGGGCCAGCTCGACACAGCGGCGCAGGTGCCGCAGATCCGTCTCGCTAATCGCCATGTCCGAACTCCTTCTCCGATCGCCAGGCGTCGATGATGGCTCGCGCCCAGTCGGTGACGCGCTCGGGGAAGCCGTCGGCCGGGAACGTGCCGTCCCCGGCGACGTCGGCGATGGTGACATCGAAGGCCGTGGGCGGTGCGGTGAGCGGCGGCGCCGGCACGCCGGGGACGGTCCCGGCTCGTCGGGCGCCGCGGTTGCGGTGGCTGTTGGCGTTGCGGGCCCGCTCCGTGAGCCGGGTGACCGCGGCGAGACCTCCGTCGAGGTAGCTGTGCACCATCGCCCAGGGTCCGGACCTGGCGGTCTCGGGCAGGCGGCTGGGATGCTGGAGCAGGAAGCAGGCCACCGTCACGCCGTGGAGGGGACCCCAGGGCGGGCGCCGGGAGTGGTCGAGCGCGAGGACGGCGTCGAAGAGCTCCTGGCACGAGCGGGGCCCGGCAGGGGCTCCGCATTCGGGGCAGCGGGTCACCGGCACCTCCGTGGTATACCAGGACGCGCGGTGAGCAGAAGGGGAACATGTCGATCGAGATCCCCGGCTGGCGCCTGAAGGCCACCTTCAGCGCAGTGCCCGGCGAAGCAGCGGAGTGATCCGGTAGTCGACGAGCTGCCGCATGACCAGTGCCGTGTTGGTGCGTTCGACGCCGGGGATGGCGAGGATGCGCCCGGCGATGCGGTAGAGGTCGTCCGCGTCGCCGGCGACCACCTGGATCATCAGGTCGACCGGACCCGAGATGCCCTGCACCTGAAGCACCTCTGGCACGTCGGCGAGCGCGGCGGCGACCTCGTCCAGCAGGCGCTGGGTGACCTGTGCCGTGATGAACGCGGTCAGCGGGTAGCCCAGCGCGGCCGGGGCGATCCGGTGCTCGAAGGACTCCAGCGCGCCGTTCCGCTCCAGCCGGGCGAGCCGCGACTGCGCGGTGTTGCGGGAGATCCCGACGCGGTCCGCGACAGCGAGCGTGGTGGCCCGGGGATGCTCTGCCAGTTCGAGCAGGATCCGGGCGTCCACCGCGTCGACGGGGCCGTCATGGGGCATTGTGCTCGCCTCTCCCTCTCGTTCGGTCTCCGTGATTGAGCAGATTGCTCATTATCGGGGCGAAGTATTGAGCATCAGTCCAACAGGTTGTTTCACTGTGAGCAACCTGCACCCAGATCGAGGACGGCCAGTGATGACCAAGCCCGCCACCACCACACCCGGCACCGACGCCCTGCGCGCGGTGGAGGACCGGGTGTTGTGGCTGTCCAGCGCGATCATCCACCACGCCAACCGGGTCCGCCCCAATCCGTCTGGACTCAAGGTGGGCGGCCACCAGGCGTCGTCGGCGTCGATGGTCTCGATCATGACCGCGCTGTGGTTCAACCGCCTGCGCGCCGACGACCGGGTCTCGGTCAAGCCGCACGCCTCGCCCGTGCTGCACGCGATCAACTACCTCCTCGGCGAGCTGGACTCCTCGTACCTGTCGCGGCTGCGTGAGTTCGGCGGCCTGCAGAGCTATCCCAGCCGCACGAAGGATCCCGACCCGGCCGACTACTCCACCGGTTCGGTCGGCATCGGCGCCACCGCGCCGATCTGGGGCGCGGTGTCCCGCCGCTACGTCGACACCGCCTTCGGCGGCGCGGGCACCGGACGGCAGTACTCGCTGGTCGGCGACGCCGAGCTGGACGAGGGCGCCGTATGGGAGGCCGTGCTCGACCCCGGCGTCGCCGAGCTGGGCGAGATCGTGTGGATCGTCGACCTCAACCGCCAGTCGCTCGACCGGGTCGTGCCCAACATCGCCGCCGACAAGCTGCGCGGGATGTTCACCGCCGCGGGCTGGCAGGTCATCCAGCTCAAGTACGGCCGCCTGCTGGAGGGGCTGTTCGCGAAGCCGGGCGGCGCCGAGCTGCGGCAGCGCATCGACGCCATGACCAACCCCGAGTACCAGCGGTTGCTGCGCTGCGACGCCACCGAACTGCGTCGCAGGCTGCCCGGCGAGGGTCCCTCGGCCGCGGCGATCTCCGCGCTCGTCGCCGGGCTCGACGACACCACCCTGGTGGACGCGATCGCCAACCTCGGAGGCCACGACCTGGCCGCACTGGACGACGCGTTCGGCGCGATCGACGACACCCGGCCCACGGTGATCTTCGCCTACACCGTCAAGGGCTACGGCCTCGCCACCAAGGGCCATCCCCAGAACCACTCCGCCCTGCTCACCGACGCGCAGATGCGCGAGCTGGCCGACCGGGTCGGCGCCGACCCCGACGATCCGTGGCGCGCCTTCCCCGAGGGCAGCTCCGAGCACGAGCTGTGCCGGGCCACCGCGCGGCGCCTGCGCAGGCCGGAACTCCCCGCGGTCGCACCTCCGCCGGTGCCCACCGACTTCGGGCGCACACCCGCCGGCACCGCCACCACCCAGGCCGCACTCGGTCGCGCGCTGCTCGACCTCACCCGCGAAGCCCCCGGCGCCGCGCGCCGCGTCGTCACCGTCAGCCCCGACGTCAGCTCCACCACCAACTTGGGCGGCTGGGTCAACAAGGTCGGCGTCTGGTCGGTCCAGGAACGACAGGACTGGTTCGCCGACGACGCCGAAACCATCCTGCACTGGCGGGAGAAGCCCACCGGCCAGCACATCGAGCTCGGCATCGCCGAGGTCAACCTCGTCAGCCTGCTCGGCGAGCTCGGCGCGACCTGGAGCCGCTGGGGCCAGGCGCTGCTGCCCATCGGGGTGCTCTACGACCCGTTCGTCGAACGCGCCCTCGAACCCTGGTCCTACGGCATCTACGCGGGCGGGCAGTCCATCCTCATCGGCACCCCCTCCGGGGTGAGCCTCGCCCCCGAGGGCGGCGCGCACCAGTCGATCAAGACCCCCTCGATCGGCCTCGAACAACCAGGATGCGTGACCTACGAACCGGCCTTCGCCCTCGACGCCGAATGGACACTGCTCGCAGCGCTCGGCCGGCTCGGCAAGCCCGATGGCACCTCGGCCTACCTGCGGCTCTCCACGCGACCGGTCGACCAGACCCTCGCCGACGTGCCCGGTGACCCCGCCGCCAGGGAGCGCCGGCGCCGCCAGGTCGTCGCCGGCGCCTATCCCCTGCGCCGCACCATCGCCCCGAAGGTGACCATCGCGGCGATGGGCGCCGTGGTCCCGGAAGCGCTCGACGCCGCCGCCCGGCTCGACCAGATCGGAATCCCGGCGGACGTCGTGTGCGTGACCAGCCCCGATCTGCTCTACCGCGCCGTGCGCGCCCGGCAGGGCCACGAACAGGCCGACTCCTGGATCCTCGACCAGGCCTTCCCCGCCGACCGGGCCACGCCGCTGGTGACCGTCCTCGATGGACACCCGCACACGTTGTCCTTTTTGGCCACCATCAACCGCGTCGTCTCCACGACAGCTCTCGGCGTCACCCGATTCGGACAGTCCGGCTCGCTCGAGGACGTCTACCGCCACCACGGCCTCGACACCGACAGCGTCGTCCGAGCGGCCCTCGACGTCGCCTGCTGACTCTCAGCGCGGGAGCACCGTCACCGGCAGGCCATCGGCGTTCACGGCGCCCACGCGGGGCGCGGCCTTCGACACCGACAGCTCGCCCAGCTCGACGGCGGCGAACCGGCCGGGCCGCGTGACGCGCCGCCCGTCGGAGAGCGCGACGTCGATGCGCGCGACCTCCGGGGTGCCCACGGCGACGAGCCGCTCATCCTCGTCGAACCACCACACGACGGTGTCGCGACGGACCGGGTGGCCCGTGGGGATCACCGAGGTCTCGTCGCCGGTGTCGACCAGCACCGTGTCCCGGCCCCCCGACACGGCGAGCACCGACGCATCCCGGCCACCGGGCAGGGTTCCGCGCCACAGTTCGACGATCGCGAACAGCAGCGGGATGGGCCTGGAGTACTCGGCACTCTCGGCGCAGGCCAGCTGCGAGACCAGCCGCAGCTCGGCCGCACCGACGTCATCGAGCGAGCTCACCGGGCGGTCGTCCGCCGGAGTGCGCCCCGAGGCGTCGAGCGGCGTGAGGCGGCCCACGTTCGTTCCCACCCCACTCTGCCGAGTGCGGAACAGGTGAAACCGCACCGCGTCGCGGCGCTGCTCCGCGATCACCTTGGCCCCGCAGGCGTCCGGGCCCACGGCAGGCACCCTCGGCACGATCCCGTTCTCGGCGGTGACCCGCTCCCAGCGCACCTCGTCGCCGGCGAGCACGGCGGCGTCCAGCCGCGGGTGCTCGCCGCTCGCGCCGATCCACGCGCCGTCGCCGACGACGAGCGACCTCACCTCGGTGCGCCAAGGGTCGACCGGCGGGGTCGTGTCGCGGGGACGGCCGAACTGCTCGACCCAGAGGATTTCTCCCGCACCGTCGGCGCGGCGTTCGTAGACGGCGCCGAGGCCCGTGTCGTCGAGCAGGATGACCACGTCCCGGTCGCCTGCCCGGCCCGCGTGCAACACACTGAGCTCCCCGCGGGGCTGCTCGGTGGCCGGCCGGGACCGCCACGCGTCCCGCGCCTCGGCGAACACGGCACTGTCCGCATCGGAATCCGTCTCCGCCGGTTCGGCGATGGCGATCGGGTTCGGGTCGTCCTCCCGCGGGTCCAGAAAGAGCCAGGTGCTCACGCCGCCCACGACGAGTCCCGCGAGCGCTGCCAGCACGACCAGCCGGTTCCGGAGGAAACCCTTCACAAATCGGGCACGTTAACAGAGCGCGCTCACCGGACACCGGGTTTTCGGGAACTCGCCTCGTGAAACGGACGAACCGGCTAGCCTGACGCCACGATCGGATCGACCGGGGTGAGCATGCGTCGTCGAGGCTGGATGTGGGTGGGCAGTGCCGGACTGGTCGCAGTGCTGGCGGCCGGCCTGCTGGTGTGGCGGCCGTGGACAGCACCCGGCCCCTGCGAGACGGCACTCACGCCCACCGGGCGAATCCCCTCCGGCGCTCCGCTCGCGGACGTGGCCGAACCGCAGGCCCTGCGCGTCCTGGACGCACCGGCCGCGCCGTTCGGTCCCGCGCGGACGGCGATCGCCGGAACGCGGACGCCTCAGCTGACCGTCGGCGGCGTGGTCGTCGGCAGAGCGGGCGACGACGTGGTCGGCGCCGTCGACGCCGGAACCGGCGGGCGGCTGTGGGCATTCGAGCAGAACGGAACCAGTTACGGCGGCGCCCACGTCGGCAGCGGCCTCGTTCTGCTCCAGCATCCGGACGGCTCGGCCCCGGCGGCCGTCGACATCGGACTCGAAACCGGTGAGGTACGGGGCTGCACCGTTCTCGGTGACGTCGGCGCCGCTCCGTCCGGCACGGCCGTCGCCGTGGCGAACCGTGCGGTCGTGCTGCTGCGCTGGCCCACCCCTCGGCAGGGCGTGCTTACCCTGGTCGACCCCACCCGTCCGGAACCGGTGTGGACCCGCGAGGTGGACCTCGGCCAGTCGTTCCGGTACGGCCGGGCGGCAGGCGACACGATCGTGTTCGGAGCCGCGGGCCCGGACTCGACCAGCGCCTGGGAGCTGGTCACCGACCCGCGCGGTGGCCTGGAACCCGGGTCGCTGCGGCTGTACGCGTTCTCCGGCGCCGACGGCACGCCGCTGTGGGACTACGGGCACGAGGACTTTGCCCAGCAGCTCGTCGCGACCACCGCGGAGGAGGTCGTGGTGCGCTCCACCCGCCACGACGAGGCACGCGGCGTGTTCGAGAACCGGATCGCCGTGCTCGACGCCCGCACCGGCGAGGAACGCTGGTCGGCCGACCTGCCCGACAGCTCCCCCACCTACTACGAGCAGGCCGCGCTCTACGGCGATGTCCTGCTCACGTCGGACTCCGATCCGCAGCGCGGCACCCACGCCTACCTGACCGCACGCGACCTGGCCGGCGGTGAGCGGCTCTGGCGGATCGAGAACCGGGCCACGGAGCTGGACACCTCGGCCGTCGTCGGCGACCTCGCCCTGCTGCCCGGAAGGTCTCAGCGGGGACTCGAAGTCGTCGACCTCCGAACCGGCGAGTCCCGCACCGCCTTCGACGGTGTTTCGGTCACCCGGGTCACCGCCGACGGCACCGGCATCGGCCTGGAGGTTCTGCTCGGCGGCGAGCCCGCACTCGTCACCTACGACCGTCCCCGATGACCGGATCGGCCCGGCCCGCCCGTCGAGGGCGGACCGGGCCGTCGGTGCTGCCGGGTGCTACTCCGGCTGTCCGGCGTTGCCGCGCCGGTGCCTGCTCACCAGGAGCAGGGTCGTGCCCGCCAGCATCAGCAGACCCGCCAAGATCATCACCAGCTGCATGTCCGCGCCCGTGGAGGCCAGGCTTCCGGACGGCTTGCCCACCGGCTTGATCCCGGAGCCGCCCTTGTCACCGGGCTCCTGCGGGTTCGCGCCCGGCGGTGTGGGCTCCTTCACCGACGTGTCGGTGCTGCAGTCCGCGTTGTCCGATCCCTCGGGGCAGTTCCCGCCCGTCTCCTCACCGCCCGAGCCGGGCGGCGTAGTGACGACGTTGTGCAGGTTCCCGTCCCCCGAGACCGGGTCGTTCACGGTCACCGAGTACGTGATCGTCACCGACTCGCCGAGGTCCAGCGGTCCCGACCAGGACAACGTGGAACCCTCCACGGTGGCGCCGTTGTCGGCGTCGCCGTTGTAGGTCGCGTCGTCAAGCACCTTCGACAGATCGTCGGTGAACGACGCCGGCTCGTCCTCGGTGTAGGGCACCTGCCCGGTGTTGGTCACGGTCACCGTGTAGGTCACCTTCTCCCCGGGTGCCGCCTCGCTCGCCGAGGCCTTCTTGACCACCTCGAACGAGCGCACGTCGGTGTGCGTGCCGCACTTCGGGTCGGTGGAGCCCTCCCCGCAGTTGCCGTTCATGCCCGGCGGGGTGGTCACGACGTTGTCCAGCACGCGGTCACCGGACGGCGGGCTGTCGACGGTCACCGAGTACGTGATCGTCACCGTCTCGCCGACGGCCAGCGGACCGGACCAGCTCAGGGTCGAACCGTCCACAGTGGCGCCGTTCGAGGCGTCCCCGTTGTAGGTCGCGTCATCGAGCACCTTCGACAGGTCGTCGGTGAACGACGCCGGGTCCTGTTCGGTGAAGTCGGCCTTGCCGGTGTTGGTCACCGTCACGGAGTAGGTCACGGTGTCGCCGGGCACCGCCACCTCCGCCGACGCGGACTTCTCCACGTCGAGCTTGGTGCCGGGAACCTCGGTGACGCAGTCCGGGTTGTCCGTGCCTTCGGGGCAGTTGCCGCCTACGTTCGCTGGTGTGACGACGGCGTTGGACAGCTGCTGGTCACCCTCGTCCGGGTCGTTGACGGTGAACGAGTACGTGATCGTCACCGTCTCGCCGATGGCGAGCGGGCCGGACCAGCTCAGCGTGGACCCGTCCACGGTGGCCCCGTTCGAGGCGTCCCCGTTGTAGGTCGCGTCATCGAGAACCTTCGACAGGTCGTCGGTGAACGACGCCGGATTCTCGGCGGTGTAGCCGGCCTTGCCGGTGTTGGTCACGGTCACCGTGTAAGTCACCTTCTGGCCGGGCTCGACCCTGGTGGCGTCCACGGTCTTGACCGTCTCGTACGACAGCACGGGCACGTCCGGCGGCGAGCACTCGGCGGCCGTCGATCCTTCGGGGCAGTTCTCCCCACCGATGACCACGTTGGACAGTTCCTTGTCCCCCTCGGCGGGATCGTCGACGGTCACCGAGTAGGTGACGGTCACCGTCTCGCCGACGCCCAGCGGCCCAGACCAGTCGAGCGTCGTTCCGTCCACTGTGGCGCCATTGGTGGCGTCGCCGTTGTAGGTGGCGTCGTCCAGTACACCGGAAAGGTCGTCGGTGAACGACGCCGGGTTCTCGGCAGTGTAGGGCACCGTGCCGGTGTTGGCCGCCGTCACGGTGTAGGTGACCGTGTCACCCGGGGCGACCGGGCCCTCGGTGTCGGCCGTCTTCTCCACCTCGAACGACGGCTCGCCCGGGGTGTTGGTCACCGTGCACTGGTAGTCGGTGGTGCCCGACACGGTGATCGTCCAGCTCGCAGCGGTGCCACCGGTCTCCACCGGGCTGCCGTTCCCGTCCACACACTCGATCGTGGGCACGTAGGCGCTGAGCGCGTCCGGCGAGCCCGGTGCCATCGCGTCCGTGATCGTGTATGTCCTGCCCTGGGAAACCGGCCAGTTGGTGGTGCTGACCGTCGTGTCGGCACCGGTCGTGGTCGCCGACGTCAGCAGGGCACCGCCGCTGTCGCGCACGCCGACGGTGAACTGGTCGGCGGCCTGGACCCTCGCCGGGACCTCCTTGGTCACGGTGATCGTGGGGATCGGCGCGCTCGCGCAGCGGGCACCGTCGTTGCCACCCGAGATCGGGCCGTCCGACACCTTGACCGTCTGCAGGTTCGCCGGGTCGATCCGGTAGATCGCGCCGGTGACGTTGTCCGAGGCCCACAGGTTGCCGTCCGCGTCAGCGTACGTGGCGCCGAACGCCCCGCTGCTGATGGGCAGCGCGCCCATGTCGGTGGCCGTGTCGGTCGCGGGATCGAAGCGGACGAGATGCGCCACCCCGCTCGCCTCACTGCCGACGCTGTAGAGGTAGCCGTCGATCCACGACCAGTCGGCGCCGATGTTGGCCAGACCGGCCGGGAACGTGACGGTACCCTGGCTCACGACCTGGCCGTAGGTCGGGGAGCCGGGTGCGTAGTCGATCTCGTAGTACGCCTCGCCGTTGATCGATCTCGTCACCCAGAGATGACCGGAGCTGTCCATGTCGCCGACGTTGTAACCGGCGGGGTTGACGCCGGCCGGCAGCCCCAGCGAGTCGTGAGTGCCGTCGGCGTTGATCCGCACGAACTCACCCGCGCCGGACCAGGCGTAGAAGTAGTTGTCCAGCGGGTTGTACGCGACGCCGTTCACCCAGTGGGACATCGACGCGTAATGCGTGGACTCGCCGGTCGCCAGGTCGATCTGAAAGATGTCGTGTGGCCCGGCGTCCCCGCTCGGGCTCTGGAACAGGTAGCCGAACGCGTCACACGTCCAGGCCGGTTCGGCCTGCGCGACGGGAGTCCCGCCGAGTGCCCCACTTCCCGCCACCAGGATCGAGGCCAGGAGTAACGACGCGGTCGTCGCGGCGGTGACGCGGCGACGACCGGACCGTCTCCGCTTCCACCGCCTCAATGAACTCAACGATCTCATCGACATGCTGCATCCAATCTTTCGGTCGGGCCGTTGCCGCGACACGCGCCGCCGACCCTTTCGTCCGCTACATAGACCGAGGGAAAGGTCCGAACATGTCGGCGAGTCGAGAACGTCACCGTCCGAACGCGAGCATCGTCATGTCCGGCGCGACATCGCGGTCCTACAACCGGACATCTCAGCCGACCTCACCGCCGGGAGCGGACCATGCGCAGACGTCGACCATCACCGGACCAACCCGCCGCCCCGGCCCGTCGACTCCGGCGATCCGCCGGCGCCCTGCTGGGCGTGCACCTCGCGGCGCTGGCCGGCGTCACCGCACTGCTGCACGACGACACATCGGACGGTACCGCTCGCCTCGAGCCCGCGCGGCCGGCCGCTGTGGCGGCACAGGAGCGGGAAGAACCGCTGGCCCCGAGCGTCGGTGGGCAGCCACCTCCCCGTTTCGTGGACGATTCGCTGCCCGCACTCGCGGCCGACACCGCGGGCTCGCCCGTCTCGCCGCTCACCGGCGACATGCCCGCCGCCGCGATGGCGGCCTACCGCAAGGCGGCGTCGGTGCTCGCGCGCGACACTCCCCATTGTGGACTGTCTTGGCCGGTCCTCGCCGCGATCGGCAGGGTGGAGTCCAACCACGGGCGGTACGCCGGCGCCACGGTGTACGAGGACGGCTCGGTCCGGCCCGTGATCCGGGGCATCCCGCTGGACGGCCGCAGCGGTGTCGCGCACATCGCCGACACGGACGGCGGGCGGCTCGACGGCGACCCCGTTCTCGACCGGGCGGTCGGGCCCCTGCAGTTCATCCCGTCGACCTGGGCGCGCTACGCCGCCGACGGCAACGGCGACGGCATCGCCGATCCCGACAACATCCACGACGCGGCGCTGGCCGCCGCGCGGTACCTGTGCGCGGGCGGCACCGACCTTCGCGATCCCGCCGGGCTGCGCGCGGCCGTGTTGCGTTACAACAACTCGCGGTCCTACGCGGACCTGGTGATCTCACTCGCGCGGGCCTACGCGCGCGGTGAGGTTCCGCTAATGCCGAACGCCGCCGGGCACGTCCCGCCGAAGCGCGAACCCGCGCCGAACCGCGTCACGACACCACCAGCCCCGGCACCCGCACCGGCCTCGACGCCTCCGGCCGAGCAACTGCCCCCGGCCACCGCGCCCACGCCGAGCGAACCGGCCACGACGACCCCGACCCCGCCCACGACCACGCCAACCACCACGACGCCTCCAACCACCACGACGCCTCCGGCCACCACGACCTCACCGTCGTCGCCGACGACATCGTCGACGACGACTACCACCAGCCCGGTCACCACCACCGCGGCCACCACGGACCCCACGGAAGGCGAGCGACGGTGACGACCTACGGACGCAGGATCGCCGCCGCGCCGGACCTCATCGTGCTGGCCAGAGTCGTCGGCAAGGTCGCCGTCACCCAAGCCTGCGGCCACTTGCACCCCGGCAACGCCGCCGTGTTGCGCGGCGCGCTGCGAACGGCCGCCACGGAACCGACGCGGGCGCTGATCATCGACCTGGAGCACCTGTGGTTCGAGACCGACGGGTTCCTGTCCGCCTTCGCCCCGCTGGAACGCGAGATCGCCGCGTGGCGTGGAATTCCACTGGTGCTCGTCGGCGGCGAGCACGGCCGGCCGGGGCTGGCCGAGCTGTGCGGCGCCCTCACGTGGGGCGTCCTCGCGCCCGACCCGGTGACCGCGTTCCGCACCGCGCTGGCCAAGGCCGGACAGGTCACAGCAGCCCCAGCTCAGAAGCCCGCATGACCGCCTCACCGCGGCTGGAGACGCCCAGCTTGCGGTATACGCTCTGGGTCTGCGTGCGGACCGTGTTGACCGAGACCACGAGCCGCAGTGCGATGTCGGGCACGCTGCCGCCCTTCGCGAGCTCCGTGAGCACCGCGCGCTCTCGTGCGGTCAGTTCGACGAGGTGCACCCGTCCGGGCAGTACCGGCCGCGCCTCGGCGAGGCGGCCCGCCGCCTCCGCGGTGAGGGCGTTCGGCACCAGGCCGAGAACGGTCTCCCTGTCCTCCGGCGAGAGACTCGCCAGCGACAGCACCTCGTCGCCCGGGCGGACGCGCATCGCGCTCGTCGCGGCACGCACCGCCCCGTCGCGGTCCCCCGTGCGGCTCGTGGCAACGGCCTTGAGCAACAACAGCTGCCGCGCGTCCCGCCGGGACGATCCCGTGCGGGCCGCGCCCCGCGAGGCGATGGCGCGGGCGAGCTCGTAGTCACCGCTCAGCAGCCGCAACCGGGCCGCGGGCAGCAGCAGATGGGGCGCGTGCGCACCGCCGTCCTCCACGACCCGCAGTGCCCGGTTGGCCTCGCCGCTCGCGAGCAGCAGATCCGCGCGAGCACGTTCCAGCACCTGCGCCGCGATACCCTGCCGGTCACGCCCGGGTCATGGCTGAGCCGGATGGTCTCGAGGCTCTCGAGCGCGACCACCGGGTCACCGAAGTGCAGTGCCCGCGCGACCGACAACGCCGTGACGAACGGCCACAGCTCCGTCTGCCGCGTCCCATCCCCGATCTCGTCGAGGACCGCGTCGACCGCGGCCCGGTCGTAACGGTCGAGGGCCTGCCAGCCCTCGGCGATCCGGCCGCCCTCCCCGACGATGAAGCGTGTCCCCGGGCCCAGCGGCGGATACGACCGCAGTTGGCCGAGCCAGTGGTGCACGGCGCCGTGGTGACCGAGCTGCGCGAACAACATCGCGAGGTTCGCGGCGGCGCGGGCACCCGCGTAGAAGGCGACATCCTCTGTGCGAGCCTGCTCGTGCGCCACGCGGTACTGTTCGGCCGCGCCAGGGAAGTCGCCCGACATGGTCCGGGTCAGCGCTCGCTGCAACGCGAGCCAGCCGGGCCTGGGAACCGGCTCGACCCCTCGGACGGGGCTGAGCTCCGCGAGGCGATCGCTCACCCGCGAGCCCAGCGACTCCCCCTCGGCGAAGCGGCCCTGCAGCCGCAGCCAGGTCAGCACGGCGCTGCCGAACACCACGAGGTTGTCCGCCGACGACTCGCTGGCCGGGTCGAACTCGTTCGCGAGCCGGGCGCCGATATCCTGGTACTGCCGCAGGTACGGGTACAGCTGTTCCCCGTTGCGGCAGGCCAGCGCCTGGCGGGCGGCCAGCGCCGCGAACAGCAGGCGCGGGCGCTCGTGCAGCACGCTCACCGGCATCTCGCTCACGGCCGCCGCCAGTTCCTCCGGATACTCGGCAGCGAGCGCGATCCAGTACCGGTCGTACAGCGCCTCCAGCCCGGCCCAGTCCCGCTCGGCCGCGAAGCGGCGCAGCACCACGGGCGCCTCGGCGAACGCGGCCATCGGCGCTCCGGCCACCGCGACTCGCGAGCTGATACTGACCTGCTCGATACCGGCCGATGCCACGCCACGCCCTCTCTTCGGTTGGGGTTATGGGGTTATGTCACACAGACGAGCGAATGTGGCGGCCATGACGCGGGCGAAGCCAGCGGCCCGGATCGCGACATGTGAACGGCGCAGAGCTGGTCTGTAGGGGTAGCCGGTGCCGACGAGCGGGAGGACCGATGGGCATCATCAAGCGCCTCAGGGAGGCCAGCCAGAAGATCGACCAGATCATCCGCGAGGAGATCGACGAACCACGCCGGGACCGGGAGACCGCCCGGCCCGAGCCGCCGCGGCCGGCGCGGCGCCGGTGACCGACGTGACCCGGCCCGGCCGCATCGCGGCGACCGCGCCGCCCGGCACCGGCCGGACGGCGCTCGTGCTCGCCGGCGAGCTGCTGGTCGTCCTGGGGGTGGTCGCCGCGCTGTTCGTCGGCTACCAGCTGTGGGGGAAACCGGCTCGCGTCCAGGCGTTGCAAGAGCAGCTGGACGAGCAGCTGACCGAATCGTGGCGGGGAGCCACGGTGCCGGAGGGGACGACGGCCGGTGACGCGCTCGCGCAGGGGGCGGGCGAGTCACCGGCCGTCGAGGTGGGAAGCCCCTTCGCGCGGTTGCACCTTCCCGCGCTCGGCCTGCGCTGGGCCGTCGTGGAGGGTGTCTCGCTCGACGACCTGCGTGCGGGACCCGGTCACTACCCTGGCAGCGCGCTGCCGGGCGAGCTGGGCAACGTGGCGATCGCCGGGCACCGCTCACCCGGCGTGTTCTGGGACCTGCACCGGCTCGGCGATGGCGACGACGTGGTGGTCGAGACCGCGCGTCACCGGTTCACCTACCGGATCTACGACAGCGTGGTCGTACGGCCCACCGACACCTCTGTCATCGCCCCGGATCCCGCGACCGGCGGTGACCTGCCTGCCGGCCGCCTGCTCACCCTCACCACGTGCAACCCGCAGTGGGGCAACTGGGAACGGCTGGTGGTGCACGCGAAGCTGGTGTCCACTGAGGACAAGAGTCTTCTCGGCACCGGCGTGGTGACCTCCTAGATGTTCACGTTGCTCTGGCACCGGCTGCCGTGGGGTCGCGCCGCGAAGCTCGCGTTCCTGGTACTCCTCGCTGCCGCACTCGGGGCCGCGGTGTGGTGGTGGGTGCTGCCGTGGCTGGACGAGTTCCTGTACGGCGGCGCGACCACCGTCCTGCCCTAGGAGTGTGCTGAACAACCCCGCCCGTAGTGAGCGGCGATCCAGGCGGCGGTGTCCCTGCGGGACACCCGCCACCCGAGCTCAGCAAGGCGGAGGGAAGCCCTCGTACCGGGTCGTACCCGGACTTCCCGGCAACGCGGCGAGGCACCGGTTGGCCGTCGCGCAGCAGGGCAGCGGTTGTTCAGTGCGCTCCTCCTAGCGCCGCTCCAACTCCTGCATCCGGGCCCTCAGCGCCTGGCGAGCCCTTGCCAGCAGGGAACCCGCCGCGGCCGGGTCGAGGTCGAGCGCCGCTGCCAGCTCCGCCACCTCGCAACCCAGCACGTCAACGGTCCAGATCGCCTGCCGCCAGCGCGACGGCAGCGACCGGAACGCATGCCGCAGCATCGTCTCGTGACCGGCTTGCCGCTGTCCGGGCACCGGTCCGAGCGTCGCGGCGGCGGACATCAAGCTGTCCACAGCGGTGCTGTCGTTGAGCGCGCGGAACATAGGGGCGACTCCTCGTTGCTGGTCTACCGATGCCATCGAACTACAGAGCCAACCACCCGGACGAGTGGCACCTCCCGTGGCCGACGCGCACCGGAGTGACAGAACCGGCGCCGAACTGGTCCGCCGGAGTGCCGTGACCTGGCGTTGTGTATCGGGGCGACGTCATCCCCACGGTGTACCGCTCGCTCCCCACGATGATCACGACAAGATCTCATTAGGCCATTCGCGTGACCACGTGGCGGAGAACCCCGTGGCACGCAAAGCATTTCATCCAGGACTTCACCAAGCCGCAACTTGCACTCAGCGAGCGGCAATCGGTAAACCAACGGGAAAGCTTGATCATCGACCCAGGAGCGACGGTTGCGGATCGCGGTACTCGGCACGGGTTTCGTCGGGCGAACCCTCGCGGCACGGCTCGTGGACGTCGGGCACGAGGTTGTGCTCGCGTCGCGCTCACCGGCCAGCGACAGGGCACTGCGCTGGCGGCGTACGGTCGGCGGGCGTGGCAGCATCAGCACGTACGCCGAGGCCGCGGAGGCGGCCAGCCTCGTGGTCAACGCCACGGCGGGCAGGGCCTCGCTGGAAGCGCTCGACGCCGCGGGCGCCGACGCGCTGGCGGGGAAGGTCGTCATGGACGTGGCGAACCCGGTACTCGCCGACGACGTCGATCCGCCCGTGCTCGCGCCGATCCTGGACCGGAGCCTGGGCGAGCGGTTGCAGGAGCGCTTCCCGAGGACCTACGTCGTGAAGGCCCTCAACACCGTGAGCCCGCTGGTCATGACCCGGCCCGCCCGCGTCCCCGGCGATCACGTCGCGTTCATCTCGGGCAACAACAGGCAGGCCAAGGGCGTGGTCACCGGCCTGCTCGCCGAATTCGGCTGGCCCGTTGAGTCTATTGTGGATCTCGGTGACATCTCCGGAGCACGTGGCATGGAGCTGCTGACCCCGTTGCGACAGCGGCTGACCCGGTCCTTCGGGCACTCCCGCTTCAACCTCGGGGTCGTCCGCACGTCCTGAGCCGGTGGGAGATCCCGGCGTGAGCGTGACACGGACCGCCGCACGCCATAACATCCCTCGCACGATGTGCTAGCCGGATGCTAGCCGCACGTCGAGAGGGTGCGAGAGTGGCTCACGGTCAGGGCACGGGCAACGATCAGTCCGGCCGGATTGGCGAGGCGGTTCCGGCGTACGCGGCTGGGCTCGTGCGCGCGTGGTCGCTGAAGAGCGCCGAACTCGGCTGGCCCGGCGACGTCAGATGGGACGTCGAGGCGACGCGGACGGTCGCTGCCGCGTGCCTGACGGGCGCGGGCCTCATGGACGCGTTGCGCACGCTCGCCGACCAGCGACTCGACGAGGCGGCGACCCTGGCCGACTACGAGCGGGACATCGCAGCGCTCGCCGCCTGCCTCGAACAGCACGACGGCACGTTCCGGCCCGAGCGGCTGAGCGCGCTCGGCAAGGAG
Organism: Prauserella sp. PE36; assembly: GCF_003311655.1. Classification (NCBI taxonomy): domain Bacteria; kingdom Bacillati; phylum Actinomycetota; class Actinomycetes; order Pseudonocardiales; family Pseudonocardiaceae; genus Prauserella; species Prauserella sp. PE36. The sequence continues at coordinate 190,004 of NZ_QEQT01000082.1, read as the reverse complement.
GCGGGGCGCTGGGTCACCGCCCGGGACCACACGATCGCCCAACTGGTCGATCCATCGAGTGAGTTCCGTACCCGCACGGCCTTCCTGGCCGACCTGACGCATCCCGCGTTCCTCCGCGTCGACCAGCCCGTGTGGATCGCCCGCTGGTCGACCGGGACCACCACATGGTCGAGCCCCGCGCACCGAATGGCCGTGGCCGCACGGCTGGCCCCGTCGCTGACGGCCGAGGAGTCCGCCGCGTACCTGGGGCCGGCGACGCTGGCAGTCCTGCTCGCCGCTCCCGGGCGAGGCACGGACCTCGAACGTTTGCTGCGGGGTTTGCCAGAACTGCGGCCGGTGTCGGTGACCATGGCGCACCGGCCCGCCTGCGACGACGTCTGCGAGCTGGCCGACTGGCTGGTGACCACGTTCCCGGAGCTGGTCGGAGAACCGCTGCCCTGACGCAGTTGCCCAATTGTGACCAACCGGCGAATCCTTCGGCGCGTTATCGCCCGGTAGAACGCTCCCGTTACGGAGCGCCTTCCGCTTTCGCCCTTTAGGCCCAGTAGGTCCACGCGTCTGGCGAGTTTCGCACTCTCCGCGTCACAAGGTTCACCCACCGGATACAGAAGAACTGTTGTTGTATTGCCGGACGACGGCCGGCAAGAGGAGAAGGCGCAGTGAGAGACACATTGGTGGGCTTCGAATCGAGACCGACGGACGAGACACTCCTCGAAGCTGCGCGAACCGGTGATCGCGGTGCTCTCACCACGCTCTTCACCCGGCACCACACGGGCACGGTGCGCTATGCGCGGTCCTTGGTCCAGTCGTCCACCGAAGCCGAGGATCTGGCCGCGGAATCCTTCCTGCGCATGATGAACGCGCTGCGGGCGGGCAAGGGCCCCGTCGGCAACGTGCCCGCGTACCTCCGCACCACGGTGCGGCGGCTCACGATCGACGTGGGGGCCAAGACGGGGCGGTCCGTGCCCTCAGGACTGGACATGGGCGCACTCGAATGCTCGTCGATCTGGCCGGAGCCGAGCATGTCGCTGAGCGAGAGCGCCGTCGAGCGGGCATTCCTTTCGCTGTCCCCGCGGTGGCGGCGTGTCCTCTGGATGGTCGACGTCCTCGGTTATCGCCCGGGCGAACTCGCCACCGCACTCGGCATCGCGCCCGCCGCGGCGTGCTCTCTACTGTGGCGGGCACGCAGGGCGCTGAAGGAGCAGTTCTTCGAACTCGTTCACGGCGCCGGTTGAGGCCGCGGCCGGAACCGCCTAGCTGCCGCGGTGCTCGGCGAACGGAGCCAGCGCGACGAGACACGCGACGGGTTCCATTTCCAGCAGCTCCGCGAGCGCCATGAGACCGGCCCGGCCGAGGCGGACCTGGCTCGCTTCGGGACCCTCCCTTGCGCTCGTGCGCACGGCCGCCCATCGGCGCAGCGGTGCGAGTTCGACCCGGGTCGAACGCAGCAGCGCCGTGAGGTCGATCCGCAGATCGAGTTCGCCAGACAGCTCCGAGCCGAGGGGCTTTGTATCCGGCCCGATCCTCCGTTCCGCCTCCGCGACCACGTGAGCGAGCGGCTCCCCCAGCGCGCGACACAGGACCACGAGCGCTTCCAGCTTGATCGCCCGGTGGCCGAGCTCGTAGGACGCGATGGACGTCACCGGCAACGGAACCGCCGAGCGCAGGCTGAGATCGTGTCTGCTCAACCCTTTGCGCTTGCGAGTCTCGCACAGCACGCTCGCGACCGCGGTGTTGAACGCCTCTGCGTACCGGCTCGCCTGATCCATCGCCGTCTGCTCATGTCTCACATCGGCCAGACCCGCTCGACGCCGCGGACATGTCGCACCGGCCGTGCGAGAACGCTCACAATGCCTGAAGAGTATTCACGTCACGACGTCCGTACCCGCCCGTCCCACCGTTATGACGAAGGTGGGATCCGATGTTGCCGCGGTCACCGCCGCGGTCGCAGGCGTCCTCCGCGAACTGCGGGTGCGGCACGCACTCACGCGGCAAGAACTGAGCGCGCGGACGCACCATCTGGTGTCCGCCTCGTCGATATCCGCCTATGAGCACGGTGCGAGGGCAATCAAGCTCGCCGTGCTCGCGATGCTGTGCCAGGCGCTGGGGGAACCAGTGGCCGCGGTGCTCAACGAGGCCGAGCGACGGGCCGCAGCCCCATCAAGGTGCGGCTGCGAGCACACGGATCGCCAGCCGACCAGCGGGTAGCGTCCAGAACCACAGTGCGGTGCCATCGATCCCCACTGGTTCGGACCCAGGAGCTCAAGCCCGGTCAAGTTCCTCGGCCTCATCGCAGACCGAGCGCGCGCACCTCCGCGCAGCACCCAGATCGGTCAAGGCCGAGTACTCCAAGCTGCCTGCGCCGAAGAACCTTCCTCTTCGGACGGTCCTGTGGCGCGCCGAGGGCCCGGCCCGGCCTACGGTGATCACGGTTCGGCGAAGGCGGGTACCGGCGATGCGGCCGCCGTTGATCGCGCGCCGCCGCCCATCGGCCCCGGTTCGGGGCTGCCGCCGCTCCCGGCACGCCACGGCGGGGAACCGGTGGCCGGACAGGCCGGGGCCGGTAGGGTCCGTGACATGCGCCTTCCCGCGCTTCCCTTCGCCGTCCACGTGTCCCGGCGCGCCGAGTTCGGTCACCGCTGGGCCCGCGCGCGGTCGGCGCTGCTCGTCGCGTTCGTCGTGGCGCCGCTCATCGTGCTCGGCATGACCCTCGCGGCGCTGATCGGCGCGAGCGGCAAGGGCCCCGCCGGCACGGGCACCAGCGTCGTGGCCCTGGCGCTCGTCGTACCCTCGGCGGGCTACCTCCTGTGGTTCCGGGCGAGCGGCCGGTTCCTGACCCGCACCCGGTACTGGACGGTGCGGGCGTTCTCCTTCGGACTGGTTCAGCTCCTCGGGACGATCCCGCTCGCCGTGGTCGCCGGCGGAGCGGTGGGCGTGCTGTGCCCCGTGGTCATCGCACTGGGCGTACTGGCGAGCACGGTCGCGGCGGCGCGGGCGCACCGGGCCCTCTTCGCAGCGGCCGACGGTGCGCCCGCGGCGACGAACCTGCCCCTCGAAAGGGATCTGCGCATCCACCCGCCCAGGCTGTACGGCACGGCGACGATCGGCGCCGACCGGCTCAGCTGGTCGCTCAAACCCCGGGGACGGTACGGGTTCCCCGGCGCGCTCGTGGCCGGCACGGTTCCGTTCGGCGAGATCACCGGCGTCCGGGTGGATCAGGTGAACGAGCACACCGCGCCGCTCGTGGGCCCGGGGGTAGCCGCCCCGGCCGGGCCCGTCGTCGTGGTGAGCACGCGACGCGGCGACGCCGTCGTGGCCGCCAAGGACGCCGCGGAGTTCGCCGTGCTGCTCGACCTCCGGTTGCGGCTGGCCGCCGAACCGGGCTGGAGCTGACGCCTCAGCGGCCTGCCCGCTCGGCCCGCTCCAGCTCGTCCAGCGCCTGCAGCAGATCGACGATGACCGCGGAGAGCCTGCTGATCACGACGGCGAGCTTGGTGATCCAGTTCGCGATGTCGATGCCGGCCTTGGCGATCCTGGTGATGATCGTCTTGACCGCGCCGGGTGCGAGCACCACCGTCGCGGCCTGGATCGCGGCGCTCACCAGGCCACCTGCGAGGTCGGCGAGGATGTCCCTGACCGCGGTGCGCACCGCGGCCACCACGTCCTTCATCTTCGCCGCCGCCGAGGACACCGCGTCGGCCCCCTGCGCCGCGCCCGCGCACAGCTGGATGGTGCTCACCGCGCTCGCCCGGTAGGCGTCGCCACCCTCCCCGCTCCAGTCGCCGGTCTCGTCGGGCACCCGCTTCAGGTAGTCCTCACCCTGCTCCGCCATGCGACCCGAGATGTTGGTCCACGTGTCGGCGTAGCCCTGCACCATGTCCGGGTTGCCGGTGAGCTGGTGCAGCACCATGCGCAGCGGCTCGACGTGCTCCAGCATCCAGCCGATGAGCTGACCCGCGACGGCGCCGATCGGGTCGGCGACCGCGCCGAGGACGTCGGAGGCCAGTGCGCTCCCGCTGGCGAGGGCCGAGGCCCAGTCGCCGCTCTTCACCTGGTTCACCGCGTCGATCACGGTGGACACGGACGTGCCCTGCGCCAGTTCCGTGCCGCTGCCCAGGTTGTCGAACTGCCCCGTGGCGGCGCCCAGCGGCACCGTCACCGCGAGGGCGGCCGGGCTCAGGCTGCTGGCGACCAGCGCCAGTCCCGCGGCCGCGCTCGCGTCGCTCTGGAGCATGTCGTACTGGTTGGTGGCGTCCGTCTTGCTGTCGACGAGCGGGTTGTCCGACGAGGGGTCGTCGCTGACGATCGAGGAGGACATCAGCGGCCACCCAACTTCGGGGCATCGCCCGCCTTGTCGAGCGACTCCGCCAGCTGCTTGAGGATCTCGATCACCTTGGCCTCCGCCTCGTCGTACCGTTTGGCCGCGTCGCCGAGCTTGTGCTGGTCCTCACCGAGCCTGGTGCCGACCCGCTGGATCATCGCGGTGACCCGCTCCTGCGGCCCGCGCAGCATGTCCGGAAGACCCATGCCCTGACAGATCCAGCCGTATGCGTCGTTGAGCGACGCGACGTGACCACCGGCGTCGGCCGCCTCGTCCACCCCGCTCTTGACGCCACCGACACTGGCGGCGTGTGCCCGGAGCCTGTCCGGGTCTACCTGGAAGCCTTCCGCCATCGAGCTGTCCCCCTTCGTGCTCAGCGCAGTACCGGACCGCCGAAGTCGTCGTCTCCGTCGTCCTCGCGGGTCGGACGGCGCCGGGGCGGCCGCGGTTCCCCTCGTCGCGAGGTGTCGTCCTCGATGCCGCCGACGTCGAAGGTCGGCGGCTCGACCGCGGGCTCGTCGACGGGGTCGGGAAACCGTTCCCGGTACTGGGCGACGATGTCGTTGCCGGGACCGTCGTCGCCGACGGTCGCGCTGGTCAGTTCCGACACGCGGTCACGCAGCTGCGCCTGGGCGCGGTGCATCGTGCTCATGAGCGCGGCCGAGAGGGCGCGCGGATCCGCTCCCCGGCCACGCTCGGTGATCGCGAGCTCTGTCGGAACCCCGGTGGAGTCGACCGTGACGCGAACCGCGCCGTCCGGCGACTCGGCGGTGACGCTCGTGCGATCGAGCTGCTCCTGCAGGTCGCCGTAGCGCTGCGCCTTCTGCTCCAGGCCCTGAGCCCAGCGCGTCAGGTCCTCGGCGAACTTCATCGGGTCCGGCGCGCTCATGATTTTCCCCCAGAAAGTCGTCTCGAACGGACCGACGCTAACATGGCACGCCACGCGCCGTACTCGATGTCGCCATCGTCCTGAAGAAGGCCCGCGGCTGACATCGCCGTTTCGCGAACACGCGGAACGCCCCGCGGACGCCCGATACTGTCGGCATGCTCGTGCGCGACGCGACAGCCGACGACTGGCCTGGGATCTGGCCCATCTGGCACCGGATCGCCGTCGAGGGCGAGACCATCGCCTGGCACCCGGACACCGGCTACGACCAGGCACGGGCGAGCTGGCTGCTCGACCCGCCGGGCCGCACCTACGTCGCCCACGACGCCGGGCGGATCGTCGGCTCGGCACAGCTGAAGCCGCACTACGGTCCGGCCAGTCACGTCGCCAACGCCGCGTTCATCGTCGACCCGGACCGCCGGGAACAGGGCATCGGCAGAGCGCTTGCGCACCACGTGGTCGGCCGCGCCCGCGACGAGGGCTACCGGTCGATGGTGTTCAACGCCGTCGTCGAGACCAACCACGGTGCCGTCAGGCTGTACCGGTCACTGGGGTTCCGGATCCTGACGACCGTTCCCGAAGCGTTCGCGCACCCGCGTCACGGGCTCGTCGGCATGCATGTCATGTACCTGCCGCTCGAGGATCGTCGCTGAGCCAGTGTGCGGCGAGGAGCCCGGACGCGGCGGTGAGCGCGGCGGCGGCGATGACGGTGGCGTCGAGGCCGAAGGCATCGGCGAGGATCCCGGCGAGCAGGGCGCCTGCCGCGTAGCCGAGGTCGCGCCAGAAGCGGTAGACGCCGAGCGCGCCGGCGCGCCAGCCGGGGTGGGCGTGGTCGGACACCGAGGCGATGAGCGCGGGGTACACCAGCGCGGTGCCGACGCCGAGCGCGATGGCGGACAGGATGCCGGCGAGCAGGGGCCACTCCAGCAGTGCCAGGGCGAGGACGAACCCGCCGGACTGGACGAGCATGCCGGTGACGATGAGCGGTTTGCGGCCGATGCGGTCGGAGAGGTGCCCGGTGGGGATCTGGCCGAGGCCCCACAGCAGCGGATAGAGACCTTTGATCAGCCCCACGGCCGCCAGCCCGAGGCCGTGGTCGGTGAACAGCAGGGGGAACACGCCCCACGTGAGGCCGTCGTTGAGGTTGTTGACCAGTCCGGCCTGGCTGGCTCCCCGGAGCGAACGGTGCCGCCAGGACGTGCGGGCGAACGTGGTCGCCAGCCCGGTCGACGTGGTGGGCGCGGATTGCGGGCGCTGGGCCAGTTCGAGGGCGACATGCGCGGCGGTGTCGCGCACGACCAGGGACAGGGCGAGACCGGCTGCGACGAACACGACGCCGATCAGCTCCGGGGCCGGGCGCAGTCCGTAGGCGGTGGCGAGGTAACCGGTGAGCAGGGCGGTGGCGCCCACGGCGACGTATCCCGCGGCCTCGTTGAGCCCGGTGGCCAGTCCGCGGCGCGCGGGGCCGACGAGGTCGATCTTCATGTTGACCGTCATCGACCAGGTCAGGCCCTGGTTGAGGCCGAGCAGGACGTTCGCGGCGACGATCCAGCCCCACGACGGAGCCCACGCGAGCGCGAACGGCACGGGAATGCCGATCAGCCAGCCCGCGATCAGCAGCTGTTTGCGGCGGAACCTGGCCGTCAGGGCTCCGGCGGCGAGGTTGGTCAGCGCCTTGGTGATACCGAAGGCGATGATGAAGGAGAACACCGCGAGGTCGCTGGTCAGGCCGAACACCTCGGTGCCGATGAGCGGCACGGTGGTGCGTTCGAGACCGACCAGCCCGCCGACGCAGACGTTGACGATCACGAGCAGGGTGAACTGCCAGCGGTTCTCGCGCAGGCCGAGCCGGACAGGCGCGGACGGCGACGGGGCGGAGCCCGCGCTCGGGGGCTGCCCTCGGCGAGCCGCCGGCCATGGTCGGCGACGCTCTCCCATTCCGTCAATGTACGAACGGTCCGGCCCGCTCGCCGGGACCGGAACACACGACCTACGTCGTCAATGCCGCTCCCGGGCGGTGTTCGCGCCGTTGCGCGACGGGAACGCCGGTGGCCTGCGCTCGGCGAACGCGGCCAGTCCCTCGCGAGCGTCCGGCGAGGTGAACGCCTTCTGCCCGTAAAGGGCCTCGGAGTGGAACGCCTGGTCCTGTGGGAGGTCACCGAGCCTGAGCACGGCCTCCTTGATGGTCTCCAGTGCCGTGCCGCTGCGGGACGCGAGCCGGTGGGCGCGCGCCAGCGCGGCATCGAGCACCTGCGGAGCGGGGACCACCTCGTTGAGCAGGCCGTACCGAAGCGCCTGGTCCGCGGTGATCCGGTCGCCCTGCAGCATCAGCTCCATCGCCCACACGTAGGGGATCTGCCGCGTCAGCCGGGTGAGCGTGCCCCCGGCAGGCACAACGCCGACACCGCTCTCCGGGAGGCCGAACTCGGCGGTGTCGGCCGCGATCCGGAGGTCGGTCGAGAGCATGATCTCGAACCCGCCGCCGAGGCAGAGACCGTTGACGGCCGCGATCACCGGTTTGAACAGCGTTGTGTGCTTCTGGTGCGCGGCATCCCACTCCGAGATGTCGAAACGCCCTTCCGCCAGTGCCGGGATCGACTCGGTGAGGTCCGCGCCGACGCAGAAGGCCCGGTCTCCCCGGCCGGTGAGGACCGCGACGGCGAGCGAGTCGTCGTCGCGCACCTCCGCGAACGCCTCGCCGAGCTCCTCGTACATCGCCAGGGTGAGCGCGTTGAGCTTGTCCGGCCGGTCGAAGCGGATGATCGCCACCGCGCCGTCCCGGTCAAGGCTGATGCCGCCCATCAGATGACGCCCTTCTCCCTCAGCCGCGCGATCGACTCCTCGTCGAGGTCGGTGAGCGCCCGCAGGACCGTGTCGGCGTGCTCGCCGACCTTCGGCGCGAGCCCGCGTGGCTGGGCCGGCGTGCCGCCGAGCTTGATGGGCGAGCCGAACATCCGCAGCTCGCCGAACTCGGGGTACTCGACGTCCACGACCATGTCGCGAGCGGCGATCTGCGGGTCCTCGACGACCTCGGCGATGCTCTTGATCGCGCTCAGCGGCACGGCGTCGCCGACGATCTCCTCCAGTTCCGTTTTCGTCTTGTCCTCGAACCACTTGTGCAGCAGTGGCCGGACCCGCCGCTCGTAGACCTCGGGGGCGAACCGCTTGGCCATCGTGTCGATCTCGGGGTCGTCGGCGAGCTCGGGCTGTCCGAACAGGTGGCAGGACAGCCGCCAGAACTTGTCGGTGTAGCCGCCGAAGAACACGAACCCGTCCTTGCACGGGTAGAGCTCGTAGGGCTTGACGAAGGGATGCTCGTTGCCGAGCGGCCCGGGGACCTTGCCGTCGACGGTGTAGGACACCACCGCGTTCTCGGTCAGGCTGAGCACCGAGTCCTGCTGGGACACGTCCACCAGCTGCCCCTCCCCCGTCAGCTCCGCGTGCCGCAGCGCCGCGAGCGTGCCGATCACGGCGTACATCGTCGCGGACAGGTCACCGATGATGGTGCCCACGCGCGCCGGTGGCCGGTCGGGAAAGCCGTTCATCGACCACAGCCCGCCCGTGGCCTGCGCGCTGTTGTCGTAGGCGGGCCGCCGCCGATAAGGGCCGGTCTGCCCGTAACCGGAGATCGCCGTGTAGACCAGGCGCGGGTTCTCCGCACGCAGCACGTCGTAGCCCACGCCGAGCTTGTCCATCGTGCCGGGCCGGAAGTTCTCCACCAGGATGTCCGCGCGCCGCACCAGCTTCTTGAGCAGGTCGGTACCGTCCTGTGTGGACAGGTCGATGGTCAGCCCGAACTTGTTGCGGTTGTACTGCGCGAAGAAGGCGCTGAACTCCTCGCCGGACCCGGTCTCTAGCTTCGGCGGGAAGTCCCGGGCGTAGTCCGGGTCCTTCGGGTTCTCGATCTTGATCACGGTCGCGCCGAGGTCGGCCAGCAGCATCGAGCAGAACGGGCCTGCCACGACCCGGGTGATGTCGAGGACCACGATGCCGCGCAGGGCGCCGTTGGACATCCCGCCGGGCAGCATGCCGGCGAAATCGCCGTCGTCGTTGATGGTCATGGTCCGCCTTTCAGCTCGGGGCCGCCTCCACCCTGACACGGGCCTCGAGGAGGGTTCCGCAGGAGGGGCTGTAGAACTCGTCGATCAGCACGCGGCGGCCCTCGGTGCGAGGGCGAACGCGGACCCCGTGTTCGGCGAGCCGGTCGGCGGCGACGTGGGTGAGCCTGCGCGCCTCGGCGCGCCAGTCCTCGCCGGTGCCGAGGCGGGCTCCGCTGGCCGGCACGTACCAGCCGTCGGCGTCGCGGCGCGGAGCGGACGACCGGGCCGGGGACGTCGGCGGGACCTGCTGGGTGGGCGTGTCGCCGCCGAGCCGCTCCTGGCGCAGGGCCGCGCGGGCCCGCCTCGTGGCGGCCTCGTCGGCGGTGCCGTCGGCGACGACCACGCCGTAGGTGCGCCGCGCGGTCTCCGCGGTCACGTAACCGTCCCGGACGTCGGCGGCGACGAGTTGCGGGTCGCGCAGCAGCGGGTCTCCGTAACCGCCTCCGCCCGCGATCCACTGCACCAGCACGTCTCCGGCGTGGATGGCGACGGACTGCTGGTTGATTTCCAGCAGCTGCCTCTCCTCGGCACTCAGCGTGTCCCGGGTGGGCACCCTGCCCTCGGTGAGCAGCCGGGCGACGTCGGTCCGGCGCCAGACCTCGTGGCCGCTGCCTCCGCCGGGCAGGCCGCCCCCGAAGCCGTCGGCGACCACCTGTGCGTTGGGCGCGAACACGGTCTGCGTGACCTCCTGAGCGCCGTGCAGCGTCCAGGCGAAGCGCAGACCGAGCCCACCGCGATGGGCGCCGTGGCCCGCGCTGTCGATGTTGAGCTGCTTCCACAGGTAGAGCACCGGGTAGAGCATCTCGTTCATCTCCACGTCCGGCAGCATGTTGTTGACCTGCGTCATCATCCCGGCGCAGTCGAGCCCGTCGCGGTCCGGCTGGGCGCCTGCGCCCATGCCGCCACCGTCCATGTTGAACAGCACGAAGTACTCACCGCCGTCGGTGGTGCCCGCGGAGATGCCTCCGGTCCACGAGTCACCCCACACGCCTTGCGTGCGGTCCCGGACGGTGTCGTCGCCGCTGCCCCGGCACGCCTCGTTCATGAGCTTGGTGACGACACGGCTGACGCGGGCGCCCGTGGTGAGGTGGCCGTTGCTGATCGGGGCGGGAGGCCGGGGGTTCACGATGGAGCCGGGCTCGGCGACGATGTCGAACGCCGTCATGACACCTTCGTTGAACGGCACGTCCCAGGCCAGGATCGGGACGATCGCGGTCGCGACGCTGCCCACCAGCGCACCGTAGCTGCAGTTGACGAAACCGTCGGTCTGCTCACTGGAGCCGGTGAAGTCGAAGGTGATCTGGTCGTCGCGTTTGGTCATGGTGCACGCGACGCGGTACAGCTCGTCGACGTGTCCATTGTGCTCGGTCCACTCCTCCGCGGTGTAGGTGCCGTCGGGGATGCGGGAGATCCGGTCGCGCACCACCTGCTCGGCCAGCTGGAAGGACAGCCGCGTGTAGTCGCGGAACTGCTCGAGCCCGAACTCGTCGATGGTGCCGAGCAGCCTGCGGATGCCGGTGTTGTTGCTCGCCACCAGGCTGCGCACGTCGTTCCAGAACAGCGCGGGCACCCGCACGTTGTTGAGCAGGATCCGGCGGACCCATTCGACGGGCTCGCCCCGCTCGAAGATCTTGACGCCGGGCGGAAGCCGCAGCGCCTCGGCGTAGCAGTCGTGCGCGCCCGGAGCGAACCCGCCCGGAGTCATGCCGCCGACGTCCACCAGATGCGCCTGCGACTGCGCCCAGCCGATCAGCTCGTCGCCGTGGAAGATCGGTGAGATCACGTTGGTGTCCGGCGGATGGCTCGCCCCGGCCGTGTGCGGGTCGTTGCAGATGAACGCGTCGCCCGGCGCCAGCGGCTCGCCCTCGATGGCCTTCACCAGGTTCTGCACGGCGACGCTGCCCGAGCCGATGTGGAACTGGACGTAGTCGGAGTAGGCGTAGATCCGGCCCGTGGGATCGAACAGCGCCGTGTTGAAGTCACCGGCCTCGGTGATCACCGGGGAGCCCGACGAGCGGATCATCGCGATGCCCATCTCCTCCACGATGGAGTCCAGTCGCATGCGGATCACTTCGAGCGTGACCGGGTCGAACCCGTCGGGCAGGGTGTTCGGGGTGGTGGTCATGGGTCGTCTCCTTTGACGGCGCGGGTTCAGCGGTCGGCGAGGCGCAGCAGGAAGTCACCGCTGCCGGTGAGCTCGACGGTGGCGCCGGTGGGCACGTAGACGGTCGTGTCGGGTTCCTCCAGCAGGCACGGGCCGCTCGCGCTGCCCAGCGCGCCGAACCCGCGGTGGACATCCAGCGCCACGCGTTCGCCGGTGAGCGGCTCGAGCACCTCGCGACGGGACAGCTCGTGCCGCTCCTCGTCGGAGCCCGCGAGGAGCTCGACGGTCTGCACGTCGCTGCGGCCGATGGCCCGGACCCGCGAGTTGACGAGCAGGATCTCCGCCTCGGTCCACGCGGTGCCCGCTCCGAACTCCTCCTCGTAGTCGGCGACGAACCGCGCGCGCAGCGCGTCCTTGTCCGCCTCCCCGAACGTGCCCGCGGGCAGGCGGGTGGTGACCTCGAAGATCTGGCCCACGAACTTCATGTCGGCCTCGCGGTACAGCTCGCGCCGGTCCTCGGGAATCCCCTCGGCCTCGAACCACGCCCTGGCGCGTTCCTCGAGCGCCGAGAACTCGCGGTCCAGCGCGGCCGCGGGCTGGGCGGGCGTCCAGGGGCTCGTCTGCACCGCGGAGAACACCGAGTCGGCGTGCATGAGCCCGTGCGCCGAGAACACCGCGGCGTTGCGCGGGATCACGACCTCGCGGACCCCGGCCTCGGCGGCGATGGCGGCCGCGAACAGCCCGCAGGCGCCGCCGAAGCCCACGAGGGTGAACTCCCTCGGGTCGTGGCCCCGGTTGACGGTGATCTTGCGCAGCGCGTTGGACATCTGCGATGTCGCCAGGCGGTACACGCCCTCTGCCGCCGCGTCCTCGGTGATGCCCAGCGGCTCTGCCACGTGTTTGCGCAGCGCGGCCCGGGCCTGGTCCTCGTAAAGGGGAACGGCGCCGCCGAGGTAATAGTCCGGGTTGATGAGGCCGAGCACCAGCGCGGCGTCGGTGACCGCGGGGCGGGTGCCGCCCTTGCCGTAGCACGCGGGACCGGGGGTGGATCCCGCGCTGTGCGGGCCGACGCGCAGCAGGTTCCGCCCGTCCACCCAGGCGAGGCTGCCGCCGCCCGCGCCGATGGTCTCGATGTCCACGGCGGTCAGGCTCGTGGGCAGACCGCCGATCTCGGCGCGGGGAAGCAGCCGGAACTCGTCGTCGATGATGGCTGCCGCGTCGAGACTCGTGCCGCCCATGTCCGCGGTCAGCACCCGCCGGCGGCCGAGCTGCTTGCCCAGCAGGCGTGCGCCCGTCACGCCGCCGACCGGGCCGGAGTTGAACATCGAGATCGGGGCCTTGCCGGTCTCCTCCACCGACAGGAATCCGCCGTGCACCTGCATGATCTGTACCCGGGCGCGCAGCCCCCTGCTCCGCAGCTCGTCGGCGAGGTGGTCGAAGTGCGACGCGACGATCGGCTTCACCGCGGCGTCCAGCGCGGTGGTGACCATGCGCTCGTACTCGCGGTACACCGGGGTCAGCTCGCTGGACAGCGTGTACGGCACGTCCGGGTGGTGCTTGTCGAGATACTCGCCGATCGCCTTCTCGTGGGCGGGGTTGCGGAACGACCACAGCAGACAGACCGCGATCGCCTCGGCTCCGGTCGCGAGCACCGCGTCCACGGCGGCGGCGATCTCGCCGTCGGTGAGCGGGACGAGCACAGTGCCGTGCGCGTCGACGCGCTCGGCCACCTCGACGATCCGGCGACGCTCCACGATGTCCGGTGGCGCCGACATCTCATGGGGATCGCGCTCGTCGGTCCGCGCCGACCGGGCGATCCGCAGGGTGTCGCGAAAGCCCTGCGTGGTCAGCAGTCCCACGGCGGCGTACTTCTGCTCGTCCACGGCGTTGGTGACGATGGTGTTGCCGAGGACGAACCGGTCGACCGCCGCGAAGAACTCGGCCTCGGCCATACCCGCCCGCTCCCGCAGCACTCCCAGCGCGCCGAGGATCCCGGTGGTCACGTCCCTGGTCGAGAACGCCTTGCCCCGGATCGCGCGCCCGTCGACGATCGCCACGGCGTCGGTGAACGTGCCACCGACGTCGATGCCCACGTGAAGCGTCATGCTCGCTGTCTCCCTTGACTGCGTCGGTTCTGGCCGGTGCTGGCCGGTGCTGGCCGGTGCTGGGGTCCGGCTCGCCCGCGGTCAGGACTGTACGAGCAGGAAGCCGCCCGAGCTATGTATCGTTCGTCCAGTATCCCCACAACATCACTGGGTAATCGGCACATCGAAGCAAGGTGGATCATGGCGGACACGATTCCTGTCGGCGTCGTCGTCGATCTCCTGCAGGCGGCCTCCGCCGAGCACGAGGTGGACGTGGACGAACTGCTCGCGGGGATAGCGCTCCGCGACCAGGACACGGCGCGGGTCGGCTACGAGCTGCGGCGCCTGCGGGCGACCTCCGACCGCTGGCGACGTCGCGGCCAGGAGCTTGCCGCGCTGTTCTCCTCCGCGCGCGAGCTCGCGCAGCTCCGGGACGTCGACGAGCTGCTGGGCCGCCTCGTCGAACGTGCGCACGACCTGGTGGGCACCGACGTCACCTACCTGTCCGAGTTCGACGCGGAGACCCGGGAGCTCCGGGTGCGCACCACGCTCGGCACGGTCGCGCCTTCGTTCCTCGGGCTGCGGGTGCCTCCCGGAGTGGGCTTGGCCAGCCAGGTGGCCGAAGGGCGCCGCCCGTACTGGACGTCCAAGTACGCCACCATGACCCAGGCACCACACGACTCCGCCATCGACGCGGCCGTGGCCGCGGAAGGTCTCGTGTCGCTGCTCGGTGTCCCGCTGCTCGCCGGTGAGGAGGTGATCGGCGTGCTGTTCGCCGCGAACCGCGTCGAGCACGCCTTTTCTCCCGACGAGATATCCCTGCTGTCCGCCTTCGCCGACCACGCCGCCATCGTGTTGCAGACCGCCCGGCTGCTCGCCCGCACCCAGGCGGCGGCCGACGAGACCCGGCGCGCCTACGGCGAGCTCGCCCGTCACGTCCAGGCGATGGAAAGGGCCAGCGAGGTGCACACCGACCTGACCAGCCTCGTGCTCGAGGGCGGTGAGGCGCCGGACGTGGCGACCGCGCTCGGGCGCGCACTGAAGTGCCAGGTCACGCACCTCGACCCCGACGACCTCGAGGACACCGTCGCCGAGGCCGTGGATCACAGCCGCCGCAGTGGACGGTGCGCGCCCGCGGGTGACGGCAGGTACGCCGTGGCGGTCCTCGCGGGGCCGACACTGCTCGGGGCCATGCTGCTGGAGCAGGGCGAGGTCGAGTTCGGGCCGGTCGAGCTGCGCACCGCGGAGCGGGCGGCCCAGATCACCGCGCTGCTCACCCTCAAGCGCGACGCCATGATCGAGGCCGAGCAGCGGGTCCGCGGCGACCTGCTGGCCGACCTGCTCTCAGACGACCCCGACCGTCGCGCCGACGTCGCGGCCCGCGCCCGCGCGCGCGGAGTCCACCTCGACGAGCTGCGGTCCGTGGTCGTCGTCTCCGTACCCGCCGAGCTGCGCCGCGAGACCATCCGCGCGTTGCGCCGGACCGGCGGCGCGGTCGGGGAACACGCCGACCGCGCCGTGGTTCTCACCTCCGAACGCGACCCGGCCGCCGCGAGCTCGTCCGTCCACGCCACGGCGAGCCGCGCGGTCCGGGCGCCGGTGCTGACGGTCGGCGCGAGCATCGCCGACGCCGCCGCCGACCTGCGCGCGCAGGTGGAGGGGGCCATCGCGTGCGTGCGGATCCTGCCGTCGCTGGGACTGAGCGACGCCGCGGTCACCACCGACGAGTACCTCCCGTACACGGCGCTGTTCGGACCCGGCGAGGCGCGCGTGGCGACGTACGTGCGGCGGGTGATCGGCCCCGTGCTGGACTGGGACGCCGAACACGCGGGCAAGCTGCTGCCCACGCTCGCCGCGTACCTCGGCAACCGGATGAGCCCGGTCGCCACCGCGCGCGCACTCCACCTGCACAAGAACACCGTGCTCCAGCGACTCGAACGCACGGCGCAGCTCCTCGGAGCCGACTGGCAGGAGCCGGACCGGCTGTTCCGCATCACCGTCGCAGTCCGCCTCGCCCACCTGACCAAAAGCCCGTCAACGAACGGCGATCAGTAGACGTTCGGTCCGTTCCCGGCCGTCGCAGCGCGAGCTAGCGTCCCTTTCCGTCACGCAGCCACACCGAGGTGGGAGGGGCGCCCATGCCGCGCACCAGTCGTATCCAGGGTCTCCGGGACCTGTCCGTGGAAGCCCGGCGCAAGGCGGTCGCCGAGGCCGCGGGTGTCGACCCCGAGTCGATCGCCGCCCTCGACCCCGCGCACGGCCTCGGAACCGGGCTGGCCGACCACCTGATCGAGAACGTGACCGGGATCCTCGGCGTCCCGCTGGGCGTCGCGACGAACTTCGTGGTCAACGGCGCCGACGTGCTGGTGCCGATGGCGACCGAGGAGGCCTCGGTCGTCGCGGCGGCGAGCAACGCCGCGAAGATCGCACGCGTACGGGGCGGGTTCACCACCTCCTCGACCTCGCCCATCATGCAGGCCCAGGTGCAGATCGTCGGCGTCGCGGACCCCGAGGCCGGGCGAGTGCGACTGCTGGAGGCCCGCGAGGAGCTGATCGAGCTCGCCAACGCTCAGGACCCGAAGCTCGTGGAGTTCGGGGGTGGGGTCCGTGACCTCGCGGTCCGGCTGGTTCCCTCGCGTGCCGGCACCTACGTGGTGGCACACCTCCAGGTGGACGTCCGTGACGCCATGGGCGCCAACGCGGTCAACACGATGGCCGAGGCCATCGCGGCCAGGGCCGCCGAGATCGCGGGCGGCACGAGCCTGCTGCGGATCCTCACGAACAAGGCCGATCTCCGGCTTTCCCGTGCCCGGGCGGTGTTCGAGGCGACCGCACTCGGCGGCGCCGAGGTCGTCGACAACATCATCCACGCCGCCGCGCTCGCGGAGGCCGACCCCTACCGGGCGGCCACCCACAACAAGGGCATCATGAACGGCATCACCGCCGTCGTGCTCGCCACCGGCAACGACACCCGTGCCGTCGAGGCCGGCGCCCACTCGCACGCCATCTCCCCCGCCGGGCGCTACACGTCGTTGTCCCGCTTCGAAAAGGACGCCGACGGCAACGTCGCCGCCACCCTCGAACTGCCCATGCCCGTCGGTCTCGTCGGCGGCGCCACCAGGGTCCACCCGGTCGCGCAGGCCGCGATCGCGCTGCTCGGCGTCCGCACCGCAGCCGAACTGGCGGAGATCATCACCGCCGTCGGTCTCGCCCAGAACCTCGCCGCCGTCCGAGCGCTGGCCACCGAGGGAATCCAGCGCGGCCACATGTCCCTGCACGCCCGCAACATCGCCTCCGGCATCGGCGCCACCGCCGAGGAGGTCCCTGCCGTGGTCGCCCGCCTCATCGCGGACGGGAAGGTCCGCGCCGACCACGCCGAGCGGGTCCTCGCCGAACTGCGAGCCGGACGATGAGCGGCCTCCTGGTCACGCTCGGTCGGTGATCAGCTCCTTGAGCGGCGTCGCCGGGTCGGCAGCCGGTTCGGGGGCGATGGTCTTTCCCTTGCCCAGCGCGCGTTTGACGGCCAGGAAGTCCGCGGGCCGGTTCACCGACTCGGCGGCGATCAGCTCGCCGCCGCGGTAGTACAGCACGGTGAGGTCGGCTCCGGGGCTCGTACCGCGCACCACGTGCCGGTCGTACCCGCTCGAGATGCCCGCTATCTGCAGCTTCAGGTCGCGCTGATCGGACCAGAACCACGGCACGGGCGGCCGGGGCGGCTCGGCCCCGGCGAGGGCCGCCGCGGCCGCCCTCGCCTGATCGTTCGCGTTCTGCACCGACTCGACGCCGATCAGCTCGCCCGGCAGGTGCGGGTGGGCGCGCACCGTGCAGTCACCGACCGCCCACACCCCGGGATGGTTGGTCCGGCAGGCGGCATCGACGACGATGCCGCGCCGCACGTCGAGCCCGAGCTTCTCGGCCAGCGTGGTCTCCGGCACCGCCCCGATCCCCACCAGCACGAGATCGGCCGGCAGCAGCCGCCCGTCGGCCAGGCGAACGTCATGGACGCGGTGACCGTCACCGACGAGCTCCCGGACGTCGGCGGCGAGCTCGAACTCCACGCCCCACTCGCGATGCCGCTCGGCCAGGAACTCCGACAGCGGAGCGGCGCTGACCCGGCTCAGCAGGCGGTCCTCGCGTTCGACCACCGTGGTCGCCAGACCGCGCACGCTGGCGAGCGCGGCGACTTCCAGGCCGATGTACCCGCCACCGACGATCACGACCCGGCCCGCCGTGGCCAGCCGGTCGCGCAGGCGCTCCGCGTCGTCGAGGCCGCGCAGGACGCACACGCCGTCCAGGCCACCGCCGTCGACCGGGAGCGGGCGTGGCCGCGCACCGGTCGCCAGGACGAGCCGGTCGAACTCGACGGTGTCCCCACCCTCGCACGTCGCCGTCCCGGAGCCGGAGTCGTCCACCTCGACGTCCGTCACCCGTTGGCCGGGGCGCACCTCGATGCCGGCGTCGCGAAAGAACTCCGGGGTGCGCAAGGCCAGGTCGGCGCGGACCGCCTTGCCGTCGAGAAAAGCCTTGGACAGCGGGGGCCGCTGGTAGGGCTGGTGGGGCTCGTCACCGCAGAGCACGATCGGCCGGTCGTAGCCGAGCTCGCGCAACGTCGTCGCGACGCGGACGCCGGCCTCACCGGCTCCGGCGACGAGCACACCGGCTCGCGCGGGGACACGCTCGCTCATCATTGCTCCGGAGCCACGGTCACCTCGATGCCGTCCAACTCGTCGGTCATCCGGATCTGGCAGGACAGCCTGCTGTTGGCCGTACGTTCGGCGGCCGCGTCGTCCAGCATCTCGTCCTCGAACTCACCGACCTCACCGACCAGCGGCAGGTAGTCGTCGGCGACGTAGACGTGACAGGTCGCGCAGGCCATGGCACCGCCGCACTCGGCGACGATCCCGGGGACTCCCGACCTGGTCGCCGTATCCATGATCGAAGCACCCGGACGGGCTTCGACGATCTGCTGGGAACCATCGGCACGGTTGAACACGATCTTGGGCATGAGCAGGTCTCTTCGGTCGGGGCTCAGAACAGCTCGAAGTACTCGCGGTGCTCCCAGTCGGTCACCCCGTTGACGTAGGTGTCCGGGTCGGGGTTGTCGGCGACCCAGGCTTCGTAGCGGGAGATCTCGCTGCGCTTCATCGTCACCAGGTAGTCCACGAAGGTGTCGCCGAACTGCTTGCGGAAGAACTCGTCGGCGTGCAGGACGTCGACCGCGTCAGCGAGCGTGGTCGGCAGATGCGGAACCTCTGCCGCGTACGGGTCCTCGCTCAGCGGGCCCGGCGACGTCTCGTTGAGGATGCCGTCCAGCCCGGCCGCGGCCTGGGAGGCAAGGTAGAGGTAGGGGTTCGCGGCGGCCTCGCCGACCCGGTTCTCCACGTGGGAGGCCTTGTCCCCTGGCGAGCTGATCACGCGCATCATGGCCGCGCGGTTGTCGTAGGCCCACGTGAGCCGGTCCGGCGCGAGCGAGTACGGACGGCGCCTGCGGTAGCCGTTGACAGTGGGTGTGGTGAACACCGACGCAGGGGCGCCGTGGGCCAGCTGACCTCCCACGTAGTGCTGACCCAGCGGGGACAGGGCCTCGTCCTTGCCGGGAACCATCAGGTTCTCGCCGGTCGTGGCGTCGGCGATGGAGGTGTGCAGATGCCAGCCGCTGGCATAGAAACCCTCGATGGCCGGGGTGCACATGAACGACGCGAGGAATCCCCGGCGTTTCGAGATCTGCTTGACCGCCATCTTGAACAGGATCGCCGCGTCGGCGGCCGCCATGCCCTCCAGGACGTCGAACGTCGTCTCGACCTGGCTCGGCGCCCACTCGTCGTCGAACGAGCGCAGCGGAAGGCCCATCGCCAGTAGCGCCTCCCGGATCGGGAGCAGGGCGTGATCGATCTCGTCGAGGTGGTCGAGCAGCAGGTAGTTGTAGCCGCGGGCGACGGGGGCGACGCTCGGCGGGTCCGCCGGGCTGCCGGGCGCGCCGAGCGAACCCTTCCCCAGCAGGTCGTCCACGACCCTGGTCAGGTACCACTCCATCTCGATCCCGGACACGAGGGTGTAGTTGTGGTCGGCCAGGCGGTTCAGCGCGTCACGCAGGATGGTGCGGGGCGCGAGCGGAAACGGTGTCCCGCTGGTCAGGTACAGATCCGTGAACACCACGGCGGTCTTCGGCGCCCAGGGCAGGATCGTGAACGTCTGCGGGTCGGGCACCATCGTGACGTTCGGGCTGCCCCCGAGTCCCTCTATCTCGAAGCCCCCGTCGGCGCTGAAGGGGTTGAGCACGATCGCGTTCGCCGGGTCGAAGAAGAACGGCGCCATCGTGATCTCGTTACCGGACTCCAGGGCACCGAAGTACGCGGGTGCCGTCAGGGCCTTGCCGCGCATCAGGCCGTGCTGGTCGGGCCACACCAGGCGGATCATCTCGATACCGTGCTGTTCGACCAGGGAACGGGAGCGCGCTGCCGCCTCGGCCTGTTCCGGAGTGTGGAGGCCGTGACGTTCGATGAACTTGGCGTTGCTTGGCATTGATCTCTCCTTTGAAATCAGCGGGAAAGGCGGTCGAACCACCGGTTCAGCAGGGCTCGAGAGTCGTCGGCACCGTCGGCGAAGTACCGTTCGGCGTCGCGTCGCATACTCGCCACGTCCACGCCGAACCGCTCGAGTTTGGGGCCTTCGACGGCGAGAAGACCGCCGATGCCGCGCATGGTGATCTCGGGATGGAACTGCACCGCGAAGGCCGATCCTGCCGACCATGCCTGCAGGTAGCGGTCCGATCTCGCGAGGATCTCGGCGCCCACGGGCGGGGTGGCGGAGTCGGAGTGGAACGAGAAGAACTCGCCGGCGACCTCCGTCGTGGCTCCCTCGGCGGGCTTGACCGTGATCATGCCCGCCTCCAGGCCGGTGTCCCCCGGCTCCGCCGACCCGCCGAGCGCGCGCGCCAGCAGCTGGGAGCCGAGGCAGATGGCGAGGACGGGAACCTCGTCGCCGACCGCGGCGGCGAGATAGCGTTCTTCCTCGCGCAGGTAGGAATGATCGTCGTAGGCGCTCTGCGGACCGCCCATCGCCACCACCGCACCGACCCGGTCGAGCCGGGGCAGCTCGTCGCCCCGATAGGGCCGGACGAGCTCCAGCGCGATGCCACGTTCCCTGCCGAGTTCGGCCACAAGTCCCACGTCTGCGCGGTCGACATGGGTGATCACCGCGATCGGTTTCATGGTCGCGGCCTCGGCTCGATCGTGGTGCCCCACGGGTTCCAGTGGTCGATGCGGGCGAGCGCGGCCATCAACGCCGCGGCCTTGCCGCGATCGACAGCGCCCCAGCTCTCGTCCGGACCGACCTGGTACGGGGCGAAGTCCCAGAAAGCGAGGTGCTTGACCTGCTCGACCAGCGGGGCGACGCTCGCCAGTTCGCGCTCCAGCCGCGCGATCCGACGGCGGAGCAGGGCGTTCTCGCGCCGGAGCACGTCGAGTTCCTTGTCGTCGGCCATTCAGAACACCAGCGTGAGATTCTCGTGGAGCTGGTCGGAGTCGAGCAGGTTCACCTGCTTCAGCCTGATGCGCCAGCCGTCCGAAGAGGACCGGAGCACGTGCCCGTACCACCCGGGGTAGATTTTGGTGACGCCGGCCCGGAACTCGTGCACGACGAAGTTCGAACGCACCAGCCGGTCCCCGGTCGAGGGATCGACCGTGGTCTCCACGTTCCCGATCACCCGCCTCGTCCTGGACGCGGGGATCTGGCAGAAGGCCAGTCCCGTCCGCAGCCAGTAGACCCGGTCGGTGAGCCGGCGCCGGTCGTCGAACGCGTGCGACACCTCGACGGTCGGTTCCCCGCCACCCGGGGTCACCGGAACCCAGTAGAGGCAGTCGTCGGTGAACAGTTCGAGCCAGTCGTTGAAGCGGCCCTCGTCGACCAGCCGCGCTTCCCCGGCGAGGAACGACGTCGCGCGGGACAGTTCGTCCGTTGTGGACTCCGGCCAGTCCTCCCTGAGCAGCTCGGACTGGCGGCTCAGCTCACGGTAGTAGTCGTTGCCGATGTGGTACGACCACGACGACGTGTCGGCGAACCGCGAGGGAATCTCGGTGCTCATCGGACCCCTCCGGGAGTCATCAGGTCGAGCCAGGTGGCGTAGTAGTGCCGCATGTGCAGTTCGTCGGTCGCCGTGCTGGAAACCACGCCGTCGGGGCCGACCTCCTGCCAGCCGGGGACGTTGAGCCCGCGGTTCGCGAAGACCCATTCCGCCTCCGGCGCCGCGAGACCACGCTGAACCTCCTCGAAGTTCGCCTGGTCGTCTGGCTCGCCGAACGCGGGAAAGTCCTCCTGCGTGCGCATCCTCATCGTGTTGATCTCCGGGGGAACGCCGCCGATCGACGTGGCGTGCCAGCTCAGCTGCGTGCTGTCCACGGCGAGCGGTTCGACGACCTGGATCTGGTTTCCGATGATCAGCAGGTTCGGGAAGATGCTGAGATTGATCTGCGAGCCCACACAGAGGTCCAGGAGCCGGTCGGCCTCGGCGCCGTACTCGGCGCGGATGTACTCCTCGACCCGTTCCCGGCCCGGCTGTGGCCGCTGGTTGGCCCAGAAACTGCCCGGGCCTTCGTAGTTGGGCCGCTGGTCGATCACGCTGTGCCCGTTGCCGAGCATGTAGGTCCGCATGGGGCCCTCGTCCGGTGACCGTCCGAAGTAGGCCATGTCCTTGCTTTCTCCCATGCGCGAGGCCATCTCCAGCAGCGACCGGTGGGAGAACGCCGGGTGGTAGCCATCGCCGGCGTTATCGTAGGCGAGCTTCCAGTTGCCGCGGTAGCCCATGCGATGCGCCCCGCTGCGGACGAGGACCTCCCCGCCGGGAGCGCGGTCGATCCAGTAGTCGAGCCACCCGGTCGCCGGGCCGAGCCAGTCCGAGAGCGCCGGTGCCGACTCGTTGAGCGTGGCGAAGACGAACCCACGGTAGGACTCGGTCCGGGCAACCTTGTGCAGGCCGAACTCGCCGCGGTCGAAGTCCTCCCCGTAGCCCTGCGGCCACGGCGTCCCGACCAGCTCACCGGTGTTGCGGAAGGTCCAGCCGTGGTACGGGCACTGGAAGCTCTTGGCGACCCCGCTCTGCTCACGGCACAGCGTGGCTCCCCGGTGACTGCAGCGATTGAACACCGTGTGCAGCGCGCCCGCCCGGTCGCGGGTCACGATCACCGGTCGGAGTCCCATTCGGACGGACAGGAACGAGTTCGGCTCCGGCAGTTGCGACTCGTGTGCGAGGTAGACCCACGATCGTCCACCGAAGATCTTCACCATCTCCTCGGCGAAGATCTCCGGGTCGGTGTACAGGGTCCGGTGGACCCGGTCGTCGCGGACGAGGGCGCGGAGATCCGGCCGGATCGCGGCGGATCGCCCGGCCACCGCGTCGTGCTGGAGGGTCATGCCCACCTCCGGCCGGGAAAGCGCGAAGCGTGTTTCGGCGCTCGCACTTCGGAAACCGACGTCATCGCCATTCCGGTTCACTCCTAGCAACACCATTGGGCCGGACTGCTTTCGAACGCGCGGTGCGTTCTGGGCACTATCGTCGGCCGGTGCCGTCAGGGAGTAAAGGCAAGGATTCTGACAATTCGAACCGTGGCCGGAGTCTCAGCGCTGTGCGGGCGGCTCGATGCCGCACAGGTCTCCAGCCAGTTCGAGATGACGCCGCATGGCGTCACGCGCCAGGAGCGGGTCGCCGTCCACCACGGCCTGCCGGACGTCGTCGATGTGGGCGAGGACGTCCGCCGGATCGAAGTCCTCGATATTCACGCCACAATCCTGGAAAGCGATGATCGTGGAGCTGACAAATGCCACGACCATCGGATTGTGCGAGCATTCGGCCAGTTTGCGGTGGAATGCGAGGTCGTAGCGCAGAGCCGACTGCCGGGTCCACGAACCCTCGTCCCCGGCCGGGCGCAGCCGCTCCAGATCGGCCAGCGCATCGAGATCCTCCGCGGTGCGCCGCTGCGCCGCGGTCCGCGCCGACAGCAGTTCGAGCTCGAACCGGACCTCGACGATGTCGCGGTAGCTCATCCGCTCGGCGCCGATCGCGAGTGTCATGTACTGACCCATTCCGAGCGCGAAGTGCTCCATGGAAAGGTCCGAAACGCAATGCCCGCCGTTGCGGCCTCTCGTCGCGATGATCACCCTGGCCTGCTTCAGCGTCCGCAGCGCCTCCCGCACGGTCGGCCTGCTCACCCCGAAGTTCTCGGCCATCTCCTCTTCCGAGGGAAGGCGGGATCCCGGAAGCAGGCTTCCGTCCAGAATGGCCTCCTTGATCGCCGTCGCGACCTGTTGCGGAGCCGTTTGGACCTTCTTGAACAGCCGAGCGTCCACCTTGCCCACGAGCACTCCCGACTGGTTCACCGCTGTGTGCACTTCAGCGGGAGTATAGGGTGCTCACCCGAGTACCCGCCGCAGCTCGTCGAGCAGTGCGCGCGCCCGGTCCAGGTCCGCGCCCGCGGGCGTGGCCGTGGGCGCGGGCGTGTCCATGCGCACCGTTTCAGCAGCCGTTTCCGAGACGTCGATGTCGAACACCACGCGGTCGGCCCGGTGCCACGCGGCGAACCACTCCAGCGGGCGTTCGTGCTGGTCGGTCGTCTCGCCCTCCAGCAGTAGCAGGGGGTCGCCCGCGCCGGCGTGCAGTGTGGCGGCGAGCGCGTCGTCCGCGGCGACCGCGCGCACCTGTCTGCGGCCCCGCACCGGCCGCAGCCCGTATACGTCGGTGAGCAGCCGGTGCAGGGACGCGTCGGTGAGCTGGTCTGCCCGCAGCCCCGGCACCCGTTCGGCGGGCAACCACGTGCGGACGTAGGAGAGCACCTCGCCGTCGACGAGGCGGACGCGTTCCAGGCGAAGGGCTTCGCTCGTGCGCAGGAACGCTCGCGCGGCCGGGGGCGGCTCGTCGGCCCGCAGGCCGAGCACAGTGGTGCGCAGGTCCTGTCCCCGGCTGGCGAACTGGTCGAACAGGCCGGTGGCGCGCTGGACCAGCCTGCGGTACTCGGCGGGCTGGGCCACCAGGGTCGGCCTGCCCTGACTGCGGATCACGAGGCCGTCGGAGGCGAGAGCGGCCATGGCCTGGCGCACCACGCTGCGCGCGACCCCGAACCGCGTGCTCAGCTCCGCCTCGCTGGGCAGCGGTGCGCCAGGGGGCAGGTCGTGGTCCAGGATCTGCTTCCGCAGCGCCTGGGCCACCTGCTGGTGCAGGGGTCGCGAGTCGGACCGGTCGACGAGCACGATCGTGGATTCTACGAACCGGCCGTCGCGCGTGCGGCCTCCCACACCTGACCCCAGCCGGGTGCGAGCTCGGCCGCGCGACGGGTGGCGAGCACCAGGCTCGCCTCCCTGGCGACGCCCTTTCCCGCGATGTCGAACGCGGTGCCGTGGTCGACGGACACGCGGACCACGGGCAGCCCTGCGGTGATGTTGACGCCGTCGTCGCCGTAGACGGCCTTGAACGGGGCGTGCCCCTGGTCGTGGTAACAGACGACGACCAGCTGCCACTTGCCGCGCACGGCCGCGGGGATGAGCGCGTCCGCGGGCAGCGGGCCGACGGCGTTGATCCCGGCGGCCTTCGCCCGCTCGATCGCGGGCGCGAGCACGTCGGCGTCCTCGTCCCCGAACAAGCGGTTCTCCCCCGCGTGCGGGTTCAGCCCGGCGACGCCGACCGGGGTGTCCGGGCTGCCGAGCGCGTCGGCGAAGGACCCGACGAGGCGCAGGACCTCGTCGACCCGGCCGGGGGTGATGCCCTCGATGGCGTTGCGCAGCGAGACGTGGGTCGTGAGGTGGAAGAGGTACAACTCGCCGGCCGAAAGGACGAGGCTGAAGTTGCGTACCCCGAACTCGTGGGCGAGCAGTTCGGTGTGCCCGGGCCAGTCGTGCCCGCCCGCGTGCATGGCGGCCTTGTTGAGCGGGGCGGTGACGATGCCGTCGATGAGTCCGTCCCTGCCCAGCGCGCACGCGGCGATGACGAAGCGAGCCGCCGCGTCGCCAGCCACGGCGCTGAGCTCGCCGTAGGGCACGGCCTCGAGCTCCGGGCCGACCTGGATCAGCTCGATCGTGCCCGGCTCGTTCGCGGCCTCGGCCGGTGAGCCGATCACCCGCACGACGCCGGGATCGGCGCCGACGAGCTCGACGGCCCTGCGCACGGCACCGGCGTCGCCGAGCACGACCGGCCTGCACACCTCGCGCAGCTGGTCGTGGAACAGCAGGGTGCGGGCCGTGATCTCGGGCCCGATTCCCGCAACGTCGCCCACGGTCAGCGCGAGGGTGGGTACCCGCGGTTGGTTCACCGCATGCTCCTTCTCTCTCGGACCGCCTCCGCGGCCTTGATCAACACATGGGGGTCGCCGAATCCGCCCGCCTTGGTGGAGATGGGCAGCCCGGCGGCCCAGCCTCCGACGACACTGCCCAGCGGCACGCCCGGCGCGACGTGGCCCTGCAGGCGGATGCCGGCCCCGTCGAGCCGGTCGAGCACGGCGCGTGCTCCGTCGCCGCCGGTCACCACCAGTCCGGCGAGGTCGTGGGCCCGCAGGACGCGGGAGGCCACGTCCGCCAGCCGGTCGCTGACCAGCGCGGCGGACAGCCCGGCGGTGCCCGGCGCGGTGAGCAGGAGCACGGGCGGCCTGGCGGCGGCCGACTCGAGCACGCCAGCGGCGAAGGACTCCCAGGCCGCGTCGTCGGCCAGGGCCCCTCCGGCCGGTTCGTGCTGGACGGCGGAATGCGCCGCGAGCGCCCGCACCTGTTCCCGCGCGGCGTCGTGCTGGCTGGTCACCACGACGAGCACCGTGCTGGGCTTCGCCGTGGGCTGCCACAGCCTGGCGAGCGACCCCGCCAGCCCCGCCGAGCCCACGGGCAGCGCGGGTGGCCCGAGCTCGACCGCGGTGCGGGCGATCCGCACCAGGTCGTCGTCATCGGCGGCGTCGAGTACGACGACCGGCGCCGCCTCGCGGACCTGTCGCGCCCACGTGACGGGTGAGCCGTGCGGATCGAGCCGCACGAGGGGCGCGCCGAGCAGCGTGGGCACGTGGCTCTCGGTCACCGGCGTCACCGGGTCGCGCCCGGCGGAGGTCTCGGCCACGGGCCGCCCGTTCACCAGCAGCACGCCGTCCTCGACCGTGCGGCCGAGTGCGGGGAACGCGGGACAGACGAGGGCCGTGGTGCCGGGGGCGAGCTCGCCGAGCACCGCGTCGAGCTCGGCCCGGATCGGGCCACGAAGGGTCGAGTCGACCTTCTTGAACAGGTGCGTCACGCCCGTGCCGAGCAGGTCCTTGACCGCGTCCCGCACCAGGGCCGCCGCCTGCTCCGGCGCGCAGGCGCGGGAGTCGGTCGTAACCGCGACGACCTGCGCGCTGCTGTGCCCTGGCCGCAGCCTCAGCTCGGCGGCCCAGCCCTCTTCGCTGAACTGTACCGCCGTGTCGCCGGCCCCGGTCAGGTCGTCGGCGACGATCGCGACGTCGTGGCTCATGCCGGGGCCGCCGTGGAGTCCGAGGGTTTGAGAGCGCCGGCCCGTTTCAGCGCGAAGGAGGCCAGCAGTGGCGCCACGATCGCCGTCACGAGCACCGAGGCGGCGACCTGGGCGGTGGCCGTGCCGACGTACTGCTGGAAGCTGGGGTCGGCGGCGGCGACCACGGCCGGAGTGGCGATCGCGTTGCCCGCCGTGGTCCCGGCGGCGAAGCCGATGCCCGACATGGCGCCGCGGCGCAGGAGGAACCGGTAGCCGAGGTAGACCAGCCCACCGGTGACCGGCGCGATCACGAGGCCGAGCACGAGGCCGGTGAGCCCGCCCGTCACGACGTCACCGAGATCGATGCCGGTGCCCAGCGCGAAGGCGAAGAACGGGATCACGATGTTGGGCACGGGCTCCACGACCCGGCGCCACTGGGCGTCGATGTTGCCGACCACGACGCCGAGCAGGAACGGCACGATCGCGGCGACGAGGGCGAGCAGCGGGATGTCGCCGAACCCCGAGGCGCCGAGGAACAGCAGCGTGAGGAACGGTCCGTCGTTCACGGCGCTGGCCACGTAGGCGCCCCGGTCGCGCTCGTCGCCGTACTGCCCGGTGAAGGCCAGCCACAGTCCGCCGTTGCTGTTGTCGATCGCCGCGAGCAGGCCCAGCAGCGAGATGCCGAGGAACCCGTCGACGCCGACGAAGACGCCGAGCAGCACCACCAGACCGGCGGGGATGAGGCTCTTCGTCAGCAGGACGGTGCCCGCGGTGGCCAGGACCTGACCGCCGGTGCGGGCGGTGACCTGCGTGCCCGTGGCGAAGATGAGCAGGGCGATGAACGGCAGGGCGCTCTCCTGGAACAACGCCGTGGTGAAGCTGCCGATCTCGAGAGCACCTGGCGCGAACGTGCCAACGAGCGCACCGAGCACGAGCGGGACCAGCATGAGCCCGCCCGGAATGCGCTGCATGGTGGCGAACAGGGGAACTCGCGAGGCGTCCGGACTGCCCACACCGGCCTCCTTGTCAACTCTGACACTTATCCGTACATGTTGTACGTACAAGATGGCACACGAGCTACGGAGACGGAAGCGTGACCTCGATCTCCGCGACGTTCGAGAGGGATGTTCGTCCGAACTGGACACGCCGGCCGGGCGGGCCGCCGGATATTAGCCGGATATTAGGCGGATGCCGGTCTTGACGACGCCCGCGCAGCGGCGACAGACTCCTTGACTAATCCGCATCAGCACTGCTCAGGGCGGTTCGCAAACGCGGACTAATGCGTATTAGTCAAGGAGAATCGCAATGGCCGAGAACCGATCCGCGAGGGTACGGCGGGGCCGGCCACGGCAAGCGGAGGTCGCCCGCCTCGCCGGGGTCTCGCAGACGACGGTGTCGGTGGTGCTCGGCGGCAACAAGCAGGGCATCGTGCTGCACCCCGACACCACCGCGAGGGTGCTGGAGGCGGCCAGGGAGCTGGGCTACGTGCCCGACCCGGCCGCACGCAGGCTGGCGGCCGCGCGCAACAACCTGCTCGGCGTCTTCAGCTTCACCGCGACGTTCCCGACCGCCGTGGAGCACTCGTACTACCCGTTCCTCGTCGGCGTCGAGCAGGAGGCCGCGGCCCGCGGCTACGACCTGGTGCTGTTCACCGGGTCCAGCGCCGGCGCCCAGTCAGGCACGTCCGGCGCGCTGGAGCGGGTGAGGCTCGCCGACGGATGCCTGTTCCTCGGCCGCCACATCCCCGCCGGCGAACTGCGCAGGCTGGTCGAGCACGGCTACCCGGCGGTCCACATCGGACGCCGCGACGAGCTCGATGGCCTCGCCTGGGTCGGCGCCGACTACGTCGAGGCCACGGCCGAGGTGGTACGGCAGCTCGCGAAGCTCGGCCACCGCCGCGTGATGCTCGTCCGCGAGGACGACGACGCCCCCGCGTCCACCGACCGCGAGCGCGGCTTCCGCGAGGCGCTGGCCACCGCCGGGCTCGCCGGCGCGGATCCCGTGGTGCGCGCCGCGCACCCGGCCGCGGAGATCACCCCGGCCTGGCTGCGGGACCGGTACGCCGAGGGCGTCACCGCCTTCGTCGCCGAGGAGACCGACACCGGCGCCGCCTGGCGGGCGCTGCTCGCGGCCGTCGAGGGGGCGGGGCTCGACGCCCCATCGGACGTCTCCCTCGCGCTGCTCGGCTCGCCGCCCGCCGACCTCGCCGGGCGACCACAGCCCACCGGCTTCGACATCCCCAGGGCCGAGCTCGGCGCCGCCGCCGTGCGCGCGCTCACCGGCCTGCTCACCACCGGCGAGGCCGAGTCGCCGTTGGTGGCCTGCGCCTTCCGGCCGGGGAGCACCGCGGGCCCCGCGCCCGCCCACTGACCCGAATCCCCTTCCACCGCAGCAAAGGAGCCCGCACCACATGCCGACCCCCACCGCCACTCCGGCCGAGACCGACGTCCTCATCGTGGGCGGCGGGCTCGGTGGCGTCGCCGCCGCTCTCGCCGTCTGCCGGGCCGGGCGCCGCGCCGTCCTGACCGAGGAGACCGACTGGATCGGCGGGCAGCTCACCGCGCAGGCCGTACCCCCGGACGAGCACCCGTGGGTGGAGCAGTTCGGCGTCACCGCCACCTACCGGGCGCTGCGCGAGGCGATCCGCGAGCACTACCGCCGCTGGTACCCGTTGCGCGCCGAGGCACTGGACCTGCCTCGGCTGAACCCGGGAGCCGGCCGGGTCAGCAAGCTCTGCCACGAGCCGAGGGTCGCGCTCGCCGTGCTGGAGGCGATGCTCGCCCCGCACCGCGCCGCGGGCAGGCTCACCGTGCTCACCGAGCACCGGCCGGTCGCCGCCGAGTCCGACGGCGACACCGTCCGCGCCGTAACGCTCGCCGACGTCCGCGACGGCGCCCTGCACACCGTCACGGCCCCGTACGTCATCGACGCCACCGAGACCGGCGAGCTGCTCGAGCTGGCAGGCGTCGAACACGCGCTCGGCGCCGAGTCCCGCGCCGAGTACGACGAGCCGCACGCTCCCGAGGCCGCGGACCCGCTCAACCAGCAGGGCATCACCGTCTGCTTCGCCGTCTCCCACCACGAGGGCGAGGACCACACGATCGACCGGCCGAGCGGCTACGACTTCTGGCGCACGTACCGCCCGGACTTCTGGCCCGGCCCGCTGCTCGGCTTCCTTGCTCCCGACCCGCGCACGCTCGCCGCCGTCGAACGCACCTTCGTGCCCAACCCGGACGTCGACCCGCTCGCCGTCAACGCCGACCAGAGCGCCGACGCGGGCGACAAGGAGCTGTGGGGCTTCCGCCGCATCCTCGCGCGCGGCCTGCACCGGCCCGGCGCCTTCGACTCCGACATCACGCTCGTCAACTGGCCGCTCAACGACTACTGGCTCGAACCGCTCGTCGGCGCGGGCGAGGAAACCTCCCGGCAGGCGCTCGCCGGGGCCAGGGAGCTGTCGCTGTCCGTCCTGTACTGGCTGCAGACCGAGGCCCCGCGCCCCGACGGCGGCACCGGCTTCCCCGGCCTTCGCCTGCGTCCCGACATCACCGGCACCGCGGATGGCCTCGCCAAGTCCGCGTACGTGCGCGAGTCCCGCCGCATCAAGGCCGTCACCACCGTCACCGAGCACGACGTCGCCATCGACCTCGTCGGGCCGTACGGCGGCACCCGGCACCGCGACTCCGTCGGCGTCGGCGGCTACCGCATCGACCTGCACCCCTCCACCGGGGGCGACAACTACATCGACATCGGCTCGGTGCCGTTCGAGATCCCGCTCGGCGCGCTGGTTCCGCGCCGGGTCCGCAACCTGCTGCCCGCGGGCAAGAACATCGGCACCACGCACATCACCAACGGCTGCTACCGCTTGCACCCCGTCGAGTGGAACGTCGGCGAGGTCGCGGGCGCGCTCGCCGCGCACTGCCTCGCCGAGAACGTGCAACCACACGAAGTCCAGGCAGAGGACAAGCGGTTCGGCGAGTTCGTCCGCGTGCTCGACCGCGAGGGCGTGCAACGCCACTGGCCCGACGTCCGCGGCTACTAGGCCGCTTCACGACACAAGGAGGTGTCCACTTTGGCCCCGCACCGCATCCGCGTCGGCATCGACGTGGGCGGGACCTTCACCGACGCCGTCGCGATCGACTCCGCCACGCTGGAGCTCGTCGCGCAGGTGAAGGTCCCGACCAGCCACCACCACGCCGACGGTGTCGCCCATGGCATCGTGGAGGCGCTGAACCGGCTGCTGAAGGACGTCGGCTGCACCCCCGAGGACGTCGCGTTCCTCGCCCACGGCACCACCCAGGCCACCAACGCCCTGCTGGAGGGCGACGTGGCGCCCGTCGGCCTGATCGGCATCGGCGCCGGGCCCGGTTCGCTGCCGACCAAGCGGCTCGCCGGGCTCGCGAACCTCGAGCTGACCCCCGGCAAGCGGCTCCCACTGCACTACGCGCACGTGCCCGATCCCGGTGACACGGCGGCCGTGCGCGCCGCCGTGGAGCAGGTCCGTTCGGCGGGCGCCGAGGTACTCGTCGCGAGCGAACCGTTCAGCGTCGACCTGCCGGACGGCGAGGAGGCGGTGCTCGAAACGGCCCGCCCGTACGGGCTGCCGATGACCGCGGCACACGAGATCACCTCGCTGTACGGGCTGCGCAAGCGCACGCGCACCGCCGTGGTCAACGCCGCGATCATGCCGAAGATGCTGGCGACCGCAGACCTGGTGGACTCCAGCATCACGGCGGCCGGGGTGCAGGCGCCGCTGATGGTGATGCGCTGCGACGGCGGCGTCATGTCGCTGGCCGAGATGCGGCGGCGGCCCCTGCTGACCGTCCTTTCCGGACCCGCGGCCGGCGTGGCTGGGGCGCTGATGCAGGAACGGGTCAGCGAGGGCGTGTTCCTGGAGACGGGCGGCACGTCCACCGACATCAGCGTGATCCGCCGCGGCAAGGTCGCCGTCAAGCACGCCACCATCCTCGGCCGGTCCTCGTACCTGTCGGCTCTGGACGTGCGCACGGTCGGCGTCGGCGGCGGTTCCCTGGTGCGGCTCGGCGGCGGCCGGGTGCTCGCCGTCGGGCCGCGCTCCGCGCACATCGCGGGCCTGCCATATGCCTGCTACGCCGACCTCGACGATCTGCGCGACGCGCGGCTCACCACCGTGAGCCCGCTGGAGGGCGACCCGGACGACTACGTGGTGCTCGACGCAGCGGGCGGCCGCTTCGCCATCACCATGACCTGCGCGGCCAACGCCCTCGGCCGCGTCCCGCACGGCGACTTCGCCGCCTGCGACCCGGAGGTTGCCGCGGCGGCGCTGGCCCCGCTCGCGCGGGCACTCGGCACGGACGTCGCGGGCGCGGCGGCGCAGGTGCTGGACGCGGGCGTGCGGCAGGTGCGCGACGTGGTGGACACGATGATCGGCGACTACCGCCTCGACCGCGACACCGCCGTCCTCGTCGGCGGCGGGGGCGGCGCGGCGGCCGTCACCCCGCACCTCGCCGCCGACACCGGGCTCGAGGGCCGGATCGCCGCGCACAACGAGGTCATCAGCCCCATCGGCGTCGCACTCGCCCTGGTGAGGGAACAGATCGAGCGGATCATCCCCGGCGCCACCCAGGAGCAGATCCTCGGTGTGCGCGGCGAGGCGGAGGCCGCCGTCGTGGCGCAGGGCGCCGCACCGGAGGCGGTGGAGGTCGAGGTCACGGTCGACCCGCAAACCAACACCGTGCGGGCCGTCGCCACCGGCGCCACCGAGCTGCGCACTCAGGACCGGGCCCACCGGGCCGACGCCGCAGAGCGCCTCTCGGCGGCGGCGACCAGCCTCAAGGCCGACCCGTCGGCGGTGGAGGTGCTCGCCGGCACGCCCGCCCACACCGTGTACGGCACCACCCACCGTCGGCGCTTCCGCAAGCCCCGCCGCCCGGTCCGGGTCCTCGACGCCGACGGCGTGGTCCGCCTGCACGCCGCCGACGCGCACGTGGCGACCACGACGGTCGGCGAGGCGCCGGAGCTGCTGTCCCGCCTGATCCACGAGTCCACTTCGTACGGTGACGGCGGCGTCCGCGCCCCCGCGCTGCGCCTGCTGCTCGGTTCCCGCATCGCGGATCTCTCCGGGGTGCTGGAGGCGGAACCGCTGCTGGCGCTGGCGCGCAGCGAGCTGCGCTCCCGCGCGGCGGACGAACCGGTCATCGCGGTGCTGGAGGCGCGGTCATGACGGGCACGACAGGCGACACCCTGGCCACGCTCGGCCGCCTCTCCCCCGCTGTCCGCGAGGCGCTGCGCACCGAGTGCGCCCGGCTGGCGGACGAGGACGACGCGGAGTTCGGCGTCCGGCTGCTGGCGGGCACCCCGACGCACGAGGGCCGCGACCCGGCGCTGTTGCGCCGTTGGGCGACAGCGGCGACGGAGTTCGGCGCCGGGCTCACCGTCCGGGCCCGGCTTCCGCAGCCGCGCGTCGTCGAGCGCACCGGCGGTATCGAGCGGCTCCTGCTCGCCCGGTACGTGTCGCGGCCCGCCCCCGCCGTCGAGCTGTTCACCGACACCCTCGCCCTCGGCGAGGAGCTCGTCGACCTGCTCGGCTGGCGCGGGTGGTACCCCGCAGGCGCGCTGCGCGCGGCGGCCATGGCGCACGAGGACGCGCACCGTCTGCTGCACGACGACGCCGCACTGAAACGCGCGCTGCGCGAGCGACTCGGGCACACCGCCCTGCGGCTCGGCAGATTCCGGATCGCCGCCCACGTCGCCGGTGCCGACGAGCTCGCCGCGCACGGCTACGCGGCCGCCCGCCGCGGTCTCGGCCGCAGCCCCCTTCTGCTCACCGCCGCGCTCGCGAGCGCGGTCCGGGCCCTCGCACAGGACTGAGGTACCGCCATGGGAATCGTCATCATCCTGCTGATGCTCGCGGGCGTCGGCCTGATGCTCACGCGCAAGCTGCCCACCGCCTTCGCCCTCGTGCTGCTGGCCGTGGCCATCGCTGCGGTCGTGGGCGCCCCGCTCACCGGCGAGAACAGCATCGTCGACACGGTCCTCCAGGAGGGCGCGGTGGCGCAGGCGGCCACCATGCTCGCCGTGCTCATCGGTTCCTGGATGGGCAAGCTGATGGCCGAGACCGGCATCGCGAGCACGCTCGTCCGCAAGATCGTGGAGTTCGGCGGCGACCGGCCCACCGTGGTGGCGCTCGGCGTGCTCGCCGTCTCCGCGCTCATCGGCACCGTCACCGGATCCGCGCCCGCCGCGATGATGGCCGGCATCATCGGCATTCCCGCGATGGTCGCCGTCGGGGTGCCGAAGACCACCGCCGCCGGCACGATCCTCATGGGCATCGCCGCGGGCATGCCGTTCGAGCTCCCGATCTGGCAGTTCTTCTCGACCACTCTGGACCTGCCGGTCGACACGGTGCGCGGCTTCATGCTGAAGCTGTTCCCCTTCGCCGCGGCGTTCGCCGTGCTGTTCGTGCTCGTCGAAACGCGGCGCAAGGGCGTCGAGCACGCCTGGTCGCTGGCCGCTCCCGCGCACGGCCGGCGCCGCGACCGGGCCCGGCAGCTGGGCGACGCGCCGTGGTATGCGCTGCTCGCGCCACTCGTGCCGCTGGTGCTCGCGCTCGGGTTCGAGCTGGCGATCATCCCGTCGATGCTGGCCGGTGTGCTGTACGCCCTGGTGACCACCACCCGGCCGAGGGAGATGAACAAGCGGCTGCTGCGCACCCTGTACGGCGCCTTCGACATCGCCGCCCCGCCCATCGCGCTGTTCGTGGCCATCGGCATCCTGCTGGCCGCGGTGACTCTGCCCGGCGCGGTCGAGGCGCTCAACCCGCTCGTCACGGCGGTCAGCCCGGGCCATCCGGTGGTCTTCGTGGTGGTCTTCGCGCTGCTGACCCCGCTGTGCCTCTACCGCGGCCCGCTGAACGTCTTCGGCCTCGGTGCGGGAATCGCGGGCGTGCTCATCTCCGCGGGCATCTACCCGGCCGTGGCCGTGCTCGGCCTGACCGCCTCGTACAACCAGGTCTTCGGCGTCGCCGATCCGACCAGCACCCAGACCGTCTGGGCGGCGCAGTACTCCGGCGTCAGCCCGCAGCAGGTGATGGTGCGGACGCTGCCGTACGTGTGGTGCGTCGCACTCGGCGGGCTGATCGTCACGGCCGCCACCCAGCTGTAGCAGAAGCCTCCGTCCACAAAGGAGCAGAAGAACGATGACGTTCAACCGCCGCCGTTTCCTGCAGGTCACCACCGCGGGCGCCACGGTGCTCGCCTCCGGCGCGCTCGGCACGAGCGCGCTCGCCGCACCCGGCGGGTTCCCGGACTACCGCTACGTCCGCACCCTGCTGCGCCCTGACCGGCTCGCGTACAACCCCACCGGCGAGATCATCTTCCCGTGCGTGCGCGGCGTGTACGACAGGCTCAGCGCGCCGCTGGGCCGCTACTATCTCTACTACGCCCCGCACGACGCCCCCGGCGGCATCTGCCTGGCCTACGCCGAATCGCTGGAAGGACCGTTCACCGAGTACGCGCACAACCCGATCGTGGGCAGAACCTGGAACCCGCACTACGACGTCAGCCACGTCTCGTCGCCGCACGTGCTGTGGCACGCCGAGCGGCGGGAGCTGTGGCTGTACTTCCACGGCGAGAACACCACGACCCGCCTCGCCCGCTCCAAGGACGGCATCCACTTCACCTACGACAAGACCGTCCTGACCACGGACATGCTCCCGGACGCCAGGGAGGCCTCCTACGCGAGGGTTTTCCGGCACGACCTCCCCGCCCGCGGCGCCCGCTACGTCATGGTGTTCATGCGCAACACCTCCGCGGACCGGCGCGACATCTGCTGGGGCTGGTCGGCCGACGGTCGCGACTGGGAGTTCGACCCGCGGCCGCTCGTCGGCCCCGACGAGGTCGGCGCCGTCAACCTCTCCGGCCCGCACCTGCTCGAGCGCGGTGGCAGCACGTACGTCGTCTACCACACCGACAAGGGCAGCGGCGGCAACATCCTCATCACCGAGGTCGGCGCCGACTTCTCGCGCCGCGAGCACCTCGGCGTCTTCTACGACTCGGGCTCCGCCGCGCCGGAGAACGGCCGGGCGGCGGCGCCGTGCTTCGGCACTGACCGCGGCGTCCCGTACATGATCTACGAGGCAGGCGACCGGCTCGGCGGCGTCATCGCCATGGCGCGCGGCTGACGGCAGGTCGTCACCGTCGCGAGCGTGCCAGCGGCCGTGGTCCGGTACGTGCTCGCCGTGCGGACCGCGGCCGGCCTGCCGCTGGAGAACGCGGCTCCGCGCGGCGCCCACGAGGTCTGAGCCGGTGACCAGCGCACGACCGGCGAGGCACTCGGCGAGGTCACCGTGCACTCGCCGGCCGTCGCGGTCGTGGTGGTCGCGGCGATCGGCCTGGCGCCACCGGGCCGACCTGGCGGTCGCCGCCCGGTGTCATCGTCGCCGGGCAGCTGATCACACAGGCGCTCAAGCGGTTCGTGCTACCCCAGCCCTCGCTGGTTCCGGTGGGCGGGCCTGACGTGGAGAACAGCCTGCCCAGCGGGCACACCACGCTCGCGATGACGGTGTTGTCCGCCGTGGCCTGCATCGCGTCGTGGTGGCTCGCGCGTCGTGGCATGGTGCGCCACCACGACGGGCCCGGCGGATCCCTCGGGTGGTCATCGTCCGCCAGTTCGTTCGCGTCGTTCGGTTCGATCGCGACGGCACCGGTGTTCCTGGCGACCTGGCGCAGGCTGGAGATCGCGTGAGGCCGTGGCTGATCCCGTTCGCCGTCGCCCCGCTGTTCGCCGATCAGCTTCGTCCGCGACCGGCGCAAGCTGCGCAACGGGTTCTACCTGTTCTCCGCGCTGGTCTTCTTCGCGCCGAGGTCGCTGTTCCTGGTGGCCTACGGCGGACTCAGTGCCCGCGGGCGATCCACTCCTCCAGGTGCGGCGCCTCTGCGCCGATGGTGGTGTGGTCGCCGTGGCCGGTGTGCACGCGCGTGTCCTCGGGCAGCGCGAACAGCCGTTCCCGGATCGACGCGATGATGGTCGGGAAGTCGGAGAACGAGCGGCCGGTCGCGCCGGGCCCTCCGGAGAACAGGGTGTCACCGGAGAACAGGGCCTTGGCCTCGGGCAGGTGCAGGCAGATCGACCCGGGCGAATGCCCCGGCGTG
Organism: Prauserella sp. PE36; assembly: GCF_003311655.1. NCBI lineage: Bacteria > Bacillati > Actinomycetota > Actinomycetes > Pseudonocardiales > Pseudonocardiaceae > Prauserella > Prauserella sp. PE36. The sequence goes on along the minus strand of NZ_QEQT01000082.1, from coordinate 152,935 downwards.
TGGATCACCTCCAACTCCGTTCCCGCCACCGCGATCCGCTCGCCGTCGCCCGTCCGCCAGAACGTCTCGCCGGGGTGGGTCATCTCCCACAGTTCCGCATCGCCAGGGTGCAGCAGCACCGGCGCGTAGAGCTCCTTGCCCAGCTGCGGGGCGAAGGTGACGTGGTCGTTGTGCCCGTGTGTGCAGACCACGGCCACCACGTTGCGCCCGGCCACGGCCTCGGTGATCGCCGTGTCGTCGTGGGCGGCGTCCACGATCACGACCTCGTGGTCGTCGCCGACGAGCCAGACGTTGTTGTCCACCTCCCAGCTCCCGCCGTCGAGCTCGAAGACTCCGGAGGTCACGACCCGTTCGATCCGCAGGTTCACAGGATCACCACCGAACGAAGCACCTCGCCGGCGTGCATCGTGTGGAAGGCCTTCTCGACGTCGTCGAGCGCGATCCGCTCGGTCACGAACTTCTCCAGCGGCAGCCTGCCCTGCAGATACAGGTCCACCAGCATCGGGAAGTCCCGCTCCGGCAGGCAGTCGCCGTACCAGGAGGACTTCAGCGAGCCGCCGCGGGAGAAGAAGTCGAGCAGCGGCATCTCCAGGCGCATGTCCGGCGTTGGCACGCCGACGAGCACGACCGTGCCCGCGAGATCGCGGGCGTAGAACGCCTGCTTCCACGTCTCCGGGCGGCCGACCGCGTCGATCACGACGTCGGCGCCGAACCCGCCGGTCAGGCCCTGGATCGCCTCGACCGCGTCGGTCTCGGTGGCGTCGACGGTGTGCGTGGCGCCCAACTCGACCGCCCAGTCGAGCTTCCTCGCGTCGCGATCGACGGCGATGATCGTGGACGCGCCCGCCAGCCGGGCGCCGACGATCGCCGCGTCGCCCACGCCACCGCAGCCGATCACCGCGACGGAGTCGCCCCGGCCCACCGCGCCGGTGTTGACCGCCGCGCCCAGCCCGGCCATGACGCCACAGCCGAGCAGCCCGGCGACCGCGGGATCGGCGGCCGGGTCGACCTTGGTGCACTGCCCCGCGTGGACGAGCGTCTTGTCCGCGAACGCGCCGATGCCCAGTGCGGGGGTGAGCTCGGTGCCATCCGTGAGCGTCATCTTCTGGCTCGCGTTGAACGTGTCGAAGCAGTACTGGGACCGCCCCCGCTTGCAGGCGCGGCACTGCCCGCACACGGCCCGCCAGTTGAGGACCACGAAGTCTCCGGGCCGGACCGAGTCCACGCCCTCGCCGACGCTCTCGACGGTGCCCGCGGCCTCGTGCCCGAGCAGGAAGGGGAACTCGTCGTTGATCCCGCCCTCCCGGTAGGTCAGGTCGGTGTGGCAAACGCCGCACGCGGCGATCGCGACCACGACCTCGCCGGGACCGGGAGCGGGCACCACGATGTCCGTCAACTCCACCGGAGCCTGCTTCGACCGGGCGATCACACCGCGTACCTGTTGTGGCATCTCGACTGCTTCCTTCACCACTCGACGAAAGGCATGCGCATCAGCGCATATCCAGCGCGACACTAGTCCGGCAGCCTGCGCCCACGACCTGATCGTCAGGCCAGGAAAACCTGGACTTCCGGACAGGTGGCCCTACAGCTACGCTGACCGGGATGCCCGAGAAGCCGACACCGCCCGCGCAGAACTGCCTCCCCGCGTTGCGGGACGTGATCGACGGCCCGCTGCACGAGATCGCGGGCCGGTTCTCCCGGTTCCTTTCCGACCGGTGGCCGCACACCGCGCTGGTCATCTTCACCAGGGAATGCACCGGCCGCCCACGCAAGGTCGCCGGGGACACCGAGACGATCAACAAGGTGACGATCGGCGAGCTCGAACGACTCAAGGCCAGCGTCGAGCCCGGGCACGCACTCGGCACGACGGCAACCATCGCCGGCGCGACCCGGACCGTGTGGGCCGTCCAGGACCCGATCGGCACCCTGCTCGTCCTCATCCCCCGCTCCGCCAGGAAGCACCTCCCCGAGCACACGGTCCTCGCCGACCTCTTCGGTATCGTCGCCACCTCGATCCGGCAGCAGGTCGCCCAGGCCAGCCCCGACTACCTCGCCGAGTCACGGGCCGCCTCCAGCGAGCGCGCCCGCACCATCGCGGAAATGGCCGCGGCACAGGAAACCGCGCTCGTCACCATCCTCACGACCCTGCGCTCCACCCGGCTGGACGACCACCGCGCCCGGGTCGCCGCGACCGAGTCGGCCTCCTCGGCACTCGTGGCACTGCGCTCGGCGCAGAAGACCGATCTGGCCCTGTCCGAAGAATCCGCCTCGGCGGCGTTCACCAAGCTACGCAAGAAGATCCGGCAGACCCTGCGACACCACGACGCGCAGCTCGACTTCGTGCCCCCTGCCACGGCCGCGCGACCGCTGCCGGGCGACATCGCCCACGCCGCCAGGGTCATGACGCTGACGGCCGTGCTGGCCTTCACCGCCCAAAAAGGACTGCGGCGCCTGCGGGTCGCCTGGCAGTCCGACGACACCTCGCTCCGGATCGACGTGCGCGACCACGAGTCCGGAAGCCTCGACGTGAACGACCTGCGCCACCAGCTCGACGGCCGGGCCAGGACGCTCGGCGCCACGGTCGAGCTGGAAGCGGTGCCCGGCTGGGGCAGCCGGATGACCATCCACCTGCCGTTCGAACCGGCCCACGACCACGCGGGCGAAACCCGGCTGGAGAGCCTCAACCGGCGGGAGCTGGAGGTGCTGCGCTCCCTCACCCAGGGCAAACGCAACAAGGCCATCGCGGCCGAACTCGGTGTCACCGAGAGCACGGTCAAGTTCCACGTCGCCGGGGTCCTCAAAAAGCTGGAGGTCTCCTCGCGCGGCGAGGCGGCAGCGATGGCGATCAAAGCCGGGTTCGCGCCACACACCCTCTGACCTCAGCCGGGCGCGGGCTACTCGGCCTGTCCCCCACCGCGGGCCGGCGCCACTCGGCAGGTCCATCGGCACAGCGCGCCCGTGAACGGCACCCACCACCGGCACCCGCCAGCAGCGGGGTGTCGTCCTCTCTTGGCCGGGAACCTCTCCCGGCCCACACGGCTTCCCCGATGAGCCTGGCATGCACAGCCTCGGACACGCTCGTGGTGAGCGCGCAACGCCCGCCCCGGCGGGCACTTGCTCCACGCCGTGCGGACGGCTGGTGCGAGGTCTGCGATGGCCCCGGCGCTCACCTCGTCGCCCGTGGACTGATCGAGAATTGCCACCTGTGCGATCTGCGTACATTCTGCCCGCATGCCTTCAAACGACGCTCCCCACGGACCGGCGCACGTCAAGAGGAGGCGCCGGCCGCGTCTCGGCTCGGCCGCCCGCGGCCGACACCTGCGGAGTCAGCCAGCGATAATCGCGGGCGTGGACACGACTGAGGGGCTGACCGCGCCGGCGAACGGGCGGACCGGGGAGACGAGGAAGCGGCGGTCCAACGCCGAGCGGAGCGCGACCACGCGGTCGGCCGTGCTGGACGCGACGATCACGGCGATCGTCCGGTACGGCTACCGCGGAGCCACGTCCGAGCGGATCGCGGAGCTGTCGGGACTGACCAGGGGAGCGCAGAAGCATCACTGGTCCAACAAGGCCGAGATGGTCGCCGAGGCCCTGCTCCACCTGCACGACAAGTTGATGGCCGTGACCATCTCCGAACTCGAGCAGGCGGCGGACCAAGGCGTTGGCCCCGCGCTCGAGGCGCTCTGGCGGTCCTTCAAGTCCGACCTGTTCACGGCCGCCGACGAACTGCACATCGCGGCACGCAGCGACGAGGAGCTGCGCACGCTGCTGATCGACGTCGAGCGGGAGATCGGCCGCCGGATCCGCGACATCACGATGTCCATGCTCGACGACGGACGGCAGTCGCGGCAGCGGCTCGCCGACATCGGGGCCCACGCCATCAACGTCATGCGCGGCATGGCCTTCCAGTCCGCCCTGTTGCCCAGCCCCGAACGGGAACGCCGCCAGCTCGCGGTGCTCGAGGAGTCGGTGCGGGACCTGCTGCGCGCCGGCTCCGACTGAACCTCGCTCGTCACCCACTCGGGCACCGCCCGCTCAATTGACATCCAGCCTGGGATGTTTGTATGTTTGCCCGCATCGGTCGACGGCGACCGCTGGCGGGCAAGGTGATGGATGTCGGCGGGCAGCCCTCGTCACCGGAACCCGGCCGTTGCCGGACCGGGTTTCCATTCACTGCACAACGACGTACAGGAAGCGAGGCGGTCGCCATGACGACAACGAGGCCGGTCCAGCTGCTCGCGAGCGGTGGTCACTACTTCGAGGGTGCCCGCTGGCACGACGGCCGGTGGTGGGTGTCGGACATCTACGCCCAGAAGGTCTGCACCTACGACACCGCCGGGAACCGCACCGAGGTGATGCACGTCCCGAACAACCCGTCCGGGCTCGGCTGGCTACCCGACGGTTCACTGCTGGTGGTGTCGATGCACGACCGTAAGATCCTGCGCCGCTCACCTGACGGTGAGGTGAGCGTGCACTCCGACCTCTCCCAGCTGTGCGCCCACGACCTCAACGACATGGTCGTGACCGCGAGCGGGCACGCCTACGTCGGCACCATCGGCTTCGCCATCGCCGAGGGCGACGAGCTGCGTCCCGGCGCGGTCTACCGGGTGGACCCCGACGGGACACCGAGCGTGGCCGCGGACGACCTGATCTGTCCGAACGGGATGGTGATCACCAACGACGGGCGTACGCTGATCGTCGCGGAGTCGTTCTCCTCCCGGCTGACCGCCTTCACGATCGGCGACGACGGCACTCTCTCCGGCCAGCGGGTCTGGGCGCAGATCGGCGAGGACCCCGGCCTTGTCCCGTTGCCGGAGGCGATGGCCAAGGCCGAGCTGTGGCCGGACGGGTGTGCCATCGACGCGGAAGACCATGTGTGGGTGGCGGACGCGGGACACAAGCGCATCGTGCGCATCGACCCTGCCGGCGCCATCGTCGACGAGATCCGCGACGGCGACGAGCTGGGCATCTACGCCTGCGCCCTCGGCGGCGAGGACGGGCGCACGCTGCTCCTGTGTTCCGTGCCCGACTTCTTCGCCGCGGCGACGGGCGTCGACACCGACAAGGCCGTGCTCAAGACCACGACGGTCGACGTTCCGCACGGCGGCAGGCCGTAGCAGATATGTCCACAATGGATCCAGCGAGCCTTCTGCGCAAGAGCGCCCGTCTCTTCGGCGGGAACCTCGCCGTCGTCTGCGAGGGACGGCGGCAGACCTATGGTGAGCTGTTCGACAGTGCGAAGCGTCTCGCGAACGCGCTGCGGAACGCGGGTGTCCGGCCGGGCGACCGCGTCGCGATGCTGGGCGACAACGCGTTCGAAAGCCTCGAGCAGATCGCGGGACTGGCCGTGGGCGGCTACGTCCGATGCGCGCTGTACGCGCACGACTCACCGGAGCGGCACCACTACCTGCTCGACCTCGTCGGCGCGCGGGCGCTGATCGTGCAGGACAGGTACTACGACGCGGTGGCGCCGCTACTGGCCGAACTCCCCGGGTTGGACACGGTCCTGGTGCTCGGGAAGAGCCCGGCGGGAGTGCGCTCCTACGCCGACGCGCTGGCGGCCGCGTCCCCGGACGACCCCGAGGTACCGCTGGCCGAGGACGACCCGCACATCATCCGGTTCTCGGCCGGCACCACGGGTAAGCCGAAGGGCATCCTGCACACGGTGGGCGGCTGGATGGACATGGGCAACGAGATCGCGCTCGTCGTCCCGAGGTTCACCGAGCGGGACCGGTACCTGGTCCCGGCTCCCCTCGGCCACGCCGCGGGCATGTTCGTCTGGCCGCTGCTCGCCGCGGGCGCGGCGTGCGTGGTGATGCCCGCCTACGACACCGCGCGCTTCCTGGAGCTGATCGAGACCGAACAGGCGACCCTCGCGCTGGTCGTGCCGACGATCATGCGGATGGTCATCGACCACCCCGACGCGCGGACGCGCGATCTCCGCAGCCTGCGCGCCGTGCTCTACGGGACGGCTCCGGCTCCCGCGGCGACGCTGACGGAGGCGATCGCCTTGTGGGGCAACATCATGTATCAGGTCTACGGGCAGAGCGAAGGGCTACCGATGACCGTGCTGGCCCCCGAGCACCACGTCCTGGACGGCACCGAGCAGCAGCGCCGCTGGCTGCGCTCGGCCGGACGGCCGACACCGAACTCCGACGTCGTCATCCTTGACGACGACGGCAACCGGCTGCCGCCGGGCGAGATCGGCGAGATCGCCGGCCTCACGCCCGGCCGCATGCGCGAGCTGTGGGGCAGCCCGGAAGCCACCGCGGAGCGGATCACGCCTGACGGGTACCTGCGCACCAGGGACATGGGCTACCTGTCCGAGGACGGGTTCCTGTACCTGAGTGACCGCAAGGAGGACACCATCATCTCCGGCGGTTTCAACATCTGGCCCACTGAGCTGGAGGACGCGCTCACCGGGCATCCCGCCGTGTCCGAGGCGGCCGTGGTCGGCGTCCCGCACGACAAGTGGGGCGAGACCCCGCACGCCGTGGTCGTCCTGCGCGACGGCGCGCAGGCGTCCGAGGAAGAGCTCGTCGCGTGGACACGGGAGAAGCTCGGCTCGGTGAAGAAGGTGACGGCGGTGCACTTCGCGCAGTCCCTGCCGCGGTCGCCGATCGGCAAGATCCTGCGCCGGGTGCTGCGCGAGCAGCTCGCATCCGAAACCGGCACGAACACTGAAGGGTAGCGATGTTCCCCCGACTCAGAGACAAGGTCGCGATCGTGACCGGTGCCGCCCACGGCATCGGCCAGGCGGCCGCCCGCCGGTTCGTCGCCGAGGGAGCGAAGGTGGTGCTGGCCGACGTCTCGGAGCGGGGGCTTCGCTCACTCAGCGACGAGCTCGGCGACGCCGTGCTCGACGTCCGGTGCGACGTGGCGAACGAGGCCGACGTCTCCGCGGCGGTCCTTCGCGCCGTCGGCGAGTTCGGCGGCCTCGACATCCTGTTCAACAACGCGGCCATCGGGTCGCGCGGGCACATCGTCGACCTCGAACTGTCCGACTGGGACCGCGTGTTCGCGGTCAACGTCGGCGGCGTGCTGCACGGCATCCGTGCCGCGGTGCCCGCGATGCGTGAGCGCGGAGGCGGCGCGATCCTCAACACCTCGTCGCTCGTGGGCCGGCGAGGGGGCCCGGGGATCGCCGCCTACGCAGCGTCGAAGGCCGCCGTCGAGGCCGTGACCAGGTCCGCGGCGCTGGAGCTGCGGTCCGACGGCATCCGCGTCAACGCGATCGTGCCCGCGATGATCAGGACCAGGGCCGCCGACGCGAGCGCCCCGTTTCTCGGCGAGGCACTCGGCACCGACGTCGCGGGCTACATCGAGCAGCGTCAGGGCCGGTGGGGCGAGCCGGCGGAGGTCGCAGCCGTCGCCGCGCACCTCGTCAGCGACGAGGCGTCGTTCGTCACCGGGCAGGCCTACGTGCTCGACAACGGCGCGACCGCGCACGCCTGAGCCGGACCCGCTCGCCGCGTCACGGCGCGGCGAGCACCTCGTCCTCGACGCCCGGAGCGGGCTCGGCCGGGGCGGTGCCGGACTTGCGCAACGCGGACATGCCGACCACCGCGAAGACCACGACCACGGCCGCGCCGATGACCGCTACGGTGTGCAAACCGCTGGTGAAGGCTTCCCGCGCCGAGGCCAGCAACGTCCCGGCGACCTGGTGGTCGAGCCCGGCGGCCGTGTTGACCGCGCCGGCCAGGCTTTCGGCGGCGTCGGTGGCCGCACCGGCCGGGAGCTGGTCGGGAACGGTCACGTCGTGCCGGTAGACGGCCGTGCCCACGCTCCCGAACACCGCGATCCCCATGGCGATGCCGAACTCGGCGCTGGTCTCCGACATCGCCGAGGCGGCCCCGGCCTTGCGCGGCGGCACCGAGCCGACCACCATCTCGGTGCACAGCACCCCCTGCGGGCCCATCCCGAAGCCGGCCACCGACAGGCCCAGCACCACCAGCACGACGCCGTTGCCCGCGCTCGCCTGCGTGAACAGCAGGATCCCGACGGCCGCCACGAGCATGCCGAAGCCGAGCACGAACTCCGGACGAAACCGCCTGGCCAGCCGCGGTGCGACGAGCGAGCCGATCACCACGGCGATCGCCTGCGGCACCAGCGCGACACCGGCCTGCGCCGCCGACAAGCCTTCGACCAGCTGAAGATACTGGCTGACCAGCAGGAAGACGCCACCCATCGTGACCGCGCCGACGAGCATGATGCACAGCGCCGCCGCGAAGGTCCGGTTGCGGAAGAGACCCAGGTCCAGCATCGGGTCGGCCAACCGCCGCTGACGCCGGGCGAACACGGTGCCGATACCGAGACCGGCCCCGAGCACGAGCAGGTTCCGCGCGTCCGGCCCGCTCTTCGCGATCTCCTTCAGCGCGAACACGACGGGCAGGATCGCGCCGAGCGAGAGCGCCACGCTCACCAGGTCCAGCCTGCCGGCGTGCTCGTCGCGGTACTCCGGCAACAACTTGGGCGCGGTGACCAGCAGCAACACCATGACCGGCACGGCAAGGAGGAAGACCGCGCCCCACCACGCCACCTCCAGCAGCAGACCGCCGACGAGCGGCCCGGCCACCATGCCACCCATGAAGCAGCTCATCCACACGGCGATCGCGGTGCCGCGCTGCTTCGGGTCCGGGAACATGTTGCTGATCAGCGCCAACGTGGAAGGCATCAGGGTCGCTCCGGCAATCCCCAGCAGGGCCCTCGCTCCGATGAGCATCGCCGGGCTGGTCGCGAACGCCGCCGCCACCGAAGCCATGCCGAACGCGGCGCCCCCGATCATGAGCAGCTTCCGCCGCCCGATCCGGTCGCCCAGCGTGCCCATGGTGACCAGGAACCCGGCGATCAGGAACCCGTAGATGTCGATGATCCAGAGCAGCTCGCTGCTGCTGGGCCGCAGGTCAGCGGCGAGATGCGGCACCGCGAGGTGCAGCACGCTCATGTCCAGCGACAACAGCAGGGTCGGCAGGGCCAGCACGGCCAGCCCCGTCCACTCGCGGCGCCCCGCCAGCGCATTCGTCTCCACCCTCATCACCCGGCTCCGTGGTCTCGGTCTTCACGTCTCACCCGTTCGTCGAACGGGGCCACGCGATTTCGACATCCACCGGAGAACTGTTCTGAGGGTCGCGGACGCCCTGACCTGCCAACGGCGTCCCGGTTGCGCGAGTGCCCGACAGCGACGGCCGCCGCTCAGGCGTGGTGCAGCGACCGGTAGGCCTCCTCGGGGAACGCGGTCGCCGTGTCGCCGAGACAGAGCGCCCGGTAGGTCGCGATCGCCGCCTCCTCGAGGTTCATGGCCCGCCGGAACGCCATGCCGACGTCCTCCCCCAGCGCCGAGCAGCCGTGGTTGCCCATGATCACACAGTTGTGGACCTTGGCCTCCTCGGCCGCCGTGTCGGCCAGCTCGTCCGAGCCGTTGGGGTAGTAATCGGTGCGCCCCACCGACTTCACGTACACGGCATGGTCCAAAGTGAACAGCCGAACCGGGTGGCCGAGTGCGTCGACCAGCACCGCGTGCTGCGGGTGGATGTGGATCACGGAGTTCACGTCGTCGCGAACCCGGTAGGTGCGCTGGTGCAGTTTCCACTCGCTCGACGGAGCGGGGTTGCCGCCGACCACCTCACCGTCGAGGTTCATCGTGCTGAAGTCCGCCGGCTCGAGCCGGTCGAGCCAGGTGCCCGACGCGGTCACCACGAACTCGGCCGCACCGGGCAGCCGGGCCGACAGGTTGCCTCCACTGGCGAGCACGAGACCACGCTCGACGGCCATGCGGCCGACCTCGATCAGCTGCTCGACGAGCTCACCGACGGTGGTTGCCTTCTTCATTACCCACTCTTTCTGTTGTCGGACGCCGCCTTGGTGAGCGCCTTCGCGGTGTCGACGTCCGTGACCACCATGTTCATCAGCCCGGTCCGCAGCGCGGTCTCCAGCGCGTGCACCTTGTGCGGGCCGAAGGACACCGCGACGCGATGCGGGATCGCGGTGAGTTCATCCAGCGAGAGCCCGACCACGCGCTCGTCCACTTCCCCGCCGACGCTGTGTCCGGCGGCGTCGAAGAAGCGAGCGGAGATGTCGCCGACCGCGCCGTTCGCGACCAGCTGCCGCTGCTCGGACCTGCCGAGCACGTCGATGAGGATGCCGGATCTCGGGTCCATGCCGCCGACCCCGGCGATCAGCAGGTCGGCGCCCGCCGCCAGCTGCATGGTCTCCCGCACACCGGGGTCGGCGCGGAACGCCGCGGCGGCCTCGGGCGTCGAGGCCAGGATCGGCGCGGGCAGGTGGTAGGTCCGCGCCCCGAACGCCGTGCCCAGCCTGAGCGCCAGCTCATGCGGGTTCATGCCCCTGGAAATGCCGCCCCAGCTGCCGGCCAACGGCACGAAACCGAGGTCGGGCGCCGGCTCGGCGTGTACGTGCGGCACGATCGCGGCGACGCTGGACGACAGCCCCACCGCGACGGTGCCGGACGTGGGCACGAGCGCACGCAGGCACTGCGCTCCGGTCATGCCCACCGAGTCGGCCGTGCGCCGCTCGTCGGCGAAACTCGGCGCGATCCAGACCTGCTGCAGCCCGAACCTGCCGACCAGCGCGGCCTCCAGCTCGTCGAACGGACTGGCCGAGCTGTGGATCCTGATCTCGACGATGCCGGAGCGGCGCGCGTCGGCGAGCAACCGGGTCACCTTCACCCGGGAGAGCCCGAGCAGCTCGCCGATCTCCTGGTGGGTCATGCCGTGCTGGTAGTGCAGGCGCGCGACGCGGCCGTGCAGCTCTCGCGACTCCATGAGTTGAACATCCGTTCTGGTAACCGAGCGTAGGTTCACACTCATCTTGCCTCGTCCCCGGGGGACCCGTCGACCGGCCCGGCGCGGACGTCCTTCACCAGCATGTGAAACCCCCGTCCACGAGCAGGTCGACCCCGGTGCAGTAGCGCGCGGCGTCCGAGCACAGGAACACCGCCGGGCCCGTGAGGTCGTCCACCGTGGCCATGCGGCCAAGTGGGATGTCGCGCGTCCACGCCTCGCGCAGCTCCGCCACCTCGGGTCGCGCGGTCAGTGGCGTGAGCGTGTATCCCGGCGAGATCGCGTTGACCCGGACTCCCCTGTCCGCCCACTCGACGGCCAGCGACTTCGTCAGGTGGGCGACGCCGGCCTTCGAGGCGTTGTAGTTGGGCTGGAGCAGACCCCGGTTGGCGATGGTCGCCGACATCGACGCCGTGTTGAGGATGGCGCCGCCGCCCCGCGGCAGCATGACCCTGGCCTCGGCCTGTGCGCACAGGAACACGCCGGTCAGGTTGACGTCCACGACCCGGCGCCAGTGCTCCGGATCGAGCCGCTCGGAGGGCACGTCGCCGATCGCGATCCCGGCGTTGTTGCACGCGACGGACAGCCCACCGAGCTCGGCGACCGTCCGCTGGACGGCGTCCTCAACAGCATCGGAATCGGTGACGTCGGCGGCGATCGCGATCGCCCGGCGGCCGTGCCGGGCCACCGCCTCGGCGGTGCGTTCGGCGAGTGTCCCGTCCCTGTCGACGCAGGCGACGTCGGCTCCCGCCTCGGCGAAGGCAAGGGCGATCGCCTCGCCGATCCCCTGGCCCGCGCCGGTGACGAACGCCTTCCTGCCGGTCAGTGCGAAGTCGGGCATTCTCAGCCCCTCCTTTCCTTGTCTCGCCGTGGGGTGGCCGCCATGAACCGGGTGAGCGCGGCGCGGTCGGTGAGGCCCGCGTCGGAGCCGAGCCCGGTCGCGACGAGGCTGCCGCACGCGAGTCCGAGTTCCAGCGCGCTCTCCTCCGAGGCGCCCTCGACGAGCCCGGTGATGAACCCGGCCGCGAACGCGTCACCACAGCCCGTCGTGTCGACGACGTCGACGTCATAGGCGGGCCTGCGCAGCTCCCCGCGGCCGCGCGCGGTCAGGCAGGCGCCGTCGCCGCCCATGGTGATGACGACGCAGCCAGCTCCAGCGTCGAGGAAGAACCTCGCCGCCTCGGCGCCGTCATCGGTGCCCGCCAGCGAGAGCGCGTCCTCGTAGCTGGGGAACACGTAGTCCACATGGGGCAGTGCGGGCAGCAGGGCATCGAGGTCGGTGGCGTCGCCGGTGGGGATCAGATCCAGGGTGGTGATCAGGCCGTTGTTCCTGGCCCGCTCCAGCACGCGTGCGGCCGGCTCACCGTCCAGCCCGGGCAGCAGGCACGTGCCGCCGAGGTGGAGCACCTTGGTCTCCGCCATGTCGGACCACGGCACGTGGTCCGCCTCGAGAACCGCGTTCGCACCCACCACGTGCAGTGCGGGACGGCTGCCGTCCGGCCGGATCGGCAGCATCGTCGCCGAGGTCGGAACGCCGGAATGTTCGGTGAGCCACGCGCACCCGACACCCTCGTCCAGCATCTTCTGCCGCAGGAACCTGCCGAGCGAGTCCTCTCCGAGCGCGCCCACGCTCTCCACGCGCACCCCGAGCCGGGCGAGGCCGACGGATGTCGCGGCGGCGGTCCCGGCGACGGTGATCGCGATCTCGTCGATCCGGCGCATGCCCTGTCCGGGCGGGATCTCGGTGACCGGCCTGCCGAGCACGTCGACGATGTGCAGGCCGATGCTGACGACGTCGTTGGCGCTCACGGCGCGGCCACCTCGCTGCGCCCTGCCTTCCCCTCCGTGGTGCCATCGTGGTCGCCGGGCTCCCGCAGCCGGAAGGTGAGCACGATGCCGACGGCGTAGAGCGCGGCGAGCAGCCACATCATCCCGCCGACGCCGAACGGGCCGAGGAAGGCGCGGGCCAGCAGCGGGCCGGTCGCGTTGCTCAGCCCGGCGCCGAGGTTCAGGATCGCCACCGCCGCGGCCTTCTGCCGCGGCGCCAGCAGCGGCACGATGGCGCTCAGCGGCACGTAGGCCGCCATGGCCAGGCCGAGCAGGATCGCCACGGCGATGGTCGCGGGGAAGTTCGGGCCGAACCACTCGGGCACGTAGTACATCCCGAGCACGGTGATCACGCAGCCGAGACCGCCGAACCACGCGACGACGTTGATCCGCCCGATCTTGTCGCCGAGGTAGCCCGCGAGGACGTTGCCGATGATGTTGGCGAAGAGCATCGTGCCCCAGATCGTCTGCCACTGCGGCAACGAGAACCCCACGTTGTTGACCATGTGCGAGGCGAGGAACACCGGGAAGGCGTAGAAGCACAAGGTATTGATGATGCGCACGACACCGCCGATGCCGACCTTGGGGTGTTCCCGCACGACCGTCAGGCCGCGTACGACCTGACGCAGGTTCGTCCACGCACCGGCCTTGGCCTCGTGGCGGCGCGCACGCACGAGGAAGAGCACGATGACCCCGCCCGCGACGACGAAGGCGAGCGACACCCACATGGTCGCCAGTTCGCCGATGACCGGAATGACCGCGCCGGCGAAGTAGGAGCTGAGCACGCCGAGGCCGGCGGTGGAGGCGAACCAGTACCACCCGACCGCCCTGCCGATCACGGCCTTGGGCGTGTCCATGGTGACCCAGACGAGGAACCCGTAGGCGAAGAACGGGTATCCGAGGCCGCGGATCCCGTAGGACACCAGCATGACCTCGTAGTTGCCCGCCGTGACGCCGAACGCCAGGAAGACCACTTCGAAGACGGCCCACACCACGAACCCGATCAGCATCACGCGCCGGGGGCCCCACGCCTCCGCCAGCGCGCCGGCCAGCCAGGCCGCGACCGCCACGACAACGCCGTAGACGCTGATGAGCGTGGCCACGCCCGCGGCGCCGAACCCGCGGGATTCCAGGTACGGCCCCAGGAAGCCGAGCTCGATCCCGTCGCCGACCATGAAGAGCAGCAGCGCGAGATAGCCCCACGCCAGCGAGCGGACGATTCCCTGTCTCGCGAGCCAGCCCGCGAAGCCGGTGCGTGGTTCCTCAGTCGCGTCTGCCATGGCGAACTCTCCCTTGAGCCCAGTCTCGCTTGAACAATTGTTCATCACCTTGCACGTCCGGTCGGAGAGTGACGCGCCGGACCGCCGGTTGTCAAGCCCGCGCGGAGCCTGGTTGACCGAGCGGGGACAGAGCCGTACGTTGTGAACCGTAGAACAAAGCTATGAACTATTGTTCAATGGAGAGCAGATGAGCCAGCTCCGGCACGCCGTGCTCGGAATCGACGCGGGCACCACGGCCGTCAAGGCGACCGTGCTCACCACCGAGGGCAGGGAACTCGCCACCACCCGGACGTCAGTGCACGTGGAACGGCCCGGCCCCGGCTGGGCAGAGCAGTCCATGCACGACGTCTGGCACGCCGTGACCGACACCGTGCGCCGGGCACTCGATGCCGCGGGCGAGGTCGAGGTCGTCGCCGTGGGCGTCACCGGGCAGGGCGACGGCGCGTGGCTGCTCGACGAGAACCACGAACCGGCCGGGCCCGCGGTCCTCTGGCTGGACGGCAGGGCCGCCGACCGGGTGCGCGAGTGGGAACGCGACGGCCGGGCGGCCGCGATCCGGCGCATCACCGGTTCGACGCTGTTCCCCGGTGCGCTTCCGGTGCTGCTGGAGGAGCTGGAGGCCACGCGACCGGAACTGCTCGCCAATGCGCGCCACCAGGCCAACTGCAAGGACTGGATCCGCCTGCGCATGACGGGTGTGCTGGCCACCGACGCCTCCGAGGCATCCCGGACCTATGTGGACACCTCGACCGGCGCCTATTCGGCAGAGCTGATCGACGCGCTGGGGCACCGGAGGTTCGCGACGCTGCTGCCACCGATCGTCCCGGCCGGCGCGCACCGGCCGCTCACGGACGCCGCCGCGGCCGCGCTGGGTCTGCCAGCCGGGATCCCCGTGGTCACCGGCCTCGTCGACACCGCGGCGGGCGGCGTGGGACTCGGCGTCAGCACACCGGGCCAGGCCTACGCCATCATCGGCACCACCGCGTTCCTCGGCACCGTGCACGCCACGGCCGCCGACGTGCGCACCGACGTCGGAATCACCCTGTCCACCGGGCAGGACGGCGAGGTGCTCGAATGCCTGTGCCCCATGTCCGGAACGCCGAACCTCGACTGGGTACGGGACCTGCTCGGCAGGCGTTCGCGGAGCTGGGACGCGATCGAGGCCGAGGCGCGCACCGTGCCGCCGGGCGCGGGCGGCGTGCTGTACCTGCCGTACGGGGCGCAGGCGGGCGAACGCGCCCCCTTCACCGACCCGCACGCCTCGGCGGGCTGGCTCGGTCTTTCCACGGAGACGACGCCCGCCCAGCTGCTACGGGCCGTGTACGAGGGGCTGGCGCTGAGCCTGCGCGAATGCCAGGAAGCGCTGGGCGTCGGCGGGACCCTGCGCCTGTGCGGCGGCGCGGCCACCAGCGGCCTGCTGTGCCAGATCCTCGCCGACTTCACCGGCTGCACCGTCGAGCGTGCCTCCGCCGGGGAGCTCGGCGCACGCGGCGTCGCCGCGCACGCGCTCGCCGCGGTGTCGGGAATCGACGTGCCCACGGCCGCCGCGCGCCTGCTCGGCGAGCTCGACGTGTTCCGGCCCGACCCCGGCGTGCGCGAGGTCTGTGACGCCCAGTTCGCGACGTTCGTGGCCGTCCGCGACGCCCTCCGCCCACGCTGGCCCGATCTCCGCGCCCTCCGCACGGCGGGTGGCGGACTTTCCCTGTCCGACAACCACAAGGAGCTCGCCTGATGACCAGACCGCGCGTACTCGTGACCGCCGCCTTCGACCAGGACGTCGCCGAGGAGCTGCGGGCCGAGTTCGACGTCACCGTGGCCCCGCCCTCTGACACCGGGCGCTCGCTCGCCGACGCCGGGCTCGACGACGAGCTGGCCGCGGCCGAGGCCGTCGTGTGCGAGCTGGACCTGCTTGACGAGCGCTCACTGGCGATCGCGCGCAACCTGCGGCTCGCGGTGTCCTGCCGCGCGGCACCGGTCAACATCGACCTGGACGCGTGCGGGCGGCGCGGTGTTCCGGTGGCCACCACACCCGGCCGCAACGCCGACGTCACCGCCGACCTCACCTTCTCGCTGCTGCTGTCCGCGCTGCGCAACACCTCCCGCGCCGAGGCGTGGCTGCGCGCGGGCTCCTGGCACGGTGACGACGTGTTCGAGCCCTACCGGATCTTCCGAGGGCTCAGCCTCAACGGCCGAACCCTCGGCATCCTCGGCGGCGGGGCCGTGGGCAGGCGGGTGCTCGCCAGGGCTCGCGCCTTCGGCATGAACGTGCTCGTCTACGACCCGTACCTGCCCGCGGACACGTTCGGGCACGAGGCCCGCCTCGTGCCGCTGGAGGAACTGCTCGCCGCCTCCGACGTCGTGAGCGTCCATGTGCCGCTGATGGAGTCCACGATCGGGCTGCTCGGGGCCGAGCAGCTGGCCGCGATGCGCCAGGGCGCGTATCTGATCAACGCGGGCAGGGCCGCGGTCGTCGAGGAGCGGCCGCTGATCGACGCACTGCGCAGCGGGCACCTCGCCGGAGCCGGTCTCGACGTGTTCTGGACCGAGCCGATCCCCGAGGACCATCCCTTGCTGTCACTGCCCAACGTGACCCTCACCCCGCACATCGGCGGCGCCTCCGACGACGTGATCGCCGAGCACTCGCGGCTCGCCGCCGCGGCCCTGCGGGCGTGGCGTGCCGGTGCGGAGATCCCCGCCGTGGCCAACGCGGCCGCCCTGCGCGCCAACGCCTGACCGACCCCGGAACGGAGCCCGACGTGACCACGACCGAACTCACCCTGCCCGCCGGGGTCAGCGAAGCCACCCGGCGGTTCCTGGCAGGCCCGCCACGACTGCTCATCGACGGCGAGCTGGTTCCCGCTCGCGACGGCGGCACCATCGACGTGCTCGACCCGGCCACCGGCAGGCGGATCGCCACCGCGGCGGCCGGCGGCCCCGCGGACGTGGACAGGGCGGTGCGCGCGGCCCGCGCGGCGTTCGACCCCGCAGCGCCGTGGCGCCGGATGAGCGCGCCGGACCGAGGGCGCGTGATCGCGCGCTTCGCCCAGCTGCTCGCCGAGCACGCCGAGGAGATCGTGGAGCTGGAGGTCCTCGACGGCGGCAAGGTCGCCGCCGCGGCCCGCACCGTCGACGTGCCGCTCGCGGTGCGGCACCTGGAGTACTTCGCCGGCTGGGCGGGCAAGATCGAGGGCGACACCATCCAGCCGGCCGTCCCCGACGTCATGGTCCGCACCGAGCGGGAGCCGGTGGGTGTCGTCGCCCAGATCGTGCCCTGGAACTACCCGCTGCTCATGGCGATGTGGAAGGTCGCGCCCGCGCTCGCCGCCGGGTGCACGATCATCCTGAAGCCCGCCGAGGACACCCCGCTGACCGCGCTGCGCTTCGGCCTGCTCGCGCTCGAGGCCGGGATCCCTCCCGGCGTGCTCAACATCGTCACCGGCTACGGGACCGAGGCCGGCGAGGCACTCGTCGACCACCCCGGGGTGGACAAGATCGCGTTCACCGGTTCGACCAGGGTCGGCACCCGGATCGCGGCCAGGGCCGCCGCGCAGGTCAAGCGCGTCACCCTGGAGCTCGGTGGCAAGAGTCCCAACATCGTCTTCGCCGACAGCCCCGTCGAGGAGGCCGCCAGGGGCGCCGCGAACGCGATCTTCTTCAACGCGGGCCAGGCGTGCTCGGCGGGCTCCCGGCTCTACGTCGAGCGCAGCCGCTTCGACGACGTGGTGGGCAGGGTCGCCGAGCTGGCGTCGGAGCTGGTGGTGGGGCACGGCCTCGCGGAGTCGACCACGCTCGGCCCGCTCATCAGCGGCACACAGCACAACCGGGTCCGTGGCTACGTCGACCAGGCCCTCGACATGGGAGCGACGGCACTCACCGGGGGCAGCGACCGGCCAGAGGGCACCGATCCCGGCGGCTACTTCGTCTCCCCCACCGTGCTCACCGGTGTCGACGACTCGTTCCCCGCCGTCCGCGAGGAGATCTTCGGCCCGGTGGTCGTCGCGCAGCCGTTCGACGACCTGGACGAGATCGCCCGGCGCGCCAACGACTCGCCGTACGGCCTCGCGGCCGGTATCTGGACCCGGGACATCACCCGCGCCAACCGGCTCGCGCAGCTGCTCCAGGCGGGCACCGTCTACATCAACATGTACGGCGCGACCGACGCGGCCGTGCCCTTCGGCGGGTACAAGACCTCGGGCTACGGCCGCGACATGGGCCACGCCAATTTGGAGTCCTATCTGGAGACCAAGTCCGTCTGGACCGCGCTGCCCCGGTGACGGCGAGGCAGGGGCAGCGTCGTCAGCGCTCGCGCTAGAGCCTGCGCAGCAACACGGCCTGCCCCTGCCCACCCCCACCGCAGATCGCAGCGATCCCGAACTCGGCGTCGGCACGGGGAAGCTGCGCGGCCAGCGTCTGCGCGAGCCGGAAGCCGGAGGCGCCGAGCGGGTGGCCGAGCGCGATGGCGCCGCCGTTGACGTTGACCGTGTCGAGGTCGATGCCGAGCTTCCGGGTGCTCGCGAGCACGACACCGGCGAACGCCTCGTTGATCTCCCAGCGGCCGATGTCGCTCACCGCGAGCCGGTTTCGCTCGAGCAGCACCTGGATGGCGTCCGCCGGCCGCAGGTGCAGTGCGGGGTCCGGTCCGGCGACCACGGCCCGGTCCACGACCTCGGTCAGCCCCGTGAGGCCACGTTCCCGTGCCGCGCGCAGGGACATCAGCACGCCGGCCGCGCCCGCGTCGGACATCTGGGAGGCGTTGGCCGCGGTGATCGTGCCCGCCCCGGTGAACGCCGGGCGCAGCCGCGCGAGCGTTTCGGCCGAGCTGCCGGGGCGGATGCCCTCGTCGGCCTCCAGCGGCACACCGGCGACAGGCACGCATTCCGCGGCCAGGAGCCCCTCCTCGGTCGCCGCGGCGGCACGCTGGTGGCTGTGCGCCGCGAACTCGTCCTGCGCTGAGCGGGTGATGCCGAGCCGCTCGTTCTCGGCATCGGACAGTTCACCCATGCCCTTCTCCGCGAGACCGCACCACAGGCCGTCGTGGACGAGCAGGTCGACCATGGTCGCGTCACCGACCTTGCCCGAGCCACGGACCCGCAGCGCGTGCGGCGCCCTCGACATCGAGTCGAAACCGCCCACGACGGCCGTGCCGATCTCGCCCGTGCGGATCTGCGCGGCCGCCCAGCCCACGGCGCTCATGCTGGCCAGGCAGACGTCGTTGAGGGTCATGGCCGGGACCGTGATCGGCACGCCCGCGCGGGCCGCCGCGAGCCGGGCGGGGTTCTGCCCGTTGCCCGCCTGGACGACGTTGCCGAGCAGGACGTAGTCCGGTTTCGGCCCGCCGGCGCGGTCGAGGGCGCCCGCGACGGCGGTGGCACCGAGGTCGAGCGCTTCGACCCCGGCGAGCGCGCCACCGAACTTGCCGATGGGGGTGCGTGCCGCGGCCGCGAGCACCGGCACCCGGTCGTGGTGTGTGGACACGGTGTTCATCGCCCCAGCGCCATCGTGTAGCAGACCGCGGTGCCCGAAAGGGCGACGGTGCCGTCGTCCCGCGTCACGCTCACCTTCAGCTTGGTGATGGGCTTGTCCTCACGGGCCTCGGTCACCTCGACGCGGCCGGTGATCGTGTCACCGGGCCGCACGGGCGCGGAGAAGTCGAACTGGGTGTTGAGGAACACCGTGCCGGGGCCGGGCAGCTTCTCGGCGACGACCGCGTTGAGGATCGCGCTGGTGATCCCGCCCTGGACGACGATCTCGCCGAACCGCGAAGCCGCGGCTGCCTCGGCGTCGTAGTGCAGCGGGTTCCGGTCGCCGCTGATCTCGGTGAACAACTCGATGTCCCGGGACGTGACGAGCCTGCTCAGCTCCGCGGAGTCTCCGGCCGACGGCGCTCCGTTGGGCCAGCACGAGGTCATGTCGTCTCTCCAATCGGTTGGTTGGGCCGGGAGGCGGACGCCGCCCGGCCGCCGAGTGCCCGCATGGCGAGTGCACCCAGGATGGGGCCTGGCGCGAGCACGAGGAACGCGTAGCGCCAGCCGGTGAGATCGGCCAGCACGGGAACGAGATTGATGGTGACCACGGTCAGCAGGAACCCGATCGCCGTCTGCGCCGTCAGCGCGGTGCCGACGTAGCGGGAGTCTGCGACCTCGCTGAGCGCGGTGGAGAACACCCCCGAATCGGCGATCACCGCCGCGCCCCACACCACCAGCAGCACGAGCAGCACCGGCAGAGCCGTCCCGTAGAACAGCGGGGACAGCACACAGCACGCACCGCTGATCACGAGCGCCACCCCGGCCGCGCGGGCCCTGCCGTACCGGTCGGCCGCCCAGCCGCCGAGCAGGCAGCCCGCGAACCCGGCGACGCCGATCGCCGCGAACGCCACGAGTCCCGCGGTCGTGTCGGCGGCCAGCGAGCCCGCCGCGACGAACGACGGCAGCCACGTCCACAGCGCGTACAGCTCCCACATGTGCCCGAAGTAGCCCAGGTTCGCCAGCAACGGCCCGCGCTCGGTGAACATCTCCAGCGCGTACCTCGGGCGGTGCCGGGCCGCGCCCCCAGACAGGTACGGGCCCGGACGGACGAACGTCACCGCGAGCACGGCCGCGACGGCGCCCAGCGCGGCCGCGGCGCCCAGCACGCCCTGCCACGGCAGCGTGCCCAGGCCCTTGAGCAGCTGGGGCAGGGCGGAACCGAGCGTGAGTGCCCCCACCAGCACGCCCAGCGCCAGCCCCCGGCCCGTGGAGCCGAACCATGACGCCATCAGCTTCATCCCCACCGGGTACACACCGGCCAGGAAGAACCCCGTGCACAGCCGTAGCACGACCGCGACCCCGAAGCCGTCCGCGAACACCGGCACCGCCGCGGTCGCCAGAGCCGCACCGAGCGCCGAGCACGCGGCGACCCGCTGCGGAGGGAACCGGTCCGGCAGGTTCAGCGCCGCCGACGTGATCGCGCCCGCCACGAACCCCACCTGCACCGACGCCGTCAGCCACACGGCCTGCGCGTCACCGATCCGCCACACCTCGCGCAACGTCGGCACCACGGCCGACGCGGAGAACCACACCGCGAGGCCGAACACCTGCATCGCGGCGATCAGGCCGAGCTGGACGTACCGGTGGTCACGTGCCATCGACGCTCCCGCTCGTCTCCCGTGGCTCGCGGCGGTCGCCGCGATGGGTCTCCGGGCCGAGGGCCAGCGCCACGATACTGATCACCCCGACCACGATCATGTAGGCCGCGACGGGCCAGTGATGGTTGCCCGCCACGCCGAGCAGTGCCACCGCGATGACGGGCGAGAACCCGCCCGCGATCAACGAGGACAGCTGGTAGCCCAGGGATGCGCCGCTGTACCGCACCCTGGCGTCGAACAGCTCGCTGAAGTACGCGGCCTGCGGACCGTACATCATGTCGTGCCCGATCATGCCGATCACCATCGCGAGCCAGATCACCGCGGCCGAGCGGGTGTCGAGCATCCAGAAGAACGGGAACGAGAACAGCAGCGACACCACGGCGCCCGCCAGGTAGACCCGCTTCCTGCCGTACCGGTCGGACAGCCAGCCGAAGAACAGCAGGCTGACCAGGCTCAGCCCCGAGCTGATCAGGACGCCGGTGAGCGCGACGGACTGGCTCAGTCCCAGCACGGTGGTCGCGTAGGTGAGCACGAACACGGTGAAGATGTAGAAGATCGAGTTCTGGGCGAGCTTGACCCCGGCCGCGAGCAGCACGGCCCGCCACTGGGTGCGCAGCAACGTCACCAACGGCCTGCGGTCCACCTCGCCGGAGTCGGCGACCTCCGTGAAGGCGGGTGACTCCTCGACCTGCAACCGGATGAACAGCCCGACGAGCACCAGCACCGCCGACAGCAGGAACGGGATCCGCCAGCCCCACTGCAGGAAGGCGTCCTCCCCGAGCGCGTTGGTCAGCGTCATGAAGACACCGTTGGCGAGCAGCAGCCCCGCGGGCACGCCGACCTGCGGCCACGCGCCGAAGAAGCCCCGGGAGCGCTTGGGGGCGTGCTCGACGGCCATCAGCACCGCGCCGCCCCACTCGCCGCCGACACCGAAACCCTGCACCATCCGCAGCACGACCAGGAGCAGTGGCGCCCAGATCCCGGCGACGGCGTAGGTCGGCAGCACGCCGATCAGGGCGGTGGCGATGCCCATCAGCAGCAGCGAAAGCACGAGCATGGATTTGCGCCCGATGCGGTCCCCGAAGTGACCCATCACGATGCCGCCGAGGGGCCGGGCGACGAACCCCGCCGTGTAGGTGGACAGCGCCAGCAGGGTTCCGGCCAGTGGCGAGAACGACGGGAAGAACAGCTTGTTGAACACGAGTGCGGCGGCAGTGCCGTAGAGGTAGAAGTCGTACCACTCGATCGCGGTGCCGATGAAGCTGGCCACCGCGACCCTGCGTGCGGACCGGCCTCGGGTGCCTGTCGCGGTTGTGACGGTTGAGCTCATGGTCATCACCTCGTTGTGAAGACGAAGGTCGTCAGGATTCCTCGGGTCCGAACTGGACGATCGCGCTGTCGCCGCGTTCGGCGAACCGCGCCACGACCGGGAGACCGACGGCGACGTCGGCGGGGTCGATGCCGACGATGTTGGTCAGTAGCCGGGGTCCCTCGTCGAGCTCGACGATGGCCAGTGCGTAGGGAACGTCGTCCGTCCACGCGGGATGACCGGGCCGGTGCACGATCGTGAACGTCCACACGCGACCCTTTCCGGCCGAAGGAACCCAGTCCAGTTCACGGTGCCAGCACCGGGTGCACAGCACGCGGGGGTAGTGCTGGTGGTGGCCGCACGCGCGGCAGCGCTGGAGCAGCAGCTCGCCCCGGTGCGCGGCCGCCCAGAACGGCTCGGTCAACGGAACCGGCGTGGGGCCGGGCTTGGCGATCGTCATGTCGCGGCCTCCAGCACCAGCGCTACCTCCTCGCTCATCGTGGCGCCGTTGCCCGTCACCAGCGCCAGCTCCGGGTCGCGCACCTGCCGCTCCCCCGCGACGCCGCGCAGCTGGCGCACGGCCTCGACGACGTGCGCCATCCCGCCCGCCAGATCGGCCTGGCCACAGGCGAGCTGGCCGCCGTGCGGGTTGCAGGGGAGGTTGCCCGTGTGGGAGAAGTCCTGGTCGGCCAGCCACGGACCGACCTCGCCCTTCTTGCACAGCCCCGCGTCCTCCAGCGTGACCGCGAGCATGATCGAGTAGCAGTCGTAGAGCGAGAGCAGGTCCAGGTCGTCAGGCCCCACCGAGGCCATCGCGTAAGCGTCGCCGATCGCCGCCGCCAGCGGCGAGGTGGTGAGCTCGGGCGCCTGGCTCAGCGCGCGGTGCGTCACCTTCTCCCCCGCGCCGCGCAGCCACACCGGCCGGTGCGGAACGCGCCGCGCGCGGGCTGCCGAGGTGACGACCACCGCGGCCCCGCCGCCACACGGCATGACCACCTCCAGCAGCCGAAGCGGCGACACCACCAGCGGTGAGGCGAGCACGTCGTCGACGGTGATGGGCTTGCCGTGGAACACCGCGTCCGGGTTCAGCCGGGCGTTGTCCCGCTCGAACACCGGCACCAGCGCCAGCTGTTCGGGCGTCGTGCCGAACTCCGCGCAATGCCGGGTGGCGACCATCGCGTACGCCTGGTTGGCGCCGCTGCCGCCGTAGGGCACGTCGAACTCGCGAATCGGGTTGCGGTTGGGCGAGCGCGGTGTCACGTCGGTGCGCACGTTGCCGAGCACGCACAGCGCCGTTTCGCACATGCCCGCGGCGATGGCGGCCGCCGCCCGCCACACCATGCCCGCGCCGGTGGCGCCACCGAGGTCGACCAGGTCCGCGTACGTCGGCGCCAGCCCGAGGTACTCGGCGACGGTGGCGGGCACGTGCTGCGGCGTCTCTCCCACCTGCGGCCCGACGAGCAGGCCATCGATCTCGGCCCGCTCCATTCCGGCGTCGGCGACGGCCAGGGCGGCAGTGCTCGCGATCATGTCCAATGTGCTCATGCCGGGTGTGGTGCGGCGAGGCGGGATCTCTGCCGCGCCGACCAGCGCGGCGGCGCCACGCAGGCTCATCGGACCACCTTCACGACGTCGATCGACTCCGGATTGTCCAATGAGGACAGATCGCCGGGAGGCTCCCCGAGATACACGGCGCGGATCACGCGCCGCAGGATCTTGCCGCTGCGGGTGCGCGGCAGGCTCGGCACAACGTGCACGGCGTGCGGCCGCAGCGCGGCGCCGAGCCGTTCGCGCACCAGCGCGCTCACCTCGTCGGCCAGCCCGTCCTGCGCCACCTCGCCCGAGGGCACGACGAGCACGACGACGCGCTCCCCCTTCACCGGGTCGGGCGTGCCGAACGCGGCCGACTCGCTCACCCCTGGATGTTCACCGGCGATCTGCTCGATCTCGGCGGGCCCGAGCCGCTTGCCCGCCACGTTCATGGTGTCGTCGCTGCGGCCACGGATGAACCAGACGCCCCCGGCGTCGACCTCGGCGAAGTCCCCGTGCAGCCACGTGCCAGGCCAGTGCGACCAGTAGGTCCGCTCGTAGCGTCCCGGCTGTCCCCAGAAGCCCAGCGGCATGCCGGGTGAGGGGCGGCGCAGCACGAGCTCGCCGACGGAGCCGGTGACCGGCTCACCGCCCGGGCCGGCCACCTCGGCCGCCATCCCCGGCACCGGGCCCGCGAACCCGCACGACACGATCGGCTGCAGCGTCGTGTTGGACAGGATCGCACCGGACACCTCGGTGCCGCCGGAGTAGTTGATGATCGGGACGCGACCCCGGCCTGCCCGGTCGAACAGCCAGGAGAACGCGTCCGGGGTCCACGGCTCGCCGCTGGAGGCGAACACGCGGATCGTCGCCGGCTCTTCCGGAACCGCCTCCTCGCCACCGCGGGCCAGCGTTCGCACGAGCGTGGGCGACACACCCAGCATGGTCACGCCCGCACCCTCGGCGAACCGCCACACCCGGCCGTGATCCGGGTAGTCGACACCACCGCCGTAGACCGCGACCGCGCTGCCCGCGACGAGCCCGCCGAACACGGTGATCGGGCTCATGATCCAGCCCGGGTCGGTGATCCACGCGCTGACGTCGCCCTCGCCGACGTCGAAGCACCACGCGGCGTCGGCGCCCGCCTTCACCGCGAACCCGGCGTGCCCGAGCATGATGCCCTTCGGCGCGCCCGTCGTGCCCGACGTGTACGCGATCATCAGCGGATGGGTGCTCGCGCAGCGGGCGGCCTCCACGGGCCCGGCGCGTTCCGTGCCCAGCGCGTCCCAGGAGACCTCGCCGGGCAGCCGTGGCCCGGGCACTTCCGTTCCGGCCAAGGAGACCACGACGCACGTACGCAGGCTCGGGGTGCGCTCCGCGACCTTGGCGATCACCTCGCGCAGCGCGACGGTTCTGCCCCGCCGGGGGAAGCCGTCGGCGCAGACGAGCGCGACCGCTCCGGCGTCGCCGAGGCGCTGCGCGACGGCCGCCTCGCCGAAACCGGAGAACAGCAGCACGGTGATCGCACCGATCTTGGCGCAGGCGAGCGAGGCGACCACGGCCTCCCGCACCATGGGCAGCTGGATGCCCACGCGGTCCCCGAAGCCCACGCCGTGCCGCAGCAGGCCGGCGGCCACGCGGTCCACCTCGGCCGCCAGCTGGGCGAAGGTCAGGCACCCGCGCTCGCCGTCCTCGGTCTCCCAGCGCAGCGCGGGCTCGGCGCCCCGGCCCCGGCGCACCCAGCGGTCGACCGCGTTGTCCGCGATGTTCAGCTCCCCGCCGGGGAACCAGCGGGTGGCGTGCGGCTCGTCCAGCCCGGCGACGACGGCGTCCGGCTCACGCTGCCACTCCACGCCCAGCCAGCGCGCCGCCTCACCCCAGAACCACGCGGGGTCCTCCCTGGCGCGGTGGTCCAGGCTTCGCGGATCCGCACAGCCGGTCACGGCGAGGAACTCGCCGAGACGGCTTCGCGCCACCGTCTTCTCGTCGGGCACCCACACGGGCGTCGCGGCCACGTACACCTCCGAAGGACGTCTTCGACCTGGGGTTCAACGGAGGCGACGCTAGGTCGGCGCCCCGTGGAGTGTCAGCGCGCTAATCCGCGAAGTTGCACCCACGGTTGTTGTAGAAAACGCAAATCAGCTGGTCCAGCGGTCGCTCTTCATGCCGAGCAGCAGCAGGAGCAGCTGGTCGGGGTCGCTCGGGTCGTGCCCGGTGAGCTCGTGGATGCGGCGCAGCCGGTACACGACCGTGTTCGGGCGCACCCCGAGCCGGGCGGCGCTGCGCGCGACGTTGAACCCGTGCTCGAAGTAGACCCGCAGCGTCCGCACCAGCTGCGCGTCCCTGGCCCGGTCGTAGGCGTGCAGCGGGGCGATCGTCTCGTGGTGCAGCGTGGCCAGGTGCGGGCTGCTCGACAGCAGATGGTCGAGCAGCACCTCGGAGAACGTGCTGGCCTTGCCGCCACCGGTCGCAGCGCCGAGCCGGACGGCCTCCTCAGCCTCGGCATAGCTTGCCGCTATGCCCTCGGTGCCGTGGTGGGCACGGCCGACGCCGACGGCGAAGCCGTCGAGTCCGGCCGCCCACTCCCCGGCCTGTTCGACGAGCACCGCGTAGTCCCCACGGCCGGCCACCGGATAGATGGTGACCACCTCGTCCTCCCTGATGCCCACGAGGATCGCCGAGGACGTGGGCCGCAACCGCTCGCGGGCCTCGCCCACGGCGGCGCGCAGGGCGGAGCGGTCGTTTCCCATCGGCTCGAGCGACCTCGCGAGCACGACGGCGTGGTCTCCATCGACGTCGAGTGCCGAAGCCCCTACCCGGTGCCGCATGTGCTCGCTGATCGGCCTGCCGGAGACGAGCGCCTCCAGCAGGTCCCTGCGCATCGCCTCCCGGTCGCCGAGCATCCCGGTGACCTCGTCGAGATACGACTGTGCGACGACGACCGACACCTGGTCGACGTAGGCCATCACGCGAGCGGCGACCGCGAGCGCTGCCTCCCGCTCCCTCGGTGCGCGAGGATCGGTGACGGCGAGGATCTCCTGCCACACCACCTGGCCCCACAGCCGGTACGCGTGCAGCAGGGCCTGAAGGGGAATGCCCTGGTGGACCCGCCGCAACGCGCTGCGCCGCAACGCGTCCAGCGACGACTCGGTGGGCGGCGAATCCTCGCGCAGCGCGGTGAGCAACTCCTCGACGTTGCGCTGGGCGGTGGGCAGCACGTCGCCACGCAACGTGTGCTCGTCGAGAGCGCGGTAGTCGACGATCTCCGCCTGGTAGCGCTCGACCAGCCGGGCTCCCACCGCGTCCAGCCGCTGGCCGACCCGCTCGATGGTGCGCAGGACGTCGTTCACCCTCGCTCACTCCCTTCCCTGCCGGTCCGGGTGAGTCTAGGCGCGTTCCGGCGCACCGTGTCGTCCCTTATGGACGGACGGCGGCGGCCAGGGAAGGACCTCGCTCGACGAGCTCTGCCGTCGATACGGCGGTCAGCCCTTCGCGCCTCGCGAACTCCCGGGCCTCGCGCGCGCCCGCCAGGCCGGTGGGGTCGCGTTCACTGACCAGATGCCCGTAGGCGGCGACCGGCTCACCCCCGGTCGCACGGACGAGCGCGACGGCAGCGCCCGGCAGGGTCACGGGCGGGAGGTGGGCGGTCAGGACCCGGACGGTGATCACGTGACCGGGGCGGGTGAAGTCGCCGGGTACCGCGGCCGGATCGGCCAGCCGCCGGAAGGTCGTCGCCCTGGCCGCGGCCGAGATCCCCGTGCCCGTCCCCACGGCGTCCACGGAGATCCCGAACTCGATGTCCCGGGGGCGCAGATCGCGGGCTGGGCTGACGGGAATCCTGAGCCGGTCGGGCACCTGTGGGGGCATCGCCGCGCACAGGAAACCCGAGGTGTGACGAACCAGCACGGCCACCGTCGAGGGCTCGGCCGCCCCGGCGGCCAGCACCAGTGCCGCCAGGTCCGCCTGCGAGTCGATCAACACGACCGGCTCCGGCCGGCCGAGCGCGAGGACGGCGGCACCTGCCTGCGGCGCGAGGTCAATCACCGGTACCGCCCAGGTAACGGGCGAGGCGACCACGCAGTCCCGGCCGGGTCAGCGACGTGACCAGGGCCGCCAGGTCCGCCGCGTCGTCGGCGTCGGAGACCGTCGCCGTCCGGCTCAGGATCGCGGCGACCGACGGCAGGTCGACCGTCCCGGTCGCCGCCAGGATCCGCTCCGCCTGCTCCTGCTGGTGCTCGCGGGCGACCACGGCGGAGCCGAGGCCCAGCCGGACCGCTGTCGCGGCGTCGACCTCGGACGAGTGCAGCAGCAGGTCGCGGGCGGCGCGGGTGCCGACGAGCGCGGCGAGATGCCGGGTGCCGAGCGCCACGCCGAACCGGAAGCCGGGAAACCGCAGTGTCGTCCGCGGGTCCAGCAGCCGATACGCACACGAGGCGACGATGTCGGCACCGGCCCCGATGGCCTTGCCACCAACGCAGGCCACGGTGACGAAGGGCGCTCGGCGAAGCCGCTGGAGGAGCTGTTCGATGCGCACGAAGCGCCACAGCAGGTCGCCTTCACCGCTGTCGAGGACACCGGCCATGTCGAAACCCGCGCAGAAATGCCGGCCCGCTCCCCGGAGCACGAGGGCCCGGGTGCCGTCGCCACCCGCGGTGTCGACGACCGTGAGGAGACGTTCCACGGTGGCCGCGTCGAGGGCGTTCGCTCGCCGTGGCCGGTCGATGGTGACGGTGAGGATGTCGCCGGATCGTTCGACGCGCACCTCGCCGGTGCCCGGTGCCTCAGCGCTCGCCGTGCTCATCGAGCCACTCCTTCGCGACCTCGTCGTTGTGTTCCCCGAGCAGCGGAGGGGGACGCAGCGGCGCGACATGCCCGGTGATCGGGACGGGGAACGTGACCGTGCTGGTCGTGACCCCGTTGGGCAGGTCGAGGGGCTTGATCAGGCCCATCGCCTCGACCTGTGGGTCGCCGAGGATCTCGGAGAAGGTGTTGATCGGGGCGCACGGCACCCCGGCTTCCTCGAACGCGGCCAGCCAGGCCGCCGCGTCCCGCTCCAGAAACGGCGGGGCGAGCAGTTCGGTCAGCTCGTCCTGGTTGCGGGCGCGCAGCTCCTGCGTGCGGAACCGGGGATCGTCCGCGAGCCGGGGCAGGCCCACGACCGCGCAGAAGCGCCGCCACAGGTCGTCGTTGCCCGCGGCGACGACGAAACTCTTGTCCGCCGCCCGGAAGGCGCGGTATGGGGCGTTGCGCGGATGCGCCGAGCCGAGCCGGCGCGGGTCGCGACCGGTGCTGAAGTACTCACTGGTCTGCAGGGCGGCGATACCCAGCAACGTGCCCAGCATCGAACAGTCGATCCACGCCCCGCGGCCGGTGCGCTGGGCCCGGTGCACGGCGGCGGTGATCGTGTACGCGGCGTAGAGCCCCGCGACGAAGTCGCCCACCGGGACACCGCACTTGACCGGTTCGCCGTGCTCGTCGCCGGTCACGCTCATCAGCCCGGACACGGCCTGCACGGTGACGTCGAAAGCGCCACGCTGAGCGTACGGACCGGTCTGGCCGTAGCCGGAGATCGAGCAGTAGACGATCCTCGGGTTGCCCTCCGCCACCGCCTCGTAGCCCAGGCCGAGGCGATCCAGTGTTCCCGCGCGGAAGTTCTCCACGACGACATCGGCGGCGCCGGCGAGCTCGAGTACCCTGGTCTTGTCCTCAGTGGACTTCAGGTCGACGGCGATGCTTCGCTTGTTCCGGTTCACCGACGCGAAGTTCGCGCTGTACCGCGCCGGGGTGTCCGGTTCGCCCATCAGCGGCGGCCACTGCCGCATGCCGTCTCCGGCTCCGGCCCGCTCGACCTTGACGACGTCGGCCCCGAGGTCGGCGAGCAGCGATCCGGCGAACGGGCCTGCCGCGATCTGGCCGAACTCGAGCACGCGCAGCCCCGCGAGCGGCGCGCCCCGCGAGCCGGTCATCGGCCGGCCGCCTTCCGCAGCCCCGCCTCGACCAGCAACGGCATCACCTGCTCTCCGAAGCGCCGCAGGTCGGGCAGGTAGTCGAAGAAGTTCACCTGCATGCCGTCGCAGCCGGCCTCGTGCAGCTTGCCGAACCACTCGACGATCTGCTCGGGTGTGCCGACCAGGTGCACGTTGCCACCGACCACCCACTGCTCACGGCTGTGCCCTCGCCAGGACTTGTTGTCGCCCCCGGTGAAGCCCGCGACGAAGTTGTCCGCGGCGACGGTGTCCTCGTTGTCGAGGATCGCCTGATACGCGGCCCACGCCTCCTTCTCGGTCTCCCTGCAGATGACGTGGGGGTTGATCACGGTGCGTACCTCGCGGCCCCGGGCGCGAGCCAGGTCCTTGATCTTCTTGTTGTGCGCGGGCAGCGTCTCGACGGCCTTGTGCGGGTCCGCGCCGCCGGGGCTGGTGATGAAGATCAGGTCGGAGTACTGCGCGGCGTACTCCAGCCCCGCGGGCGAGGACGCGGCGTTCACCAGCACGGGCCGCCCGTGCACCGGTTTGGGCAGCACGTGCGCGTCCTGCATCGACCAGTACTTGCCGCGCGTCGTCACGTTGTCCTCGCTCGCCCACAACGTGCGGAGCATCTCGGTGAACTCGGCGGCCATGTCGTAACGCAGGTCGTGCTCGATCGGATCGAGCCCGAACATCCGGTACTCGCTGGGTTTGTAGCCGGTCACGACGTTGAGCCCCCAGCGGCCGCCGGAGATGTGGTCGATGCACGCGCCGTACTTCGCTAGGTGCACCGGGTGCCAGCCGTACAGCACGTGCACGGTGCTGATCAGCAGCAGCCGCGTCGTCTGTGCCGCGAGGGCCGCCGAGCTGATCAGCGGGTCGAGCTCGTGCTCGCGGAAGCGCGTCTCGCCGCCATAGCCGCCCTTGCCGAGCCACTGGCCGAGCCCGAATGCCAGGTCGAAGCCGTACTTCTCGGCCTCGAGCGCGCAGGTCGCGTTGTAGTCGTAGGTCCAGCTCGTCTCTCGGGGCGCCGACGAGGGGCTCCACGCGCCCTCCTGCAGCGGCAGGAACAGGCCGAGTATCAGGTCGTTCTCCATCGCGGCCGCCAGCGGCGAGCTCGGCGCCAGATCGGCCGCCGGTACGGGATTCGTCGACATGTCGTCCGTCCTTTCTCGTGAACTGGTCAGGAAGGCACGTGCCGTGCGGGCGTTTCCGCCTGCGCAGGCTCGGCGTCGCGTCCGTCCACAGTGGGCATGAAGAGCAGGGACACGAAGGCGATGGCGCACATGCCCATCAGGTAGAGCGCGATCGGCACCGTCGAGTTGTAGTGCGCCATGAGCGCCGTGGCGATCAGTGCGGCCGGCCCGCCGGAGGTGATGGACGAGAGCTGGTAGCCCAGGGAGGCACCGCTGTAGCGAACCTCCGCGGGGAAGCTCTCGGCGATGAAGGAGCTCTGCGGGCCGTACTGCATGTCGTGGACCACCAGCGACAGCACGATCCCGACGACCATCAGGGCGGTGACACCCGAGTTCAGCAACCCGAAGTACGGCAGCGCGAAGACGAACATCACCACGATGCCGATCTGCAGCATCCGCTTGCGGCCGATGCGGTCCGACAACGCTCCCCAGAACAGCGTGCTGGCCAGCGAGACAGCGGCGGCGAGCATGACGGCGAGCAGCATCGTCGAACGCTCGTGCCCGAGTGAGGTGACGCCGTAGCTGAGCACGAAGGTCGTGAACAGGTAGAACGACGCGTGCTGGCCCGCGCGCATCAGCGTGGTCTTCAGCACCATGCGCCAGTGGTGGCGCAACAGGTAGGCGACCGGCGCCTGCCGCACGGTCCCCGCCTGCTTCGCCTCGACGAACGAGGACGTCTCCGCCACCCGCAGCCGCAGGTACAACGCGAGCCCGGTGAGTACCAGGCTGAACAGGAACGGGATCCGCCAGCCGAAGGACTCATAGGCGGCGGGCGACATCAGGCGGCTGGCCCCTTCCGTCACCGCCGTGGCCGTGATCAGCCCGAGCGGACTACCGAACTGCGGCAGGCTGCCCATGAAGCCGCGCCTGCCCTTGGCGGAGCTCCACTCGGTGGCCATGAGCACCGAGCCACCCCAGTCGCCACCCACCCCGATCCCTTGCAGGACACGGAGAACCACCAGCGCTCCCGCTCCCCACATTCCGGCCGTGTCGTACGTCGGCGCCAGCCCCACGAAGACGGTGCCGAAACCCATCAGCAACGTCGTCATGATCAGGACCCTGCGGCGGCCGATGCGGTCGCCGAAATGCCCGAAGACCATGGCACCGAGCGGACGCGCCACGAATCCGGCGAAGAACGTCGACAGCGCGAGCAGTGTCCCGGAGTACGGGCTGCTGTTGGGGAAGAAGAGCTGGTTGAAGATCAGGGCGGCGGACAGCCCGTAGACATAGAAGTCGTACCACTCGATCGCGCTGCCCGCCGTCGAGGCGAGCAAACCGCGTCGCGCCATTCGAGCATCCGACAACTCGTTCGCACCGTTGCGTGACATCCGAGACCTCCTTGTTTCGGATCGCGTGGCGGTTGGGTCAGGCGGCGAGCCGCCGGTGGCGGCCCCGGAAGAAGAGCAGCGGCTCGCCCTCGTCGTGCCCCGCGTCGACGACCCGGCCGACGAACAGGGTGTGGTCCCCCGCTTCCTGAACGGTGTCGACAGCGCACTCGAACCAGCCCAGCGTGTGCCGCAGGATCGGTGCGCCGAGGACGCCAGAACGATGCGCGGCCCGCGCGAACTTGTCCTCCACGCGGCTCGCGAACAACGAGCACAGTTCGGCGCCTTCCTCGCTGTCCGGGAGGATGTTGATCGCGAACGAGCCCGCCCGCTCGATGGCGGCGCGGGTGCGTGAGCCGTGGCCGAGGGAGATCAGCATCAGAGCCGGGTCGAGGCTCACGCTGAGCACCGCGTTGGCGGCGCAGCCGTGCGCGTTGTCGCCTGTGGAGCAGGTGATGACCGTGATGCCCGTGGCGAAGGTGCCCGCGACGGCCCGCACCAGTCCGGGTTCGATGTTGCGGCCGGAGGCAGGCACCTCGATGCTTTCCCGATGGTCGAGCGACATTGCCTTCTCCCCTGTTCGGTGAGTGACCATGCCGGCTCCCGTACCCCTGTCACCGCCGTGACCAGGCGGGATCCGTGTAACGTATGTTTCCGCCCGTCGCCGACCGTGTCATCGGAGACATCGCACGATTCGGAGGGTCGTAGTTGTGACGACGTCGGAACCGCAGCCGGAGGACTTCGGCCGCGTCGGCCGGTACGTCACCGACACGATCTGCGCCGCCAACCCCGACTACGCCAACCTCGATCCCGCCGTGCTCGCCGATGTCGTGCAGACGAACGTGCACAACGCGCGTATCTACCTCCAGGCCGTCGCGCACCAGCGGCGCCCGACCGGCGAGGAACTCGCCACGCTCGCCGAGGCCGCACGCAGGCGAGTGCACCAGGGGATCGCGCTCGGGGCCATGTTGCGCGCCTACCGCATCGGCGCCAGGGCGATGTGGGAGAAGCTGAGTGAGAGCAGGCCCGACCTCGATCACCGGACGCTCACCGACTACACCCTCCGCTACATCGACTGGGTGAGCAGCGAGGCGGAGCGGGCCTATCTCGCCGAGCGTGACCGCCTGCTCGACTCGCGGCTCGAGGCGACCCGGCTGCTGCTGTCCCGCATCATGGAGGACGATTTCTCCACCGCCGAGGAACGCGACGCGGCCGTGCGTTCCCTCGGCTTGGATCCGCGGCAGCCGCACGCGACCGTCGTTATTGGACCGACCAGCCGCGCCGGCCACACGCTCGACGACGTCCTGCTCGAGGTACTCCAGGAGATCCGCCGCCACGTTCCTGGCAGCATCTCGTCGCTGCTGCGCCGCGGAGCCGTCATCCTCGTGCCGACGGCCGCGACCAGCGGGATCGAAACCCTGCTGGAACGCGCGCTGCGTCAGTCGGGAGCGGAGGCCGGGTACGTCACCGCGGGAGTCGGCCGCCCCACCCCCACTGCTGAGGGCCTCCCCGCGGCGGCGCGCGAGGCCGAACGCGCCCGCGCGCTCGGTGAGATCCTTTTCCCAGACCGCCTGGTGCACACCTACGAGGCAACGGCATTCTTCGACCTTTTCCGGCAGGGAGAACCGGTCGACACGTTCGTCGCGACCGTGCTGGGCGAGTTCCTCGGTGGCGACCGCACGAGCAGGATCGATCTCGTGCGCACGTTGTACGTGTACTTCACTCTCGGCATGAACCGCCGCGCCACCGCCACGCGGCTCGGCATCCATCCGAACACCCTCGACTACCGGCTTCGCCAGGCGGCCAAGACCTCCGGTGTGGAACTGACCTCGCCGGAGAACTCGTTCCGGTTCCAGCTCGCGGTCCGGCTGCTGCCGCTGTGCACGCACACGTCGTGGCTCGGCGACGAGGACGCGCTGGGGCAGATCCTGGCGACGTGACCCAGGCCGATTTCGAATGGTCTTATCATTCGGATTCTGTCTGTGTTCTGATGTCCGGCGTCAAGGGAAGGGAGTGCCGATGGTACGGCTGACCCGGGCACAGCAGCAGGAGCGCACCCGCGCGTCCGTGCTGGCGGCGGCGAGGGAGGAGTTCACCGAGCACGGCTACGCACTGGCGAAGGTCGACCGGATCGCCGAGCGGGCCGAGCTGACCCGTGGGGCGGTGTACTCGAACTTCCCGAGCAAACGCGCCCTGTACCTGGCCGTGCTGATCGACCTGGTCGAGAACACCGCCACCGCCGCGCCCGCGGCGTCGCCGTCGTCGCCTGCCGACGCGCTCGGCCGGTTCGCCCGGACCTGGCTCGAGCGGCTGCCGTTGGTGGGCGACACGGCCTCCGGAGGGCGGCTGCAACTGCGCTCGCTCGTCGGCGTCCTCGACGACGAGCGCGGGCGGACGGTGCTGGCGCAGGTCGCCCGGCTTGAGGCGCTGCTGCTCGGCGCCGCGCTGGAGTCGTGCGAACCGCCTCGGGCGGAGTCACCGCGGCGGGTACGTCTGGCGGCGCTGGTGCTGACGCTGCTCGACGGCTCGGGCCACCTGGCCGAAGCCGCACCGGGTTCGGGTGACCCGTTCGACGTGGCGCGCGCGTGCCAGCACCTGGCGGGAATCGGCCTCGCTGACACCTGGGCACCGCCACACCTGCCCTCCGTCGCCCCGGCACAGCCGTGCGAGGACACCTGGGCTCCGCCCACCGATCTCGCGGATCGGATCAGCGGTGTCAGGGTCGACCTCGGTGCCGACGGCGTGATCGCCGTGCTGGGGGCAGGCAGGCTCGCCGCGGCCGAGGAAGCCCTCCGGTCCGCCCGGCCCGGCGACCAGGTGACGGTGGCCGCCGTCACGAGTGATCCGGCGGAGACCGGCCGTCTCGTCCGGCTCAGGGTCAGCGACCTGGTGGGATGTCTGCGGCGGGTGTTCGCCGAGGGCGCGTTGCCCCCGCTGCGCCTGGTGCTCGACGACCACGCCACGGTCGCCTCGGCGCTCGGGCTCCCCGCTCCCGACGACGAGACCGAGACCGCGGTGCGCGTCGAGCGCGGAAAGATCGTCGCGCGCGCCCACGGCCGAGGCGCCGCCCATGCCGCGGCGACCGCCGAAGCCGCGGGCGCCAGACGCCCACGGAAGTCGAGAAGCTGACGCACCCGGAGTCGCTCCCCGCGACCGGCACCGGCCTGCCGATGCTCCACCCGCCGCGCTGGATCGGCCTCACCGGCTCGGCCCCCGCAGTCGCCTAACTTGAGCTGTTCAAGACAACGTCCTATGGTCGGGGTGTGTCTTCGGACTTCGAAGCGCAGCTGCGGGCGGTGTCATTGCGCGTGACACGGCCCCGGTTGGCAGTGCTCGCCGCACTGCGCGACCACCCGCACGTCGACACGGAGACGGTGATCGCGCTCGTCCGGGCCGAGCACCCCACCGTGTCCCACCAGGCGGTCTACGACGTGCTGCGGGCGCTGACCGACGCCGGTCTGGTGCGGCGCATCCAGCCCGCGGGCACGACCGCCCGCTACGAATCCCGGGTCGGAGACAACCACCACCACGTCGTGTGCCGATCCTGCGGCACGATCGCGGACGTCGACTGCGCCGTCGGGCACGCGCCCTGTCTCACCGCCTCGGACGACCACGGCTTCGTGATCGACCAGGCGGAGGTCGTCTTCTGGGGCGTCTGCCCCGAATGCTCGGCCCGGCCCACCCCCGAACGATCCGTCAGCTCGAAAGGAAGCAGATGAGCGACCCCCAGGACAACACCCCGTCCAGCGCGCAGGGAGTGGACAAGAAGGCCGCGGCAGGCTGCCCCGTCGCGCACGACTCCGTGACCTCGCACGGCAGCGAGAGCGAGAACCCGGCGATCGACTCGCCGACCGCGAAGACCGGCGGCCGTCCGCGCACGAACCAGGACTGGTGGCCCAACCAGCTCGACCTCTCGGTGCTGCACGCGCGCTCGTCGAAGGCCAACCCGCTCGCGGAGGACTTCAGCTACGCCAGGGAGTTCGCCAAGCTCGACGTGGAGGCCCTCAAGCAGGACGTCATCGAGGTGCTCACCACCTCGCAGGACTGGTGGCCCGCCGACTTCGGCCACTACGGCGGTCTGATGATCCGCATGAGCTGGCATTCCGCGGGCACCTATCGCATCCACGACGGCCGCGGCGGCGCGGGCGACGGCGCCCAGCGGTTCGCCCCGCTCAACAGCTGGCCCGACAACGCCAACCTCGACAAGGCCCGCCGCCTGCTGTGGCCGGTCAAGCAGAAGTACGGCCAGAAGATCTCGTGGGCCGACCTGCTCGTGTTCGCGGGCAACGTCGCACTGGAGTCGATGGGCTTCAAGACATTCGGCTTCGGCTTCGGCCGCGAGGACACCTGGGAGCCCGAGGAGATCTACTGGGGCCCGGAGGACGACTGGCTGGGTGACGAGCGCTACGTCTCCGGCACGGAGATGGTGCCCGAGCTCGGCGCCACCGAGATGGGGCTGATCTACGTCAACCCCGAAGGCCCCCGCGGCAGCGCGGACTTCCACGCGGCGGCCCATTTCATCCGCGAGACCTTCAGCCGGATGGCGATGAACGACGAGGAGACCGTCGCACTCATCGCCGGTGGCCACACGTTCGGCAAGACCCACGGCGCCGGCAACGCCGACGACCACGTGGGCCCCGAGCCCGAGGCCGCGCCGCTGGAGGCGCAGGGCCTCGGCTGGTTGAGCACCCACGGCAGCGGCAAGGGCCCGGACACGATCACCAGCGGCCTCGAGGTGACGTGGACCGACCGGCCGACCGAGTGGAGCAACCGCTTCTTCGAGATCCTCTTCGGCTACGAGTGGGAGCTCACCACGAGCCCCGGCGGCGGCAAGCAGTACGTCGCCAAGGACGCGCCGGAGATCATCCCGGACCCGTACGACCCGAACAAGAAGCACAAGCCGACCATGCTCACCACGGACCTGGCACTGCGCTTCGACCCGGTCTACGGGCCGATCTCCCGCCGGTTCATGGAGAACCCGGACGAGTTCGCGCTGGCCTTCGCCAAGGCCTGGTACAAGCTGCTGCACCGCGACATGGGTCCGGTCAGCCGTTTCCTGGGGCCGTGGGTCGCCGAGCCCCAGCTGTGGCAGGACCCGGTGCCCGCCGTGGACCACGAGCTCGTGAGCGAGGCCGACGTCGCCGCGCTCAAGGCGAAGGTCCTGGAGTCCGGTCTCACGACCGCCCAGCTCGTCACCACCGCCTGGGCCTCCGCCGCGAGCTTCCGGTCCACCGACAAGCGCGGCGGCGCCAACGGCGCCCGGATCCGCCTGGAGCCCCAGCGCAGCTGGGAGGTCAACCAGCCCGAGCAGCTCGCCCCGGTCCTCGAGAAGCTCGAGGGCATCCAGCGGGAGTTCAACGAGGCCGGCGGCGCGAAGATCTCGCTCGCCGACCTGATCGTGCTGGCAGGCTCGGCCGCCGTCGAGAAGGCGGCGCGCGACGCCGGCGTCGAGGTGACCGTGCCGTTCCACCCCGGCCGCACCGACGCCAGCCAGGAGCAGACCGACGTCGAGTCGTTCCGGGTACTGGAGCCACGCGCCGACGGGTTCCGCAACTACCTGCGTGCCGGGGAGAAGCTCCAGCCGGAGGTGCTGCTCGTCGACCGTGCCTACATGCTCGACCTGACCGCACCCGAGATGACCGTCCTCGTCGGCGGCCTGCGCTCCCTCGGAGCCAACTTCGGCGGCACCCGGCACGGCGTCCTCACCGACCGGCCCGGCGTGCTCACCAACGACTTCTTCACCAACCTGCTCGCCCCGGGCACCAGGTGGAAGGCGTCGGAGTCCGAGGAGAACGTGTACGAGATCCGCGACTCGGCCACCGACGAGCTGAAGTGGACGGCCACCGCGGTCGACCTCATCTTCGGCTCCAACTCCCAGCTGCGGGCCCTCGCGGAGGTGTACGCCAGCGCCGACGCTCGCGAGAAGTTCGTGGGCGACTTCGTCGCGGCCTGGACCAAGGTCATGGAGCTCGACCGCTTCGACCTCGCCTGATCCAGTCCGCACCGGCGAGCCCGGCCGATCCACCGTCGATCGGCCGGGCTCGCCGCGTCCCATCGCAAAGCCGCGCCGCGACGGACCTCAGTCACCGGCCGGTGGCGCCACCTCCTTGCGGAGTTGCCGTTTCACGAGCTTGCCGGTCGGCGTGCGGGGAAGCGTGTCCACGAACTGGAAATGGCGAGGCAGCTTGAACCGCGCGATCCGCTGTTCCAGATATCCGCGCAGCTCCTCGGCCAGTTCGTCGCCGGGCGTGGTCCCGGCCGCGGGTTGCACCACCGCCATGACCGCCTCGCCCATTTCCGGATCGGGCACCCCGATCACCGCGATGTCGTCCACCGCCGGGTGCAGCGCCAGACCGTCCTCGATCTCCTGCGGATAGATGTTCACGCCACCGGAGATGATGACGAACTCCTGCCGGTCAGCCAGATACAGGTAGCCGTCCTCGTCGACGCGACCCAGATCGCCGGTGGTGGACCAGTTCGGGTGCTTCGGGTGTTGCGCGGCGCGGGTCCTTTCCGGGTCGTTCAGGTACTCGAACGGCATCTCGTCGCGCTCGAAGTACACCACTCCGACCTCACCGGCCGGCAGTTCGGTGCCCTCCGAGTCGCAGATGTGGATGACGCCGAGCGCGGCGCGGCCCACCGAACCCGGCCGCTGCAACCAGCTTCGCGGGTCGATGACGGTCAGGCCGTGTGCCTCCGTCGCACCGTAGTACTCGTGCACGATCGGACCCCACCAGTCGATCATGGCCTGCTTCACCTCGACCGGGCACGGCGCCGCCGCGTGCACCGCCACCCGGTGACTGGACAGGTCGTACTGGTCGCGCACCTGCTCGCCGAGCTTGAGCATGCGCACGAACATGGTCGGCACCCACTGGCTGTGCGTCACCCGATACCTCTCGATCGCGGCCAGCGCCTCACGTGGGTCGAACCGCTCCATCAGCACCACGGTGCCGCCGAGCGACTGGACCACGGCGCAGAACCGCAGCGGCGCCGCGTGGTACACGGGTGCCGGGGACAGGTACACGGTGTCCTCACCGAACCCGTACAGCGGGCCGAACGCGGCGACCAGCGGGTCGCCCGGCTCGCTCACCTGCCGATCCGGCAGCGGCGGCTTGATGCCTTTCGGACGCCCCGTGGTCCCGGAGGAGTACAGCAGGTCCGAGCCGCGCGGCTGATCGTCGAGCGGGGCGTCGGACACCCCGTCCAGCGCGGTGGACAGCGCGGTGAACCCATCCGGTGCCCGGCCCTGGTGCAGCGAGAGGCGCAGCGGGACGGCGGCGTCCGCCGCCGCGTCCGCGGCGAGCTGTACCACCGTGTCCCGGCCACCGGTCACGATCACCTTTGCGCCGGAATCGGTGAGGATGTAGCTGACGTCCGCGACGGTGAGATTGTGGTTGATCGCGGTGATGTACAGGCCGGACCGCTGCGCGGCCCAGTAGACGATGAACACCTCGGCGAGGTTCGTGGCGACCAGCGCGACCACGTCACCGCGGCGCAGCCCCTGCTCGTGCCAGTAGCGCGCCAGCCGTGCGGAGGAACGGTCCAGCTCGCCGTAGCTGAGTGCGGCCCCGGTCCCGCTCATGATGACGGCGGCCCGGTCCGGCGCGCTGCGCGCATGGGTTCCGGGAAACATTGCGACCTCCTCGGGTCGGTAGGAAAATCAGCGTCCGAACTGGCCGTCGTCGACCTTGATCACCGTTCCGGTCACGGCCTCCGACGCCGGTGAGGTGAGATACAGCAGCGTGCTGTCCAGCAGGCTCGGTTCCGGCAACCGGCCGCGGGGCAGTTGGTCGGACGGGTCGCCGACCCGCGAGATCATCCCGGCCATCATCTCGGAGTGGAACATCCCCGGGGCCATACCCACGACGTTGATGCGATTGCGCGCCCATTCCACCGCGAGCACCTCGGTCATCCGTGCCAACGCCGCCTTGGTGACCGAGTACAGCGCCGCCGTCGGAGTGCCCGAGTAGTGGAACGCGGTCATCGACGACACGTTCACGATCCGCCCTGGCCTGCCGTCGGCGATCATCCGGCCGCCCACCTCGCAACTGAGCAGGAACGGCCCGCGCAGATTGGTGCCGATGACCAGGTCGGCGTCCGCGGCCGACACCTTGTGTGGCCGCACCCCGTACGGAACGCCTGCGTTGTTCACCAGGGTCGTGACCGGGCCCAGCTTGTCCTGTGCCTCGTCGACGGTCGCGGCGAACGTCTCGGGCTTTGTCAGGTCGAGGCGAACGCCCACGGCGGTACCGCCGGCCGCGGTGATGTCGGCGCACACCGCTTCGATGCGGTCGGTGCGGCGCGCCGCGAGCGCCACTTTGGCGCCCGCGGCGGCCAGTACCCGCGCGAACCGCTCGCCGAGTCCTGACGATGCCCCCGTGACCAGCGCTACCTGGCCTTCGAGCAGGTGAGGGTCGCGCTGGCGCACGCTCTGTCGCTCGGTCACCAGTCGAAGTTGTCGAAGTCGGGCACGCAGCCTTCCAGGCCCGCGGCCATGTTGCCGAACATGGCGCCGAAGATCGTCGGCTCGTCCAGGCCTTCCACCGGAATCACGGCGCGCACCTCCGCGATCGCCTCACGCGGCGGAATGCCCTCAACGGCCACGTTCTCGATCTCCGCCCACTTCTGCGTGAAGTTGCGGAACATCGGGGTGACCGTGTTGGGCGGGATCACGTTGGCCGGGTCGGCCATCGCCTCCTCCAGCGTCACGAACTCCACGCCGAGCTCCTTCAGGCCGGCGAGGACGCGGTCCGCGGCGTCCCCGGTCACCGGCGTGCCATGCAGAAGTCCGATGTGGACCTGCTGGCGCCCGAGGGCCTGGTAGGACAGGTTCACCTGGCGTTTGAACTGATCGATCGCGGTTTCCACGAACTTGTCCAGGATCCAGTTGCGGACACCCTCGTCCTTGTTGTGCAGCGCGCGCAGGTACGGCACGGCGAACTGGGCGTCGTAGAACCAGTAGGACAGCGGGGCCGCCAGGTAACCGGCCTTGGCGAGCCACGCCTGCACCTGCGCGGTCTTCTCGGGCGAGTTGCCCCACATGTCCATGCAGTAGCGGAAGTACTTGCTGGGCGCGCGCTCGATGTAAGAGCCGATGACATCCTCGCTGCGCTTGATGTCGTCGATGTACACGCTTGGTTTCACCCAGTTCAAGCTGGCGTGGTAGTGCGTGTGGTTGCCGACGTGGTGGCCTGCGTCCACCCACTGGTCGAAGACCTCGGCGAACGCGGGCTCGTCGTCCACCGGCGCGGTGGACGAGAACGAGTACACCGGTGGGTGGCCGTGGTTGGCGAACGCGTCGATCAGCAACTGCGCGGTGCGGGCGGGTGGGTGGCTTTCCGGGTATGGCATGCCCTTCCACTGGAAGAGGTCGTCCACACTCATCGCGACCTTGACGGGCTCGCCCGACGGGGACAGCACGGTCATGAGCACAGCTCCTTTGCTGGCGGAAACTCAGCTGGTGCTGTCACGCTAGGAAAGGCGGTCCTACTCGGGGTATGTCCGCGCCGCCCACAGTGCGATGGGCGCACTGCACATATGGCCATCGCCGCACCTGTGACTACCATGTGACCATGGTCACGGTCGGCGGAGAGTTGTCGGAACTGGAGTCCGCCCTGGCAACGCGATTTCGTGCGGATTCGGCGCGCATGCTGGCCGAAGTCGCCGACGCGATCATCGCACGGTTCCCACGGCTCGCCGATGACACAGTGGTGCCGACGGGCTTTCTGCACACCACGTTGGCTTCGCACGCCGCTACCTTCGCGCAGCTGCTGGAACGCAGTCCTGCCGTTGCGCCACCCGAGGTGAGCGAGCTCGGCAGGACGCTCGCGGCGATCAGGGAACCGATCACCACCCTGACCCGGGTCTTCGAGATCGGCCACGAGACCTTCTGGCAGCTGCTGGTGACGATGATCTCGGAGTCCGAGAACCTGCGCGGCAGCGAGGTCGAACTGTTGCGGTTGCTGACCGTGCGGCTGTTCGACTACATGCAGGTCAACACATCGGCCGCGCTGCGCGCGTACATTCAGCGCGACGGCGAGGAGACCAAGGCCACGCAACGCCGAAGGCTGGCCGTAGTGCGCGGCAGCCTGCGCGGTGAGGTGGCCGACCAGGAGCTGGAAGGCGTGCTGGGGTACCGGTTGTTGTCCCAGCACGTGGCCTACGCGGCGCGCGGTACGGCGCTCGAGGCCGACGAGCTGAACACCGTCATCGAGCAGCTGCGGCGCGGTGTGCGGCCGATTCAACATGTGACGCTGTACGACGACGACGTGTTGTACGGCTGGTTCACCCCCCGCGATGCGACCTGGCATGACCGGCTGGCTGAGCTGTCCGTGCCGAAGGCGGTGACGGTGGCGTGCGGGGCTGCCCGGCATGGCCCGGAGGGGTTCCGGCAGTCTCATCGCGATGCGCTCGAGGTGCTGCGCGTCGCCGACGCACTGGACGCGAGCGGGGTCCGGCACTACGAGGAGTCCGCCGTGCTGGCGCTGGCCACGCACGATCCCAGTGCCGCCAAGGCGTTCGTGGACCACCAGCTCGGTCCTCTGGCTGAGCCGTCCGAGCAGACCCAGCACCTGCTGCGCACCCTGCAGGTGTATCTGGCCGAGAACGGCAGTCCGACGCGTGCTGGCCGGCGGCTGCACACGCATCGCAACACCGTGATCCAACGGATGGAACGCGTGGAAGCCCTGCTCGGCCGGCGGCTGGATCCGTCGAGCCTTGCTCTGCGGGTGGCCGCGGAGCTCTCCACGATCACGGCCTCGAGGTGTTCGGCACCCCGCGCCGACACCGCGTCCGAGCCCAGAAGCGCACGCTGCTGAGCGGCCGCTGATCGCCGCACCCCTGTGCGGGTCAGGCGGCTGCGCAGCGGGGCGCCGCCGTGTTCGACCAACGCAGTGAAGGCCACCATGCCTGCGTTGAGCGCAGTGAAGGCCACCTTGCCTGCGCGCACCCGTCTCGCGCC
The DNA here is from genome assembly GCF_003311655.1 of Prauserella sp. PE36. Taxonomy (NCBI): domain Bacteria; kingdom Bacillati; phylum Actinomycetota; class Actinomycetes; order Pseudonocardiales; family Pseudonocardiaceae; genus Prauserella; species Prauserella sp. PE36. The sequence continues at coordinate 109,620 of NZ_QEQT01000082.1, read as the reverse complement.
ACCGCCGGATCGGCCATGATCGCGTGCGTGTTCATCGCCACCGGACATCTCGTTCCACGCCTAGCGGCGTCTGGGCCCGGCCCGCCTCGAACTCAGCGCGACCCCTGTGCGGGTCAGGCGGCTGCGCAGCGGGGACAGTTCGGTTCCGACGCCGGAACCAGGTGGTGGCACGCCGGGTCATAGTGGCTCCTCGAGACCCACCGGATCGGCCCGACGGCACCGAGCACCAGCGCGAGCAGCCCGAACAACACCCATCCGGCCACGAGCAGGCCCACGCCCACGACGGCGGCGGCCAGGATGGCCAGCGTCAGGAACGTCGACGTGGAGTCCTCCGGCGGGGTCATCCGGCGCAGCCACTTGTCGAGCCGGGGATCGTCGGCGCGAAGGCCGTGTTCGAGTTCGGCCAGCGCGTGTTGTTCCTGCTCACTCAGCGGCATGGCCTGCCACCCTGGAATGGTGCGCTGAATTGCACAAGAGACCTTTTCTCCTTCGGGGCACAGGAGGTCGTAGCGGGGGCTACCTCCGTCGGAGACATCGTGGTCAGCCCTGGATCTGGCCGCAATGACGGTGGTCACAAACGCCACAAAGAATGAGAAGCGATAATTGCAAGCTCGCGCATTGGATAATGATCGACACTTTTCGTCAGCACCGGTTTCACCCGGGGCTCACGCGGGGACCGCCGAGCACCCACGGCTCCGCCGGTGCTCGCCCCGCACCGCGCGAGCCGCGCCCGGTGCGACCGAGGATCCGCGCCTCGGACGCTGAAGGGCGGCGGCGAAGTTCCTGGGTGACCGTTGACGTCCGGCGAGCGGGACGACCGAGCGACTCCCGGCCCACCGCGCGAGGGACTTTCGCCCCTGCCGGGGAGGGCGGCGCGGCGCGCACGCTGTGGCCCGTGATGCTCGTCATCCTCCTCTGCTTGCTCGCCGCGGCGGCCAACGCCGCGGGTTCGGTGCTGCAGCGGCTCGGGGTGCGCACCGTGCCCCACGGCATGCGGATGTCGGTACCCGTGCTGCGCATGCTCGTCCGCCGGCCGGTCTGGGTGCTGGGTGTGGCGGCGATGCTCGCGGGGCTGGCTTTGCAGGCCGCGGCGCTCGCGTTCGGCCCGATCGTGCTGATCCAGCCCCTTCTGATCAGCGAACTCGGCTTCGCACTGGTGCTGTCGGGGGTGGCCTTCGGCAGCAGGCTCCGCCCTCGGGAGTGGGCGGCGGTGCTGAGCACGGCGGGCAGTGTCGCCCTGCTGCTCGTCGCACTGGCGCCCGCCGGTGGCGACCCGAGCCGCGCCTCGGCAGATTCCTGGCTGCTCGGGTGTGTGCTCACCGTTGGCGCGGTCGCGGCTCTGGTGACGCTGGGCCACCGCAACCGGCACGCACACCGCGCGGTGTACCTCGGGATGGCGGCGGGTGTCTGGTTCGCGTTCACCGCGGCATTGGTGGCGGCGATGACCGACGCGCTCGGTGACGGCGGTGTCGCCGCGCTGGTGTCGGCCTGGCAGACCTACGCCATGGTGCTCGCCGGGCCCGCTGGCTTCCTGCTGTTGCAGAGCATGCTGCGCGCCGGAAGGCTGGAGGCCTCACAGCCCGCGCTGGTGCTGTCGAACCCGCTGGCGGCACTCGGCTGGGGCGTCGTGGTTTTCGGGGAGACGGTCCGTGGCGAGGCATGGATCACCGTCGAGGTGCTCGCCGCCGTCATCATCGCCGTGTCCACGGCGATGCTCGCGCGTTCCTCACTGCTCACGGACGACCGCGCCCCGGCACCCGGACGGGGAAGCGACAGCGACCAGCAGCAGCCGCGGTTCTCCGCTCACCGGGCGGCGACGACATAGGCGGTGCCCAGGCACCGTCGTGCGCCGCGGCTCACCGTGGTCTCCGGGTGCTCCCGCCACCGGCGAGACCACCTCCGCACGAGGCGGTCGAAAGGCGGCAGAAGCGGTGTCACGTCGTAGTAGGCGATGTCGACCGGACGCAGCCCGAGGTCGCCGAGCAGACGGCACAGTCGTCGCCGCGACAAGGCGCGGATACCGGTCCTGCTGGCCGCATGCCTGCGCTCTGGCGGCGTACCCGCCCACCGCTCGACACGGCCCAGCAGGCGGACCGCCGGCCAGTAGACGGACCACTCGAACAACCGGTACGGGCTGCGCGGGTTGAGCATGGTGACCACGACGAGGCCGCCGGGACGGAGCACCCGCGCCAGTTCACGCAACGCGCGCCGTGCATCCGTGTACTCGAGCACTCCCATCGCGACGACCACGTCGAAACTCCCTTCTGGAAACGGCAGCTTCTCGATGTCCGCCACCGTCAAGCGGAGATCCGCCGCGTCGGCGAGTCTCTCGCGAGCAACTTTGATCATCGCCGCTGACTGGTCACACCCGGTCATCCGGAAGTCAGCCGGGCGCGTATCGACAAGATGGCGCAACAACACACCGGGGCCACAGCCCGCGTCGAGGAGATCACCACCACGACTGTCGCGCAGGACCTCGTCGACAATGTGCAACCGCGAGTGAAGATATCGTGCACCGGGGCCCCAGCCTTGGTGCGACGCGGCGTACCGTCGTGCGTCCGTCAGAGTTTCGTATTGGGCGGCGGCAACGGTTTCGGCGCGCTCGCGTCGTCCGGTGAAGCCGCCTCGCCGGGATCGGATGACGGGCACATCTGCCTCCATCGGTTTGACCTTCCTGCCGATAGCCGGAGATGCCGGTGATCAGTGCTGGCCCGCCACGAGACGACGAGCAATAGTCAGGAAGTCGCAGCCCAGGACCTGCCGTTACGGCTACGACAGAACAGTGGAGTTGAAGCCGGCAACCGCGGATTCCGATCGCATTCGGGTAGCCACCTTCCGTTCGCCCGACGTTCCCACTGGAGACCACTTTGGACCGATCCCGGTGTTCGTGGCGTTGGAGAAGCTCACGGATGTCACCTTCCCGTGGTGCTCCGTCGAGGCAGGATGACCCGGGGCGCGACCCCGCTGTCGGCGTTGACCACGAGCAGGGCGACGAGGCCCAGCGCGGCCAGCAGGGCCATCGGCCCGGTCATCGATCCGGTCACCGGCCCTGGCTACGGAAGCGCGTAGGGCGCCGCGATGGCGCGGCCGGTCGCGCCCCTGGGACTCCGGGTACGCAACACCAGGTCGACCACGGGCTCACCCTCGGACGGCCGCTCCACGGCCAGCGCGACGACGACGAGTGCGCACGCCGCGGTCACGCTGAACGCCGCCCACTGCCCACGTATGCCGTGCCGCACCAGCCCGCCCGCCACCGCGATGCCGAGCACGACGAGCATCCAGACCGGGGACCACGTCGACGATCCGCCTGCGCACCACCGCCTGCCGGCTCCCCGGCCTGACCGGGCGAACGCGAGCAGCTCACCGAGCCACCCGCCGAACAGAACGGTGGCGACGACCGACCACAACGAGCTCCCGTCGTTCCCCTCAGCCACCCGCATCGATCTGCCAGCCGGAGCGAGCCAGCGCGCGGCGCGCCCGCTCCAGGCAGACCGAGTGCGCACCCCTCCGGGCGACCTCGTTCTCCGTGGAATCCGCGTTCTCCCGATCGTCCTTCAGCGCCAACCCGCACCCTGTCGATGAGGTGTGGGGGCCGTCGATCTGCTCACTCACCGCCACCGAAACACCCTTCGACTCGTCAGCCGGTCGTACGCGCCATGACCGCGTTCCCGCGGAGACGGCCGATCTGTCGCAGGCTCGCCTCGATCAGCTCCGCGGCAGCGCACTGGTGTTCCACCAGCCCCACGGTCACCGCCGTCCTCGCGCAGTAGGACACGCCGCTCCGGGGTGAGGGCTGGAGGAATCCCCCGGACATCACCCGGACGTCGGCGGCCTCGGCCAGCAGGTAGCCGGCGCCCACCGCGTCGCCGTTGACGGCGGCCACGACGGGGAGTGGATGGGCTCGCAGCTCGCGCAGCACGCGCCACAGGTAGGTCCGTGCCCGCGTTCGGCCGGGGCCGATCATCGGGTCCAGGTCGGGGGCGAACACGCCATCGGCACCCGTGAGGACGATCGGATGGACCGCTCCGACGTAGGTGATGGCCGCGCTCAAGCCTTCGAGCACCTCGCCGGTGAGAACCGGCCCTGTCCGGGTTCGGATCACGATCGTTCCCGCCTGGTACTCCAGGTCGATCATTCGCGGCCTCCTGTCGTGCTCGGGGCCTGCCGCGCCTGGCGCCGCCGTGATCGGGGGGCACCAGGCGCGGGTCGGCCTAGTAGATGTTCGACGGCCGCACCATGCCTTCGGCGAGGTCGCCGAAACCGGGATCCACGATCGCGCCGGGGTTGACCAGCACCTCCTCGACAATCGCGGTCTCGGTGGTGATCAGGAGCGCCGCAATGGATGCCGCGCTCTCCAGCGCCGAACGGGTCACCTTGAGCGGATCGACGACACCGGCGGCGAATAGGTCGCGGTACTCGCCGGTGAGCGCGTCGAACCCGCCACCGTTGTCCATGGCGGACACGTGGTCCACGACCTCGTCGCCGTCATAGCCCGCGTTGGACGCGATCCACCGCAGTGGCTCCCCGAGCGCCCTGCGCACGATCTCCCTGCCCTGCGCCGCGTCGCCGTCGAGACCGACCAGGTCCACCCAGCGCGCGGCCTGCGCCAGGGGGGCACCGCCGCCGGCCACGACTCCCTCCTCCAGCGCCGCACGCGCCGCCGCGAGCGAGTCCTCGACCCTCAGCATCCGCTCCTTGAGCTCGACGCTGGTCGCCCCGCCGACGCGCACGACGGCGATCCGGCCCGACAGCCTGGCGATGCGCAGCTTCAAGCTGTCCTGGTCATGCTCGATCCGGGCTCGCTGGAGCTGCTTGTCGAGCTGGCCGATCCGGGCCCGCACGGTCGCCTCGTCACCGGCGCCACCGATGATCGTCGTCGTCTCCTCGGTGACCGTGATGTGTTCACAGCGCCCGAGATCGCGCTCGGTGACCTCGGTCAGGGTGACACCGGAGTCCTCGCTGACCACGCGTCCGCCCAGCGCGGCGGCGAGATCCTCAAGCTCGGCCACTCGCCGGTGACCGAAGCCGGGGGCGCGCACCACGACAGCCGGGCAGGTGCCGTGCACGTTGCCGCTGACGATCATCTGCAGGGCCGGGCCGTCGACGTTCTCCGCGAGAATCACCAGCGGCCGGTCGAGACGGCGGGCCGCCTCCACGGTCGGCATCAGCTCCTGCACCTGGCTGATCTTCTTGTTCGTCAGCAGGATGACCGGGTCGTCGTAGGAGGCTTCCATCCGCTCCCGGTCGGTGACCATGTAGGGCGAGGTGTAGCCGTGGTCGAACTCGATCCCGTCGACCAGCTCGACGCTCAGGCCGGTCTGCTCGGACTCCTCCACCTCGACGACACCCTCACGTCCCACCGCGGCCAGCGCCTGCGCGATCACTCGGCCGATCCGCTCGTCGTCGCTCGCCGCCAGTGTCGCGATCCGCTCCAGCTCCGTCTCTCCCGCGACCTGGGTCGCCGACTTGCGAAGCCACTCGACGACGGCCTCGACCGTCTCCTCGATGCCGCGGCGCACCCGCATGGGGTTGGCCCCCTCACCGAGCGCGGCCATGCCCTCCCGCACCATGGCCTGTGCGAGCACGGTCGCGGTGGTGGTGCCGTCGCCGACGGCGCCGTTGGTCTTCATCGCGACTTCCTTGACCAGCTGAGCCCCCATGTTGGCGAACGGCTCCCGCAGTTGCACCTCCCTGGCGATGGTCACGCCGTCGTTGGTGATGGTCGGCGGTCCCGTCAGCTTCTCCAGCACGGCGTTGCGCCCCTTGGGCCCCAGGGTGACCTTCACCCCGTCGGCCAGCGTGTTGACACCGAGCTCGAGCTGGCGCCGCGCATCGACACTGAACCGCAGCTCCTTCGCCATGGTTGCTTCCTTTCCTGATCAGGGGATGAGAATCGCGCGGCCACGAACCTTGCCCGCGTTCAGGTCGTCGATCGCCCGCTGGCACTCGTCCAGCCCGTACCGGGCTGTGTGCAGCTTCACCTTGCCCTGGGCGGCGAGCACCATCAGGTCCTGCAGATCGGTGTACGAGCCCACCAGGTTGCCGATGAAGTTGATCTCCGTCGAGATGATGTCGATGGTCGGCACGTCGATGTTCTCGCCGTACCCGATCACGTAGTAGTTGCCCGCGCGGCGCAGCATCCGCACGCCTTCGGAGGTGGTGCCGCCTTCGCCGACGAAATCGAGTACCGCCTCCGCACCGTGGCCGCCGGTGTACTCGAGGACCTGCTCGACGTGGGTACCGTCGGCGACGACCGTGACGTCGGCGCCGACCTGCCCGGCAAGCTCGAGCGCCTCGGGGTTGCGGTCGACCACGATGAGGGTGGCCGCGCTCATCGCCTTCATGCACTGGATGCCGATGTGGCCGAGGCCGCCGGCTCCGATGATCACGCAGGCGTCGCCGGGACGGAGGGCACTGGCAGCCTTGGCGGCCGCGTGCTGGGCGGTCAGCCCTGCGTCGGCCAGCGCGGCGACGTCGGCGGGTTCGAGGCTGTCGTCCAGCTTCACGCATGACCGGGCCGACGTGAGCAGGTACTCGGCGTAGCCGCCGTGGGTGTCGATGCCGGGGAACCGCGAGCTCTCGCAGTGCACGTCGTCGCCGAGGCGGCAGGCCCGGCACAGGCCGCACGTCATCAGCGGGTGCAGAATCACCTTGTCGCCCACCGTCACGTTCGTCACGGCGTCACCGACCGCTTCCACCCAGCCGGCGTTCTCGTGCCCGATCGTGTAAGGCAGGGTGACGCCCGACTTCTCCGCCCACTGGCCCTCAAGAATGTGGATGTCGGTGCGGCACACCCCGGCTGCGCCGACCTTCACCACGACGTCCAACGGCCCGGTGATCTTGGGCTCGTCGACGTCCCGCAGTTCGAGATTCTGGTGGTACCCGGTTACCTGTGCGGCTTTCATGCGTGGCTCCTGGAGTTGGTGACGACCGGGGCCGCCTGGTCGGCGTCGGCGTACCGGGTTGCGAGCAGGCCCCGGCAGAAGTGGGCGTTGCCCTCGATGGACACGCGGGTGGTGGCCGCCAGCCGCAATCGCAGCGCCACGTCGGTGGTCGCGATCGGCGTGCCGTCGTGGTCGACCAGCACGCGTGCGTGCGGATGGTTGGGCAACCCGATGGCCTCACGCCGTCGCAGCAACGCCGACTTGAGCGGGTTCACGGGCAGATCGAACAACTCCAGCAGCGGCAGCTCTTCGATCGTCCAGGCGCCGCTGGCCAGCAGCGACCGGCAGCACCGTTCCATCGCGGCCAGATGTGCCTTGCGCCGGAAGGTGCGGCGGAGCTCGTCGAGACTGTCCTCCGCCTCCACCCCGAAGGTTCCGACGTACCCGAGCCCGGCGGCGGTACCCTGGTTGATCTTGTCGGAGTCATGGTGGTCGTCGAGCAGCACCCGCACCCGGCCTGCTTCCGGCACCGCCGCCAGGGCGTCGTAGGCATCGGCGACCATCAGGTAGGCGAAGTTGGGCGCACAGAACGAGGTGGGCAGCCGCAAGTGCACCTCGACGCCGCGGTCGTCGATGGTCACGGACCGGACGAACCCCAGTTCCGTCACAGGTTCGTCCAGCTCCGGGTCGATCACCGTCGCCAGCGCCGCGAGAACCTCGGCCTCCACGGACCGGACCGTTCTCGTCATCACACACCCGCCCCCGTGACCTCACCGGGCAGCCGGGACTGCCGGGGCACGTCGAGGTCGTACAACGCGGCCGCGTTGAGCCCGAGGATCTTCCTCTTCTGTTCCGGGGTGATCGCGGGATACTCCGTCATGTCCTCGGGGATCTGGAAGTCGACGAACTTCTCGACGAGCCACTTCGGCGTCCACAGGGCGTAGTCGCTGCCGAACAGGATCCTGTCCTCGCCGATCCAGTAGAGCAGCTCCCCGATGATCTGGGCGAAGTACCGCGGCCGGGTGTGGATGAAGGGCATCGCGACCGCGAGTCCACCGTAGACGTTCGACTCCTGCGTCGCGATCCAGCAGAAGTCCTCCAGCCGGGGCAGGCCGACGTGCTCGACGACGAAGTTCAGGTCGAGGTAGTCGGTGGCGACCCTGTCGATGTCGGCGACGTCGAACGCGTCCCGGTCGAGCGGGCGGATCGTCGGTCCCTTGTGGACGTGGATGTTCCTGATTCCGAGCTCGAGGCACTCCTCGAGGTAACGACGCGACCACGGCTCATCGAGCTTGTAGCCTCGCGAGTCGCCGTGCCACTCGGCGGTGTAGAGCTTGACGCCCCGCAGGTTCATCCGCTCGGCGTCACGGCGCAGCTGCTCCAGGCCGGCCTCACCGTTGCGCGGGTCGTAGGCGTGGTTGTAGGTCAGCTTGTCGGGGTACCGCTGGGTGAGTGCGAGCGCCTCCTCGGTCTGGCCGAAGCCGTTCTTGTAGAAGTCGCTGAGCAGCGTCGCCTGGAAGATGGCGTGGTCGACGTAGCCCTCCTGAAAGAGGTCCTTCATGAACCTTTCGGCTCCGTAGTAGGTGTAGGTGTCGTAGTCCCAGACGACCTCTTCGGGGCTGAGGTTCCTGTGGTAGTCGTAAAAGCAGTCGATGAACTGCTTGCCGTGCACGTTCTTGTGGTTCGACGCCCGGCCATCCCAGATGTGGACGTGCCCGTCGACGACGTAGTACCGCTCGCCATCCTTCTCGTACATCGAAGCTCCTCACCCTGTGCTGTGCTCGTGTGCTGTGGAACGGTGGTGGCGGGACTCCCCCTTGCGAAGGTCCCGCCACCACCCGGATCGGTCTGCCCGGCGTCAGCCGTGTGCGAGCAGGTCGAAGCCGATGTACTCGGCGGCGTCCTCGGGGTTGGCGAACAGCAGTGTGCGGTCGTCCAGGTGCACCATGCGGCCGTAGTGCGTCGAGCTGATCTCCTCGAAGATCGAACCGTCGAAGGACTCGCCGAGTGCCTCGGTCAGCTCGTCGTAGTCGAACTCCAGTAGCCTGGTGCCGTCCACCCGGATCATGGAGGGGTACTCCACGAGCGAGACGCCCTCCTTGGTCGCCATCACGTCGGCGACCACCCGCCCCACCGGGGTGTTCATCAGGGTGACGCCGCACATGTTCGACGACCCGGCCTGGGAGCCGAACTGCATGCTGTCGCTCACTTCTCCAACTCCTTTGGTACGTCGAGCCCGATCTCCTCGAGCAGCTGGCTGAACTTTTCCTTGGTCGCGCCGAGCGAGTCGGCGAACGTGAGTGTCTTCTCCGCCGGCTGCGACCAGATCGGCTGTAACGCGTGGGCGGCGTCCAGGCACGGCGGCACCCACTTCGCCAGCCACTGCCCGAACAGTTCCCGGTTGCTCTCGCCGAACTGCTCGTCACGCGTGAGCAGCCGGAACAACGCCCGCGTGTAGCCGAGGTCCCGGCTGTAGTCGTGCTCCCCGGTGCCGACGATGGTCGGCGTGATGTAGTCGCCGTTCTTGGCGGCGATCTGCATGACCAGCTCGGACCGGAAGAGCTGACCGACGAGCTGCTCGAAGACGACGTTGGTGCCGAACAGCAGCTCGGCCCAGTCGCCGACGGCCGTGAGCTCCTCGACGACCTTGCGGGTCGGCTGCCATTCCTCGGCCGAGGCCCACACCTGCTTGTGCACCGATCCGTCGAAGGTGTCGAGCGACTCGGACAGGTCCAGGTTGAACAGCGCGAGGTCCTGGGCGAAGCGCATCTTGTGCGCCGCGTTGACGGCCACCGCGGTGTTGATCATGTTGGTCGGGCCGGAGCGCTGGATCGAGGTGAACACGTGCAGCGCCATGCCGTTCTCCGCGTGCATCCAGGCGCCCAGGTTGCTCGCGATGAACTTCTGCCACGCCGTGTTCCAGTTGCCGTAGGCGCCGGCGCGCTTGGCGTTCTCGAGGCACAGGGAGACCTGGCGCACCACCGCGGAGTTGTTGCGGTAGATGGTCTGCTCCCACTCCTCGTTGGGGTCGAGGAACGCGTGCCAGTCGGACGATTTCGCCGCCGTCCACTCCTGCGGGTAGCCGCCGGGGCCGTCACCGAAGCCGTAGATCCACCCCTGGCTGAGGTGCCGCTCAGGATCGGGCTGCACGTCGACGGTCACGTCCTCGTACACGGTCGCCCGCAGCTTGGCGGGCTTGAAGTAGTTGTAGGTGCGGCTCTTCGAGCTCGGGAACTCGAGGGCACCCGCCTCGGAGTCGGTGAACTCCACCTTCGGGAAGCTGCGCACCTTCGGCGCAGACGTTGCGCTGTTCGCCATGTGACATCTCCTCTGATATCTACTCGTCACGAACCGACGTGGTGAACTTGTCGTAGAACACCTGGTCGTCCGGCACTCCCTGCCGGGAGGCCAGCGCCAGCGCGGCGTCCACCATGGGCGGCGGCCCGCACAGGTAGACTTCGGCCCGGTGCAGCTCGGGCTCCCGCGCCTCGACCACGTCGGTGACCATCCCGCGCTCGGCGGTGATGCCGAGTCCCTCGACGCCGTCACCCGACTCCGAAAGGGCGACGACGAACTCGAAGTCGTCCAGCCGTTCACCCAGCGCGCGGATCTCGTCCAGATAGAACAGGTCCGCAGGGGTGCGGGCGCCGTAGTAGAAGCGGATCCGGCGGGCGTCCCCGGTCGCGCTCAGGTGCCGCAGCAGGCCGAGGACGGGTGCCATGCCCGCTCCGCCCGCCATCAGTACCAGGGGCAGTACGTGCCCGTTCTTGAGGGTGAAGTTGCCGTACGGTCCCGTCAGGTCGATCGTGTCACCGACCTCGATGCCCTCGTCCAGCAACGAGGAGAACCGGCCACCCGGGTACTTCTTGATGACGAACTCGATGTGGTCGCTTGTGGACGGTGTCGTCGCCATCGAGAAGGAGCGGCGCTCGTCCGTGCCCGGGATTGTCAGGTCGGCGTACTGACCGGGCTTGAACTCGTACGCGGCCGGGTCGACCGGCTTGAGCTTGAGGCCCACGATGTCGTGCGTGTGCGGAACGATCTCCACGACCTCGGTCCGGATCTCCTGCAGCGGGGCGGAGTTGAGCAGCTCCTCCTCGTCGAAGTTGAGCAGCTCGATCGTGCAGTCGCTGAAGGCGTGTGCCCGGCACAGCAGCACGTAGCCCTCCTCGACCTCGGCATCGTTGCAGGCGAACGTCGAGTAGCGCTCCATCTGGATCTCGCCGTCCAGTACGTAGGACTTGCACGCCGAGCACTGACCCTCGCGGCAGCCGTGCATGAGGTGGATGCCCTGGCGGAACGCGGCATCGAGGATCTTCTCGTCCTCGCGGACCTCCATCTCGATGTCGACCGGTTCGAAGGAGATGCGATGTTTGTCGGCCATTGGTCTCTCGATTCTCGGGAGCGGACGGCGGCGGCGCCTCGGGCCGGCGGCCACCGCCGTCCGCTGGTCCTCCTGGAGGCCGTCAGGCGGGGCACACGTTGGGGTTGGCGCGGTAGGCCGCCGCCCACTCCTCGCGCTCGGAGTCGGTCATCTCGTTGAGGGTCACGTTCGGGCTGGCGAACCGGATGCCGCGGAGGTCGTCCAGCGTCCACAGCTTCTTCTGGTCGTCCAGGTCCAGGTGCGGCTGCGGAATGAGGGTCTTGCCGTCGTCGCGGACGTATCCCAGGTCCTTCACGATGTCGGCGAGGTCCCGGTCGTGGTGCAGCGTCTCCCACTCACGCTGCCCGGTGAGCCTGCCCATGTTCGGGGTCTCGCGGCCCTCGTACTCTGGGCGGAAGGCGACCTTGTCGGTCCAGGCGCAGGTCTCCGAGCAGTAGGTCCGCCACTGCTCGTCGACCTTGTCGACCACCAGGTCCTCCCGGACGAGACAGGGCACCATGCAGGTCCAGCAGCGGTGCGGGTACTCGTACCCGACCTCCTCGAAGGCGATCGGCTTGTTCCGGCCCGGATACCGCAGCCGGTTGTAGGACTCCCACCACTTGCCGAACTGGTTGTACCAGCCCGGGTACTTGTCCTCGAACCATTCGAAGTCGGCGTCGGTCATGCCGTCGATGCGCCAGTAGTTCACCGGCCAGCCGGTGGCGAAGAACTGCGCCACGCGGTGCACGTAGAACTTGTTCGTGATGCGGTTCCACGCCTCCTCGACGAGGTCGTGCGGGATCACCAGCCCGTACTTCTCCAGCGGGAGCAGGTAGCTGCGGTAGTAGTCGTCGTAGATCCAGCGGCGCCACATCTCGGCGTAGGACTCGCGGTCCTTGCGACGGTCCTTGGTTCCGTACTCGATGAAGGTGCCGATGGCGGCGTCCACCACGCAGTGGTTGTTCCACCAGGCGTAGCGCAGGTCGCGTTCCAGCAGCGGGCGGTTGCGCTCGTCGGCCAGCGCCATCAGGAGGATGGAGTAGCCGTTGCTGATGTGACGGGACTCGTCGGACTGCACCGAGTGGAAGACCGTGGGCAGCAGGTAGTCGCCGTTGGCGGCGGCCTCGTCGGGCATGGCCACGAACAGCGTGTTGGTGAACGCGGTCTCCGCGACGACCGTCAGATAGATGTTGGCCGCGGTGATCGCGTCACCGGTGATGAACCCTTCGCCGAACTGGCGGCCGATGGTGCCCGCGTAGTTGTTCGCGAACGCCTTCTCCGTGATGTCGAACCCGGCCGGGTCGATGTAGTTGTTCATGTAGAGCTTCTTGAGGTTCATCTGGATCGTCGAGTGCCGGACCTCGTCGATCATCTGCACCGCGAGTCCGTTGTGGATCTCCGGGTTCGGCACCGCGTCGATGGCCATCGGCATCGCCCGCGCCGCGGAGATCTCCGGAAACGGGATGATGGACAGGAACAACTTCTGCCACTCCAGCCAGCGCTGCTGCACCTGCCGGAACATGTTCCCGCGAATCGCGCCGTCCATGGCCCCGAAGACGCGGTTGTCCTTCTCCTCCTCCATCGGGAAGTACGACCGCATGATCTGCTTGAGCGGGTCCTTCTTCGGTGCCTTCTCGAACGTGTAATCGGTGCCGAAGCGAGTCGCCGGTGTCGCGAACGTCGGCTCCCAGGACAGCTCCGTGATCTTGTTGTGCGCCTTGGTGAGACTCTGCCTGCTCAATTCAGCCTCCTCGAGAACCGGGGTCAAATTGCCCGGCGGTCGTCACTGACGGAGGAGAGTGTGTTGCGCATCGCAGGTACGTTCTGTCTCAATGTGAGACTGCGCGCCCAACGGGTGCCCGCCACGATGGCTGTGTAGGTCGGGGCGGGCCCCAGCACGCAACGTCAAAGGAGACGGTGGTGACGACGCACGGACACAGGTCGGACTCGCAGGTCAGCGTCCTGCGGGAGAAGTTCCTCGAACGTCCTCTGCCCGAGCTTCCCGGCGTGCGGGACATCATCTCCGCCTCCTGGCGGCGCGCGCTCGAACACCAGGTCGACGCCGAGGAGCCGGACCCGGTGTTCGTCGCCGACCGCGACGAGGAAAGCATGCTGGTCCGCAGTGCCACGCCGATCCTGGACAACCTGTGCACCGAACTCGCCGCACACCCGGTCGCCGTCCTGCTCACTGATGCCGACGGCCTGGTCGTGCACCGGTCCAGCGTGGACCGGTCGCTCGACTCCGGCCTCGATCGCATCTCGCTCGCACCCGGCTACAGCTACGCGGAGGAGTCGATCGGGACCAATGGGATCGGCACCACGCTCGAATGCCAGCAACCGGTGCTCGTGTCGGGATTCGAGCACTTCAACAGCCGCCTGGCGGACTTCGAGTGTGCCGGAGCACCGATATACCACCCCGTGCGCGGACAGCTGGTCGGCGTACTCGATCTGACCTCCTGGGCGGGCACACCGGGTCCCCTGCTCCTGACGCTGGCGCGCCGGACGGCCAAGCAGATCGAGGAAGCCATGCTCGCCGGCACGGGCGCCCGCGAGCTGGCGCTGTTCCGCGAGTACCTCGTGTCCTGCCGCCGGGGCTCGGGCGCGATCCTCGCCGTCAACGAGGACGTGGTCATGGTCAACAACCACGCCCGGGAGCTGTACGACGCGGCCGACCGGGCGGCTCTGATCACCCACAGTGCCGACGTCGCCGGATCGTCCACACCAGTCACCGTTCTGGCCGATCTCCCATCCGGCGTGGTCGCCCGGCTGGAGTACCGGCCCGTGTACAGCGGCTCGGTGCTCGCGGGCGGGGTGTTCCGCGTCAAGAGCCAGGCAGCCTCGCGACGCACGGCCGGCCACGCCGATCCGCGGTTGACCGGAGTGGTCGGCGGCAGCCCGGCCTGGCGGCAGGCGTGCTCCGCCGCGCAGACGAGCTTCACCAGCGGCAACTGGCTGGTGCTGATCGGTGAACGCGGCACTGGGAAGGCAGCGCTCGCGCAGGCCGTCGCCCGCCATCACGCACCGGGTGGGCACCTGATCGTCCGCGACTGTGAGGGCGTGGACGACTTCGAGGCATGGGCGGCGGCACTGGCCGACGAGGTGATCGGAGGAAACTCACCGGCGGTGGTCCTGCAGCACGCCGACACACTCGGCACTGAAGGCATGCGGCGCCTCACCGACGTGTTCACGACCTGGCAGGCCGCTGCCCCGGCCGAGGCTCCCCAGTGGGTCGCCGTCACGCTCAGCGACGCACCACGCGACCCCGATGCCGCCGGATGGCTGATGCCCTTCTTCGCGCACACCGTCGAGGTGCCACCGCTGCGTCACCGCACCGAGGACCTGCGCCGCCTCGTGCCGCACCTCCTGGCGCGCCACGCGAAAGGGCGCCACCTGATGCCCTCGGACGCATGCCTGCGCCAGCTCATGCGCCTGCCGTGGCCGGGGAACGTCCGGCAGCTGGACCGCGTACTGGCCGAGGTCTCCCGGCACCACCGCTCCGGCACGATCGAAGTCACCGACCTTCCCGCAGAATGCCGCACCGTCACACGACGCCAGCTGACCCAGCTCGAGTCGATCGAACGGGACGCCATCGTCCGCAGCCTCGCGGCCAACCACGGCAACAAGGAGCGCGCGGCGGCCGACCTCGGCATGTCGAGGGCCACCATCTACCGCAAGATCCGCTCGTTCGGCATCGTGCCCGGCCACTGACCGGAGCCCCTCACACGGGTGAGACCTGCCGCTCGAACGGCGGATCAGACGTACGGTCGGAGGTTCGTTGTCGCCGAACGAGCACAGGCAGTCGTGGAGCGAGACGCCCCTGGGGAGATCTCGTCCTACGTGGCCGGATTGGACTTTGCCATGGCGGAACACAACCGAGAGCCGTGCGCTGCCGAGCCTGGTTCGAGTGCGCTTTCTGTCGAGGTCGTCCGCCGTGAAGCCTGCTGTGTCGTGACCCTGGCGGGCGAGATCGACATGGCCACCGTTGACCAGGTTCAACGCGCGGTGGGCGACGAGCCCGCCGGAGCGACCGAAGCACTGATCGTCGATTTCTCCCTCGTGACCTTCTGCGGCTCCAGCGCCGTGAGCTACCTGCTCCAGCTCGCCGAGCGCACTCGCGCGCGCGATGCCCAGCTCGCCATCATCCCGTGCCGCTACCTGAACCGGGTGCTCGAGATCGTGGGCCTCCAACGAGCAATGCCGACATACGACACATGCGCGGATGCGATCGCGGCCACCGGCTGCGCGCGACACGGCGTCGCGTAGGGGCCCTCAACGTTCCGCCGGGTCGGCCGCCCCGACGTGGAGCGACAGCGCTGGCGGTGCCGCCACCGGGGCGAGCGGATCATCGGCCGGAGGAGCCTTCTCGACGATGGACGGTGCGCCGCGTACCGCACTCGCGGGAACGCCCTCCGGCAACGACCGCGGTACCTCGTCCGGCCCCGGCCCAGCGCCGGGGACGGAGAGCAACGGGTCAGCCGCTCCGGGCGGGGAGGGCGTGTCCGCGGGAGGATCCGGGTGCCTCACCCGGTACGCGCAACACGCGGTCCGGCGAGCAGGGTCGTCTCCCGCCCGCGACGCCACCGATCGCTCGGCCGCTGTCGCTCCCTCGAACTGGTACGGCAGAGCAGTTGTCTGCGGTGCGACGACCGCGGTCACGCCGAGTGTGATTCCGACCGCGATCTTTCCGCCGCCGGAGGCGACAGCTGCCACGACGGAGGAGTGCGAGGCCACGGCGCTGGGCGCGACGGAGACGGACGGGCTCACCGGCGATGCCACGGCCGGCGCCGCGCCACACAACACGGGGACGAACACGCCGGGGAGCGCGTTGTTGACTTCCTTCAGCGCCGTGGCCACGTCACGGCATGCCGGGCAGTTGTCGAGGTGCCTGGTCAGGACCCGAGAACGCCCGCCGCGCAGTTTGCCGCGCACCCAGGTGCCGAGGTCAGCGCGGAAACGCTCACAGTCGGAGTCCACCGCATACGGCACGTGCGCCTGCAGGAAGGCCTGCCGAAGCCCCTCACGCGCGCGGACAGCCAGAGCCGCCGCGGCGTTGGGCTTGATCCCCAGCATCTTGCCCACTGTCGCCGCCTTGCGGCCTTCGACCTCCGAGTACCACAGCACTGCCCGCCAGCGCGCGGGCAGGCTGGCGAAGGCGGTCCGTGCGAGCTCCGCAGCCCGGCGGTCCTCGGCCCGCTCGTCGGCTCCGGCGGCGAGCATCACCTCCGGCACGTCGGCATGCAGCTCCACCCGCCTGCCGCGGCGTCGCGCGGTGGCCACCACGTTACGTAACGTGGCCAGGAGATACGCGCGGAATCGCTCATCGGGACCGCCACCCTGACGGATCGCCGAGAACACGCGTGCGAACGCGTCGGCGACGAAATCCTCGCGGTCCAGAGCGCCTGCCTCCAGCAGGCTCGCCACTCCCAGCGCCGCACCGACGTGACGCTCGACCAACTCCGCGTAGGCATCGACGCGGCCATCGCGTACCGCGGCAATCAACGCAGCATCGTCAGCTGCCTCATCGTCGCAGGTCATGGGAGCCTCCGGTCCGTCGTGGCGAGCCATCGACGGAGGGACGGCACAACTGCCTGGCCATGACGGTAAACCCGTGCACACCATGCCGCACATGCCACCTCGCCACATCGACAAGTGCGCAGCACAGCGCGTCGAACCCGGGCCGCCGGACCGCTACTGCCGCACCGGCTCCGCCTGCGTCGCGGCAGCGGCGGATGCCGCCACCTCGCCCGGCTCGTCCACCTCACCCGCGACGGCGTCCGGGTCGGACTCGTCAGCGAGCGGCCATCCGTGCCGGCCGACGATCTGATCGAACAGAGGCGTCGACTCCCCTTCGCCGCCGTGTCCCGAGCCCGCCGCATGATCGCCACTCATGGCGCCCCCTCTACATCGACAATCCGTTCCGCCTTCACCCAGCTCGGTTCGCGATCCGCGGCTGAATCAGGCGCCTTCACCGGAACCCACCACGTGGTCGTGTACTGATCGAAAACCGGCTCGGCCACCACTGTCGCCCTGCGGCAAACACGACTCCAATCGCGACGATGGGCAGCCAGATACGTCACTCGATCACCGATCCGCCAACGGCCGTGACCGTGCCCGGTCATGTCCCCTCCCACACAAGCTCGCTCCGACAACCAGCGGGAAACGGCCACGCGAGACTAACAGCTCCGGGCTACGACGGAAAACGAGTCACTTGCCCGGGGGATAACGGGCGATCGGTTAACGGCGCGAAACGAGAACGACAGGCGAACGAGGAAAAGAGCAAATCGGACAACGGATTCGAGCTTCAGCCATGCCCGTCGCTGTCACCTCACCGTGAATCATTGTGGCGAAATCACTCCCGCGTCATTGTCTGCTTGGTCGATGAACCACTACCGGAGACCTCACTCACCTCACGATCACGACGAGCTCGTCGAACCCGTCCGCAGTGAAGGCCACCCTGCCTGCGTTGAACGCAGTGATGGTGGCCTTCACTGCAGAAGGCGGAGCGATGAAACGGGCCGTTGCCGGGCATGGTTCTCGTCAGCCGACCGCGGCCGTCCTCGGGGTCGGCGCCATGATGCGGGCGATGTTGTCCGGCGCGAAGAACTCGGCCGGTGAGATCGTTCCCGCGGTGACGCTCACGAAGTCGGCCATGGCCTCCTCGTCGCCCGCGAGAGCGCCGAACAGCTGTCGCATCTCGGGTGGCGGTGGCTCCATGGTCGCCAGCTGCGTGGCGAACTCATAGATCGGCAGTCCGCGTTCGTCACGTACTCGCTGGTAGCCCGCCATCGCCACGTCGTAGGTTCGGAGGCCGCGCAAGTACTCGTCCAGCGCGTCGGCGCACAGTTCGGCGCTCGCGAACGCGTCGCTGATGCCCTTCGGGACGACCGGGTCCTTGTTGTAGCCTGCGTCGCCGACCAGCGCCCACCCAGGACCGTACGGCTTGCGGAAGTAGTTCCACACCCCGCCGCCGAGGAACGGTTCCACCCGGGCGGCGGCACGGACGCGCTCGGCGAAGGCCGGCGCCAGCTGGGCCGTCTGCCAGAAGCCGGCCTCGGGGTCGGATTTGAGCGCCCGCATTTCCGCGACCGGCCAGCCGAAGACGACGAGCGTCAGATCGTCGTTGGTGGGAATCGCGCCCATCGCGCGGCCGGGCCGGATGATGAACTGCACGCCGTCCACCGGCAGGTCGCGGAAGAAGGTGTAGTAGCCGTACTGCAGCCTGGGTTTCTCGTTGTACTGCTCCGCGCCCACCCACTTGGCGACGTGTGAGGTACGCCCATCGGCCCCGATCACCACGCGAGCCCGCTCGACCACCGGGTGGCCGTCCGCGCCGTGGCCACGGATACCGACGACGCGACCGCCCGACACCAGCAGCTCGTCTACGTTGAAGTGCTCGCGGACCTCGGCGCCCGCGTGAGCCGCCGCGTCGACGAGGATCTTGTCCAGAATGCCGCGGCGCGGCGCGTACGCGGTGCTGACGCCCTCCACGGGGCGCGGCGTTCCGCCCAGTACCACTTCCCCGAAGTCCAGCAGCCATGACCGAAGCGGCGGGCACCCTGAGGCGACCACCCGCCCGAGCAGTCCCCATCGCTCGAGGGCGGCCACTCCTGGCGGCTGAATGATCAGCGTTGACAGCGTGTCGCTCGGGAACGTGGCCCGGTCCACCAGCAGCACGCGGTGACCCGCGCGCGCCAGCAGCATGGCGGTTGGCGATCCGGCGCATCGGGCGCCCACGACGATCGCGTCGTACTCAGCGGCCATGGCGTCCTCCTCGTGCATCGACGTCGACCACCAGCGTGGTCACGAGGGCGTTCCGCGAACGTTCCGTCACGTGCTGGCAGGGTGCTGCCTGGCGAGGAACTTCGCCCGCAGACGTTCGGCCTCCGGCCGCCAGATCACCGAGCTGGTCAGCGTGCTGAGCTCGTCGGCGACCTGCAGGCCGGTGTCCGGGTCGCCGGCCACGTCGCACGCGGCCAGCAGGATGCGCAGCAGGGCCGACCGCAGTCCGGGCGCGGCCTGCTCCCGCACTCGCGCGGCCGCCACGATCCGCCGGATCCGCGCGATTCCCTCGGCCGGCCGGCCGTCGACGACCTCGAGGTAGGCGGCGAGAGCCGCGATGGCCGCGTCGATCTGCTCCCCCGCCACGGGCGGTGCCACTGCCTTGCCCCGCTGCACGAACCGCCGAAGCGCCGGCACCTCGCCCATGTCCAGCGCCAGCAGCGAGGCGAAGAGCAGCGTCGTCATCAGGCTGTACGGGTGCGCGATCTCCTCGGCGCGGGCCAGTCCCCGGTCGCGAGCTCGGATCGCGGCCTGCTCGTCGCCCAGGAACCAGTAGGTCAGCGCCAGCCGGGTCAGGCAGATCACCAGGGGGTCCTGCCCGTAGCGGAGCAGGTGCTCGCGACGGTTCTCGTCACGATAGGTCGCCACCGCGCGTTCCAGGTGCATTCGGGCGGCCGTCAGCTCGCCTGCCCAGAACGCGGTGACGCCGAGCACGTAGTCGCCCTCCACGCGCAGGACATCGTCGTCCTCGCGCTGCCCGCGATCGCGTAGTGCGGTGCCGTGCTCCCGTGCGGCGGCGAAGTCGCCGAGCGCCAGGCTGCCCAAGCCGAGGGATCGCAGCAGCGGCGGCGACGGCTCGGCGCCCAGGGAACGGCACAGCTTCAGCGCGCGCCGGTGTGTCTCGTGAATCCTCGCCGAGGCGTAGCCCTCGCTCGCCACCAGTGGAGCGAGCAACGCGTTCGACAGGTCGAGCTCACAGGTCCAGCGCCGTCTCGACTCGGGCAGGGAACGCACGAGCTCCAGCGCACGGGTCAGATGGCGGGCCGACTCGGCATGCGCGTAGAGCTGCTGGGCCACCTCGGCGGCGTGAGCGTACGCGGCGACCGCCTGCTCGATCCGCTCCGCCTCCTCGTAGTGCCGCGCCAGCCGGCCGCTGACACTGCCAGGGTCCTGCTCGTAAGCGGCCTCCAGCGCTCGCGCGACCCGTCCATGCAGATAGCGACGTCGCACCGGGCTCAGCTCCGCATACACCGCCTCGCGAATCGTGTCGTGGCTGAAGTCGTAGGCCCTCGTGTCGTGCTCACGGATGATCCGGCGCCGCCACAACTCGTCCAGCCCTCGGATGACGACGTCCTCGCTCACCTGCCCGGCCAGGGCGAGTACCTCGGCGGTGAACTCGCGGCCGACGGTCGCAGCGACATCCACCAGCTCACGCGCCGCTGCGGAAAGCTGCGCCACCCGCGCCTGGACCACCGCCTGCACCTTCGGCGTGAGCACGTCGCCCGCACGCAACGCCTCGACGATGAACAGCGGGTTGCCCTCGGTCTGCCGGTAGAGCGCCGCTATGTCCGCGTCGGCGAACCGTTTCCCGGACAGCTGCTCGGCCAGTACTGCCGTCTCGGACCGGTTGAGCCGATCGAGATCGATCTCGGTCACTCTCTCGGCCAGCCGCAGGGCGTTGAGCAGCTCGCCGACCGGGGTCGCGGTCTCGATGTCCTCACGCCGTGCCGTGGCGACCACCAACAGCGGGGCCGATGGCCGGGTCCGCACCACATAGTGCAGCAGTCGCAGTGCTTCACGGTCCCACCACTGCACGTCATCGGCCACGAGCAAGACCGGAGCACCGGACGCCAGCAGAGCCTGGACCACAGCGTCGTACAACCGCTGCCTCTGCTCGCTCTCCGGTAACCGCAGTGGGCGCGGCACCGTGGCCAGCAGCTCCGGCAGGAGGCGTGCCAGCTCGGTGAGATACGGCGCGGCCAGGGCCCGCAGACCCGCGTTGAGCCGCTCCGACCGAAGCCACGCCACCACGGGGCCGTACGCCAGCGCACCCTCGCCGGGATACGCGCGGGCCACTGCCGTGACAGCGCCGCGATGGGCACACCACGCCCGGAACTCCTCCGCCAGCCGGGTCTTGCCGATTCCGGGCTCGCCGGCGAGCAACACCACTTGAGCCGCTGTGCGCGCCTGGCGCCATCGGGCCGTCAACGTCGCGCGTTCCGCGGACCTGCCGACGAACGACGTCCCGCCCACCCGCGAGATCTGCTGGACGTCGTCCTGCGACAGCAGCGCGTCGTAAACCGCACGCGTCACCGCCGCAGGCTCGATGCCGAGTTCCCGCTCCAGCGTCGCCGCGCACTCGTGGTACACCCTGACGGCGCTCGTCCGATCACCCTGGGCATCGTGCAATCGCATCAGCAGCCGATAGGTCTCCTCGCGCATCGGCTGCTCCCGCAGGAGCCGCTCGGCATACCGCACCGCGCCGGTCAGGTCGCCGCGCTCGTGAGCCGTCGCGACCAGCCGCTCCAGCGCCTCGACGAAGGCGTGTCGCAGCCGAGCCCGCTCTCCCTCCACCCACTCGTCCGCGCGGCCCACCAGTAGGTCGCCGGTGTACAGGCGGACGGCAACGTCCCAGGACTCTCTGCTCAGCGCCGCCTCGAACTCGGCCACGTCCAGGCGGTACGGCGGGTCCGGCCGCCAGCTCAACGTCCGCTGTGTCACCTCGAGATGCCGGTCGATCTCCGGCCACGAACGGCGCAGGTTGTGCAACACATGCCGCAGGTTGGTCAGCGCCTGCGCTTCAGTGGAGTCTGGCCACAGAGCGAATGCCAGCCGCTGCCGTTGCAGCGACTGGTGCCGGTGCAACAGCAGGAAGGCCAGCAGCGACTCGCCGCGAGCGGAATCCAGGTGCATCGGGGCCCCGCCTCGGTGCACCTGAAACTGTCCGAACAACCGGATCGCGAGCGGCGGATCCGTCACAGTTCCGGACCGTAGGATCCTCGGCCGCGTCTGTCTACGGGCGCACGAACCCATATCTGTGTTCCGAGCAGACCGACACCATTTCCCGCGCTCGACATGGCGCTGGCTTTCGAACGGCGAGCACGGCTGGGCGTTGGCCGTGGAGGCACGCTGCCGCGACGAACTGGTGGTGCTTTCCTCCCGGACACTGATCAGTCCGAACTCCGCCGAACGGCTCGACGACGATCTCGTCGACACCACCGACGGAGGAACGCCGGTGGTGTCCTGCCGCCACCGCGCCGAGGTCCTCGGCGAGACCGCAGTGGCGGCGGCCGAACTCGCATTCGCCCACGAGGGTCCTGCCACCTCGGCCGGACCACAGATCATCGCCAACGCGGCCTGCTGCATCGACCGGCCGTCCACCTGACCGCGGGCGAAGCCGGTGTCGCAAGGGGCATTTATGTCCACCCTGGGCTTGACAGAAGCTCCAGTATGCGCTATAGAAATTAGCAGAAGCGGTACATGACCTGGTGTCCATGAACGAGGTGCCGGGGAGTGATCGACGATGCAGGACACCACGCGCCATGCGGCGACCAGTGACTTCACGGAGCTGGTCTGCGCTGATCCGGCGTGGCTGGACGCGGAGTTCGACGCGATCGTGGCCGCCAACTTCGCTGACGTTCCCCCTGTTCCCCCGACGCGGCCCGGATCCGCGGGCCCCCGACGGCCGGGGCGCACGCCGCGGCTTCCGGCCGTGGCCCGGATGAGCGGTGGTGTGGTGACCGGGGCGGTGGAGGGACGACACCGGCAACGATCCCCTCCGCGAGAACCCGCCTTCGCGTCCACGAAAGCAGAACGGTGAACTCGGAAGGCAGGTGATGCCGCGGTTCATACCCCTCGCACCAACCGGTCTGTTGTGGTGGGCTGTCCGCTCCACCCGGCCGGCGAGACCCGATGGTTCCCGGCCCGCGCCTCGCGACGCAACCCGGCGGCAGCCCACCCGCCTCCGGTCGGCGGGTGCGAACCGCACCCTTGCATTTCTCGCACAATCCTTGCGACAGCTTCCCTTCGACACCGGCCCGGCCCCGCCAGGGCTGCGGCGGGGCCGGGCCAGCCTCGGCAGTGCGCAGAACGCCATCGCCGGATCGGCGAGGCCGAGCAGATCAGCGCCTGAGCCCGCGCACCGCGACGGCCACGACACCCGAGCACACGTGGGAAGGAACCGCCATGCTGGACCACGCCAACAGCCACGACGTCGCCGACCAGCAGCGCCCGGCCCATCCCGCGGTCGCCGAACCCGGGGATGGTCCCGAGGCCGCCGGGTCGCTCGACGCCGACCCGGCCGACCTCGCCGACCAGCGTCACGAGGTGCCGATGCTCGACGAGCCCGAACCCTGGCTCTGACACTCCGCAACCGTGTGCCATCCCGGCATCACGACATCCGTGGGTGAGCAACGATGGGCAGAACCCGAGTGGCCACGATCGCCACCACGTTGGCCGGCACGTCCCGGGCGATCCACCGCGCGATCCGCGCCACCGACCCCGCCAGGGCGGCGAGCCTGACGCAGTTGCGGGACACCGGCTGGGAACTCACCCAGCTCACCGCGGAACTGACCGACCTGGTCGCGCTGCTGGCCGATTACACCGGCCGACACACGGACCAGCCCGAGCGGGTGCGTCGAGCCGACGGCGGCCCCGCCGGTGAGGACCTCGCCCACGCGAGCCGGCACCTGACCTCGCTGCGCCGATCCCTCGACATCGCCCACACCGAGGCCCGCGACTACTACACCGCGCTCAGCCACCTCAACCCAGCACAGCTACCGCCATGAGCAGCATCCCGTCCGACCCGCACACCGTGCTCGGCCTTGAGCCGGGCGCCGGCACCGCCGAGATCACCACGGCCTACCGGCGGGCCGTGCGCGCCTGCCATCCCGACGGACCCCAGCCCGACCCCGAGCGACTCGCCGCCGTCCTCGCCGCCTACCGTCTGCTGCGCGACCGGAACACCCGACGCCAACGCGAGCACCAGCGCACCGGCCATGGGCAGGAGATCCCCGTCCGCGTCCACCCGCACGTCACACCATCGGGGCCGGCACTGCGCGCCGGGCCGGTCCGCCATCACCGGCGGGGAACCGCGGTGACATGACCCGCTTCGGACTGCTGGTGACGAGGGCTCAACGGCCAAGGACCCGGAAGTCCTCGAAGCCGTCGTCATCCAGCGGCCGCGGACGACGGGCGGCCGCACGGGGGCGTGGCCTGCCGTCTTGAACGACGGCAACGGCCGACGGCGCCCGCGGGCCCGGATCGACCGGCCGCTGGTCGCCGAACATGCGCGCGTTCTCGGCCAGCACCTCGTCCAGTAACTCGGTGTCGCCGAGAACCCGGCGCACCATCTCCGCCTGAGCCCGTGCGGCCGCGGCCCGAGCCTGCGCGATCGTGTGCAGGAGGCCGGCGGACAGTTCCGCGGGCTGCACCGCGCGGACCTGGCCGGAGAAGGTGATCTCCTTGACCGAGCCATCCGGCCCGGCGACCACGGTCACGACACCATCCGGCGAGGTCGCGGTGCCCGTGGCCGCGTCGAGCTCCTCGGTCATCCGCCGGTAGGCCTCCGCACGCGTCCGGTTCTCCGCGGCGGCGGTGTCGATCGCCTCGATCCGCCGCAGCAGCCGCTTGGCCGTTTCGCTCATGGCATCCCTCCCGGTGCTGTCGTGCGCTGTTGCGGCCTGATGGTCTCGATGAACCGCTGGTAGTCGTCGATCACCTGCGGGAACTGCTCCAACCGCGAGGTCAGCACGATCCGCAGAACGGCCCGTCCCCCGGCGCCCGCGAAGGCCATGAAGACCTGGTACTGCACCAGGTGCTGCCGCTGGCCGGACAGATCCACGGCCAGGCGGACGGCCTGGGTGTAGACGGGGTTCCACGCCGTGCCACGCTCGCTGGTGCGGCCGACCTTCACCTCGTGCGCTCCGGATCGCAGCCGTTCGATGGACTCCTCGGCGATCCGGGACAGTGGAACGTCGGCGTCCCGCAGTTCACCGGCGATCGTGATGTTCGGTGTGAACCCGCCGCCCCCGGCCCCAGGGTGCAACGCGACGAACGCGACCTCCGGAGTGCCGATCTCGTCCGGGTCGACCGATCTCCAGCCCTCCGGCAGGGAGAACTCGATCGGAACGGGAAGCATCGTGGTCATCTGTTCACCTCTCTCGTCGCTCGCCGGCGGACGGGGTCAGAAGCCGAGGACGGCACCGACGGCGCCACGCATGTCGCTCGGGGCACCACCGACCGTCTCGCGGACATCGGAGGCGACGCCACCGACCGCACCGGCCGCCTCATTGACCGCCTCGGCAACCCCGCCCGGATCGATGGTCACGTCGAAGCCGACCCTGCCACCCACCCCGAACGCGGCGCCGGCCGAGGCACCAACGTGGAACTGGCCATCGTCGCCCATGCCGAACTGCGCGCTGCCCTCGACGCCGACACCTGCCCATGCCTCGCCGTTCACACCGGCACCGACGCCCGCCACCTCTGCGCCGACCTCGCCGCTGGCCCGGGCACCGGCGAACGCCTCACCGCTGACTTCGGCGCCGCTTAGGCCGACGCTGCCCCGCGCGGACGCCTCAGCGCCGGCCATCGCCTCGCCGCTCGCTGACACTCCGGCGTGAGGGCCCAGGTTCAGCTCGCCGGCCGCTTCGGCACGTGCCCCGACGAACGCCTCCGCATTGCCCTGCGCGCCAAAGGCGTCCACGTTGCCCTCGGCGCCGGCGGAAGCGCCGACCATGCCGGCGGCGGAACCGGCCGCGTCGACCCCGTGGCCGAGGTCGACCTCACCCTCGACGCTACCCCTCGCCAAGTACGCCTCGGCGTTGGCGCCCGCGGTGACCCCGTTCTCGGTGACCTCGTTGTAGGCACCGGCATTGGCGCCGAGTAGCGAACCCTCCGCGCTGCCCCGGCCGGAGATCCCGCCGGCCGCAAAGGATCGCTCGGCCTCGCCACCGACCCACTCCGTGGCGGCTCCGGTTTCGGATCTGCGCACATTCAGGCCCAGCGCGTCCGCGAACGGCACCTCGATGCCGAACTCGGCGAGCGTCCGGCGGATACTGTCGTGCATCAGGCCGTCGGCCTGGCTGCCCCACTCACGCCGGTAGCTGCGGCCGTGATCGTTCTCCTGCCAGCCACCGGGGTCCTGTTCGACCCACCGGCCCGTTGCCGGGTCCCAGTGGCGCTCCATCTCCCGCCGCCCCGCGCCCCACTCGTTCTGGCCGAACGTCCGGGTGTAGCCGCCTTCGCCGTCCGGTTCGAACCCGAGCGCACTGGCCACCTCACCGCCGGCCTGCTCAACCTGCTGTCGTGCGGCGTTCAGGATGGCCTGTGCCTCCTGTGCGGCGGCCACACCGGGATCCTGGAAAGGTCCGAGGGTCTGCCCACCTGCCTTGGCGGACTGCGCCAGTGCGTCGTACCGTGCGGCGGCGGCGCGGCTCGCGGCCTGCGCCTGGTGGTACAACTCGATCGCCCGCTGAGCCTCACCCTGGCCCCAGGTCAGCACGTCGGCGAAGTCGCACAGTGCCTGTCCGCCCCGGCCGGCGGCCTCGACCACGTGCGCCCACTTCGGCGGCTCGTCGCCGAAAGCGGACCGGAACGCCTCACTCGCCTCACCGACCCACTGCACCGGATCGATCCGGCCGAGCCTGGCGCTGATCTCGTCGGCCGTGGTGATCGTGCCGACCAGTTCCCGCAGATCACTGGAGATCGTCGCCGGATCGCCCGGTATCAGGTCACTGGGATCGTCCGTCTGCCCCAGCTCAGCCACTAGCGCACCGGCCCTTCGCCGACACCGGCCACGGCGGACGTGCCTGCGTCGTCACCGTTCAGGACATCGCTGATGCCGCCGCCCACCGCGCGGAGGGCGCCGCCGAGCACACCGCCGTCGTTCTCCAGCACGTCCCCGAACGTGCCCAGCGTGCCGCCGGCCTCGGTTTCGGAGTCGAGGTACCTGCCAGCGGCCTCACCGAGCCGCACGCCGAAGTCCTCCGCCTTGTCCCGCAGCGCCTCGACCTGGCGCCTCAGGTGGTCGACGTACTGTTCCCAGCCGGCCTGCACCCCCGGATGGCCGTAGTCGCCACTCGGTCCTCGCCAGACCATGCCGGCCACGCCGGCGACGGCGTCGCCGATCATGCCCGCCGTCTCCCGCAGCTCATCGGGAACCGCACCGAAACCCGCCACCTGCCCAAGCCCCCTGTCAAATCACCGCAACGGACGATTGCGCTTACCCTGCCGGGTCACCGTCGCCCGCTGTGTCTGCCGGGCACCACCGCCCGAGACACCGGGCCGTTGAAGCTGTCCCCGAGTACGACGGCGCTCACGCCGGTAACCGATTCGAGCCTGTCAGGAGACGTTCGCGGTGGACCACACCTGTTGGGACCGGCGAGATACCCTCAGGGTATGGCCGTGGATCTCCGGATCAAGCGAGCTGGCGGGGCAACCCGGTGCACGTGGTCCATACCGGTACCGGCTCCGGGCCACCCTTGCGGCGATACCGGGTTCCGCGAGAGCCGGGGCGCGGTACTGGCTGGCGTCTCCCGGCTGTCCAGCGGCGGATCGACGTGACAGCGGAGACCGGCGCGCTGGACACGAACGTACCGCGAGCGGCCCGCTCCCGGTACGCGGATTCGCGGTACGGACGCGGATGACGAGCAGGGCCCTGGCGCCTCGCGCCCTCCGTGCTACCCCGGCGAGCCGGGTGAGCAGCCCGTCGCTACCGGAAGCCGGACCGACACCGGTGATTCTCCGGTTGACCGGGCGGCCGGGCGACGCCACCGACCGTCCACACCGGACTCGCGGGGAACGTCCGTCAACTCACGACGAGAGCGCCGCCAGCCCCGCCAGCTCCGTCGTCACGGCCGGCCATGCCGCACTGAGGGGGTCGATGACCTCGAAGTGCGCGGCATCCGGCACCACGACGAGCTTCGCGACCGGATGGGTATCCACATAGGATTCACTGACCGCCACCGGCAACCCGTCCTCGGCTCCGTGCACGAGCACGACCGGTCGCTCCGGCGCTGCCATCCGCACCGGGTCGAGGTCGGCACGTTCGTCCGGCGGCCCGCCCAGGAACGCGGCCACCGCGCCGTCCCCGAGCCCGAGCCGATGCGCGAGCATCAGGTCGGCGACGGGGGCGAGCGCCAGCGTGCCGAGCAGGCCGGGAGGCGGGCAGACCGACGATGCCCAGAGGGCGAGATGCCCGCCCGCGGAGTGCCCGGCGAGCACCACCTCGCGCGCGCCGAGCTGCCCCGGCAGCTCGGCCAGCGCGGCCCGGACGTCGGCGACCAGGTCGTCCGGCTTGCCCGGCACCCGGCGGTACTCGATGGACACCACCGGCCAGCCGTCCTCGCGCAGGGCCGTCGCGAGCGGGCGCGTGTGCGTGCGGTCGTACTCCGGAGTCCAGTACCCGCCGTGGATGAACACCAGCAGCGGGTGCCGTGCGGCACCGGGCAGCCAGGCGTCGGCGACGTGTTCGGGCGCGTCGCCGTAGCGCAACGTGCGGTCGGGCTCCGGAGCGGAGCGCGTGAGCACGGAACGGTCCATCACGGCCTCCCACACTGCGTCGTCGTGACCATCGTCGTCATCCCCGCCCCGCCGACCGGTCGAGCGCGGGCAGCACCCTGTTCCCGATCAGCTCGATCCCGCGCTGGGTGTCGAGCCCCTGCGGGGTGCCGAACTCGACGCGGGCGGCGCCCGCGTCGATGAGCCGCTGTGCCTGCGCGGCGACCTGGTCGGGCGTGCCGGAGAAGGCGAACAGATCCAGCAGCTCGTCGGGGATCAGGGATCCGGCGCCGTCGTGATCGCCGGCAGCGACGCGCGCCTTGATCTCGGCGAGCAGTTCGTGCGGTACGTCGACCGTGGGATCGAGGTCACCGACGACACCGAGGTACATGGCGACCTCCCGGCGCGCGCGGCGTCGCGCCGCCGCGCCGTCGAGGTCAACGACCGTGACCGCGCCGACGACAATGCGCACCTCGCCCGGTTCTCGTCCCGCCGCCCGCTCTCCCGGTCGGAGCCGCGCCCGCATCACCGGCAGCATCGCGGGGTTCGCGGTGCCGCCGATCTTGATCTCGTGGGCGAGCGAGCCCGCCATCGCGACGGCACGCGGGCCCCACGCGCCGATCAACAACGGCGGGTCGGCCCGCTGGGTCTCGTACCGCAGGGCGACGCCGGGGGTCAGCTCGAAGACCTCCCCCCGGAATCCGGCACCGTCGCCGGCGAGCAGCCGGTAGATGAACTCCACCGCCTCGCGCAGGTGGGCGAGCGGCCGCGGCTGGGTGAGCCCGATGTCACCCAGCCAGGTTCCCCGCGCCAGGCCGAGATACGCGCGCCCGTCGGACGCGGCGTCGAGCGCCGCGAGCTGGCCGGCGATCTCGTACGGGTGCATCGAGTACGGGTTCCAGCAGGCGGCGCCGAGACGCACCCGGTCGGTGACCCTCGCCATCTCCAGCAGCGCGGGCAGCGGCGGCTGGAACAGCAGATCCGCGAACACGCTGAGCACGTCGATGCCGTGGGCCTCGGCGGCCGTCGCGAGCCGCGCGTACTCAGCGAACGAGAGGTTGCTCTGCAGGCCGAGCCCGATCTCCACGTCCCTCATGTCAGGTCGCCGGAGTTCAGGGCGCACCGCCGTGTCCGGTCGACGCGCATGACGAGCCGCTCCTCGGGGTCCGGGCAGGCGACGTGACAGTCCCGTTCAAGCCAGTCACCCTCGGGCAGATCGCGCTGTTTCGCGGGCAGCAACGGCAGCGCGGCCTGCAGAGCGTAGACGCAGAAGTGCTTGCCCTCGGGGATGCGCAGCTCCGCGCTGTTGGTCAGCTCGAAGTAGTCGCCGACCTCCATCCCGCACACCGAGCGCCCCTCGATGCGTTCGACGGTCACCCGCAGGTCCCACAAGCTCATGTCCGGTTGTGTCATGCTGCCCTTCCCGTGTCGTCGGCCTCCAGCCAGCAGGCGACCGTGTGGTCCTCGCCCGCGAGTTCCGGTTCCTCGGCGCAGGCGGCGAACGCCTGCGGGCACCGGGCCCGGAACCGGCACCCGGTGCGCACGGCGGCGGGGTCGCCGACCTCACCCGCGAGCGCGCGCGGCAGCCCGGCGTCCGGGTCCGCGCTGGGGATCGCGTCGATCAGCGCCCGCGTGTACGGATGCTTCGGCTCCCGCCACAGCCGCTCGGTCGGCCCGGTCTCGACGATCCGGCCGAGGTACATCACGGCGGTCACGTCGGCGAGCCTGCGCACCAGCGCGAGGTCGTGCGAGATGAACAGCATCCCGACGTCCAGCCCGCGCACCAGCTGGGAGAGCACGTCCACCACCTGTGCCTGCGACGACACGTCGAGCGCGGTCACCGGCTCGTCCGCGATGAGCACGTGCGGGCGGGCCGCCAGCGCGCGGGCGATCGCGATGCGCTGCAGCTGCCCTCCCGAGAACTGGTGCGGGAACCGGGTCGCGGCCGACTCGTCGAGCCCGACGCGGGTGAGCTGGTCGAGCGCGTACCGCTCCCGCTCCGGCCCGCGCCCGACGTCTGGTGGCACGCCGTCCAGCAGCTGGCTCAGCACCGTGCGCCGCGGGTTGAGCGACGAGTACGGGTTCTGGAACACCATCTGCAGACCGATCTCGGCACGCCTTCGCCTGCGCCTGCCCAGTGGCGTGACGTGCTCGCCGCGCAGCCGCACGTCGCCGCCCGCTGGCGCGGACAGTCCCGCCGCGACCCTCGCGAGCGAGGACTTGCCGCACCCCGACTCGCCCACCAGACCGACGATCTCGCCGGACCGGACGTCCAGCGACACACCGTCGACGGCGCGGACCCGCCCGCGGCCCGGCGCACGGTGCTCGACGGCGATGTCGGTCAGCTCCAGCAGGGTCATCGCGGCACCTCCGCCGTCTCGGAGCGCGCCGCGAGCAGCGCGCGGGTGTAGGGGTGCCCGGGCGAGCGCAGCAGCTGCGCGGTCGGCGCCGACTCGACGACCCGGCCGTTCTGGAACACGCACGTGTGTGTCGCGAGCGAGGCCAGCACGCCGAGGTCGTGGGTGATGAACAGGACGCTCAGCTCGAACTCGGAGCGCAGGGAGTCCAGCAGCGCGAGGATCCCCGCCTGCACCGTGACGTCGAGCGCGGTCGTCGGCTCGTCCGCGATCAGCAGCCTCGGCCGGGCGGCGAGCGCGGAGGCGATGGCGATGCGCTGCAACTGCCCGCCGGAGAACTGGTGCGGGTACGACCGCAGCGCGCGCACGGGGTCTGGCAGGCGCACCTGCTCCAGCAGCTCGACGGCCCGCGCCTTCGCCTGCGTGCGGGTGAGGCCCAGGTGCACGCGCGTGTGCTCGGTGAGCTGCCTGCCGATGCTGAGCATCGGATGCAGTGCGGCGGTGGGGTCCTGGAACACCATCGCGATGCCGTGCCCGCGCAGCGCGTGCATCGCCTTGCGGTCTCGGTGGTCGAGCTCGGCACCGTCGAACCGCAGCGTGCCGGACACCTCGGCTCCGGCGGGCAGCAGGTCGAGCAAGGTACGGGCGGTCATGCTCTTACCCGAGCCGCTCTCCCCCGCGATGCCGACGATCTGTCCGCGCCGGACGGTCAGCGAGACGTCGTTGAGCACCGGCACCGGGCCGTCCGGTCCGGGCAGGCTCACCGCGAGGTGTTCGACGGCGAGCAGTTCGTCGCTCATGTCAGCGCCCTCCCACGAGGTTGGAGTCGAACCGGTCGCGGATGGCGTCGCCCAGGATGTTGCACGCCAGCACGACGGTCAGGATCGCCAGGCCGGGGAACACGCTGACCCACCACATGCTGATGTCGTTGGAGCCGAGCGCCACCATCGCTCCCCACTCCGGCGCCGGC
This sequence comes from Prauserella sp. PE36, assembly GCF_003311655.1. Lineage (NCBI taxonomy): Bacteria > Bacillati > Actinomycetota > Actinomycetes > Pseudonocardiales > Pseudonocardiaceae > Prauserella > Prauserella sp. PE36. The sequence goes on along the minus strand of NZ_QEQT01000082.1, from coordinate 77,769 downwards.
GGGCGCGGGCCGAGACCGAGGAACGACAGCCCGGCGAGGAGCAACACCGCGTTGCCAAGCTCGAGCGTGGCGAGCACGATGGCGGGCCCGACACTGTTCGGGATGACGTCGCGGCGGAGCACCGTCACCGGCCCGACGCCGAGCATCCGGGCGGCGGACAGGTAGTTCTCGCCGCGGATGCTCAGCACGGCGCCGCGGATGACCCGCGCGTACACCGGCCACGACACGATCACCAGCGCCAGCACGGCGTTGGTCGCGCTAGGTCCGAACGCGGCTGTGACCGCCATCGCGAGGATGATCTGCGGGAACGCGAACACCAGGTCGGTGACGCGCATGATGATCTCGTCGGCGACCCGGCCGAGGTAACCGGCGATGAGGCCGAGCAGGCCGCCCACCAGCAGCGCTCCGGCGACGATCGCGAGCGCGAGCGGGATGGACAACCGGGCGCCGTGCAGCACGCGGCTGAGCACGTCACGGCCAAGCTCGTCGGTGCCGAACGGGTGTGCCGCCGACGGCGGTGCGTAGATGTCGGCGCTCTGCGCGAGCGGGTCGTAGGGGCTGAGCCAGCCCGCCAGTACGGCCACCGCGAGCCACGTGGCGAGCACGACGAGTGCGGTGACCACGACGGGCTGGCGCCATACGCGGTGCCGCCGGGTTCGGCCCCCGATCCGGGGCAGGACGGTCGCTGTCATGAGAGGCGGATCCTCGGGTCGGCGAGGCCGTAGAGCAGATCCACGGCGAGGTTGATCAGGATGTAGGTCGCGGCGACGAACAGGGTCACGCCGAGGATCGCGGGCCGGTCGAGCGCGCTGGCGCTGGTGTAGGCGTAGTTGCCGAGGCCAGGCCAGGCGAAGACGCTCTCGATCAGCACCGTGCCGGCGAGCATCGAGGCGAATGTCAGCCCGGCCATCGTCATGATCTGCACGAGGCCGGCGCGCAGCAGGTGCCGGAACAGCACGGTGCGCGACGGCAGGCCCTTGGCGTGTGCGGCCGTGATGTAGTCCTTGCGGAGCACCTCCAGCAGTGCCGAGCGGACGAACCGGACGAGCGTCGCCGTGGTGACGAGGGTCAGCACGAGCACCGGCAGCGCCGCGTGCTGCACGGCGTCCCAGGCCAGCATCAGGTCACCGGCGAGCAGGGCGTCCACGGGATAGAGCCCGGTGACCGAGGGCGGCGGGGAGAACTCGGGACTGAGCCGACCGCCGCCCGGCGACAGGCCGAGCACGAAGAAGAACAGGTACAGCGCCAGCAGGGACAGCCAGAACGGCGGCGTCGACAGCCCCAGCAGCGAGCCGACCCGCACCGCCTGGTCGGCCGCCTTGCCGTGGCGCAGCGCGGCGAACATGCCGATGCCGATGCCGAGCAGGACCGACAGCACGATCGCGGGCAGTGCGATCTCGAGCGTCGCGGGGATGTGGTCGAGGAGGTCTTCGAGCACGGGCCTGCCGGTGTGCTGCGAGGTGCCGAGATCACCCTGCACGAGGTTCCCGAGGTAGGTCAGGTACTGCACGGGCAGCGGCTCGTCGAGGCCCCACCGCTCCTCGAACGCCGCCACCGCCGCCGGGTCGCCGAGCGCCTCGTCGGACAGGTTGGCTGCCACGGGGTCGCCCGGCACGGCCTGCACCAGCAGGAAACCGATCAGCGTCGAACCGAACAGGAGGCCCACGGCGATCGCGAGCCGTCGCGCGAGGTAGCGCACGATCGGTGGGACACGCGGGCGCCGCGCGGGCGGCGCGTTCGTCTCCAGTGTGGTCACGGGTTCTCCTCCCGGGTCGGCGCGCTCATGCGGCGGGCCGGACGGCGGCCAGGTCGACGATCCAGCCTGCCGGCGTGTACTCGGCTCCGGTGACCTCGGGCGTGCTCACGACCGTGCCCGAGTTGTTGCCGAGCAACACGTACGGCGCGTCGCGGTACATCGCGTGTTGCCAGCGCACGACGGCGGCGTTGCGTTGCTCTTCGGTGGTGGCTGCGAGGAAGTCCTCCGTCGCGGACAGCACGTCGGGGGACGCGTTGTCCTCGGTCCAGTTCATGCGCTCGGCGTTGACGCCGCCCGGCGACATCACGCGGACCATCGAGTCGGCCCTCGGGTAGGTCAGCGCCTGCGGGGTCATGCCCATCTGGGCCTTGCCGCCGCGGTACTGCTCCAGGAACGAGTTCAGCGGCAGCGGCCTGAGGTCGATGGTGATGCCCGCCTTGGCCGCGTCGCCCTGGACCTTGGTGGCGATCGTGCCGAGGTCGACGCCGCGGTAGGTGATGGCCGGGTAGATGAACTCGATGGCCGGGTTGGTGATGCCCGCATCGCGCAGCAGCTTCCTGGCCAGGGGCAGGTCCTGCCGGAGCGTTTCCTCCTTCGGCAGCGTGCCGGGGTACGCGGGCGCGATGAGCCCGCGCGCGGGCCCGCTGCGGCTGCCGAACAGCTCGGCGAGTCCCTGGTAGTCCAGCGCCGCGCGGACCGCTCTGACGAACTCCGGTCGCGAGCCCACCGGCGAGACCGCGGGATCGGTGTTCACGAACGAGAAGTACGCCGTGTCGGGCTGCTGCGAGACCTTCAGCGAGGGCGGCAGCCCCTCGAGCAGCGTGCCGGCGATGTCGAGCGCGATCTCCGGGCTCGACGATCGGGTCAGCGTCAGCTTCTGGTTCTGTGCCTCCATGTTGCGGATGACCACCCGGGAGTAGCCGGGCTTGTCACCCCAGTAGTTCTCGTTGGCTGTGAGCACCAGCTGCTCACCGGGCTGGTTCCGCTCGAGCACGTAGGGTCCGCTGCCTGCGGTCTCACGGTCCAGATAGGACTGTGCGCGGTCGTTGCTCGCGGCGCTGGCGTCGGAACGTCCACCGTGCTCGGCGACCACGTCCGCGTTCACGATGGAGGCGGCGGGCATCGCCATGAGCACGGGCACGTTCGGGTTCGGTGTCGGCGAGGTGACCACCACCGTACGGTCGTCGGGAGCGCTGATCTCCAGTCCGGCGAAGTACGCGGACGCGCTGCCTTTGAGGTTCACGAGGCGGTTCAGGGAGAACTCGACGTCCTCCGAGGTGACGGGCGTGCCGTCGGAGAACGTTGCGTTCTCGCGCAGGGTGAAGGTGAATCGGGTGGCGTCCCGCGAAGCCTCGTACGACTCCGCGAGGCCCGGCTTCGGCTCGGTCACGTCGCCGCCCTCGAAAGTGAGCAGGGACTCGTAGAGGGCGTGCACGGCGAGGTAGCCGGTCTGCTCGTACACCAGCCCGGGGTCGAGTGTCTTGTACACAAAGGACGTGTCGACGACGAGCGTGTTGTCTCTCGCCGCCGAACCGGCCCGGCCTGCCGTGCACGCGCTCAGCACGCAGGTGACGACGGCGGCAAGGGACACGGCGGCGAGCAGGAGACGGCGCCGGGCGGGGACTCGGAACCGACGGGGCATGTTTCCTCCGGAAGAGTTCGCCGAGCGGAGATACCGGAGTCAAACCCGCCACGGAAGTATAGTCAAGATGTACTGTTGTTTATCTTCAGTAAACTAGCGTCGAAAGCTCCGCGGTTCCCTCCGAATAGGGCACTATCGGACAATCGCACCAGCGAAAGGACGGCGAACACGTGCTCGGCAACCGGATCCGGGATCTGCGCAAGGAGCGCGGGCTGACGCTGCGGCAACTGGCGGCGCGCATCGAGGTCACTCCCGGCCTGCTGAGCCAGATCGAGAACGGCGCCACCGACCCGAGCCTGACCACGATCCGCAAGCTCGCCGGCGCCTTCGGTACGTCGCTGGCGGAGATGTTCTCCGACGACGCGCCCGCCGTGCACGTCACGCGGCCCGGCCACCGGCCACAGCTGCGCCGGTCCAACGGCCACCTCCTCTACGACCGGCTCACCCCGGGGCGCGGTGACCTGGAGGTGCTACTCGGCCAGCTCGCCCCCGGTGAGGCGACCTGCGACGAGCCGTGGGGCCACGCGTCGACGGAGTGCGCGCTCGTGCTGGAGGGCACGATCACGGTCGAGGTCGGCGGCGGCACGTACACGCTGGACAAAGGCGAGAGCGTCACGTTCGACTCCCGGCTGCCCCACCGCTACGTCAATACGGGAAACCGGCCCGCCGAGTTCGTCGTGTCCGTGACGCCGCCGAATCCGTGACTACCCGAGTGCGGCGGGCTCCCTTCGCGCCGCCACCGCACGGGCCCGGTCGTCCCGGACCACCTCGCCTCCCTTGAGGACCATCGAGATCGACCGGAACGCCGAGGTGTCCGCGAGCGGGTCCTGTTCCAGGACGAGCAGGTCCGCGTACTTGCCCTCGGTGACCGAGCCCAGCACGTCGTCGGCGTCCAGCCAGCGCGCGGGCGCGATCGTCGCCGCGCGCAGCGCCTCGCGGGCCCCGAGCCCTCCGTAAGCCATGTACTCCAGTTCCCGCACGGCGGCGCTGGTGCCCTCGAACCGCCAGAACGGCGGCATGTCACTGCCGAGCAGCACCTCGACCCCGGCCTCCAGCGCCCACCCGTAACTCTGCAGGTGCCGCTCCCCCGCACCGAGGGAACGCTGCTGCATCCACTCCGGAACGCCGAGCTCGTCGAAGAACTCCTTGCACCGTGTCACCACGAGCGTCGGGACGTAGGCGCAGCCGCGCTCGGCCATGAGGCCGGTCAGTTCCCTGGTCAGCTCGTAGCCGTGCTCGACGCAGTCCAGCCCGAGCTCCACCGCTTCCCGGATCACCGGCCACGGACCCGCGTGGGCCGTCACCTTCCGGCCCCACTCGTGGGCGGTGGCTATGACGGCGGACAGCTCGTCCGTGGTCACCTGCCGGGTGTCGATGGCCTCGTGCCTGCCCGAGATGCCGCCGGAGATCATCACCTTGATCAGGTCGGCGCCGGCCTTGATCTGCGTGCGCACGCCCCGGCGGAACTCCGTGGCGCCGTCACACTCGAACGCGCCCGACGACCCGTGACCGTGCCCGCCGGTACAGGTCAGCGCCCGGCCCGCGGTGAAGATGCGCGGACCCGGGACGAATCCGGAATCGACCGCCGTGCGCAGCGCGAAGTCGGCGTGGTCCTTCTCGCCGACACACCGCACCGTCGTGACTCCACTGTGGAGGGTACGCCGAGCGCCGTCGGCCATGTAGAGCGCGAGGTCATGCGGGCCCATGCGCTTGACGCGTTCCCCGAGCGCGCCGGGCAGGGACAGCGAGAAATGCGTGTGCATGTTGATCAGGCCTGGCGTGACATACGCCCCGGCAAGGTCCAGCTCCACGCAGCCCGCCGATCGGGCTCGGGCGCCGAGATCGGGGTCCGTGCCCACCTCCTTGATCCGGTCGCCCTCGACCCACACGGCGGCGTTCTGGAGGGGAGCCTCGGCGAGCGAGTCGACGACCGTGCAGTCTCGCAACAGGTATCCGGGCGCCGTTTCAGCCATGGGCAGCTCCTTGTCGTGTCGTTCCGTCGGTGTCCCCGCGAGACACCGAGTCAGTCGTGGTCCATCCACACGGGACGCCCGCCGACGGCGACGAGCGCGGGCCGCAGCGACGGCCAGCCCTCCGGCGCGCAGCCGAGCGGGTTCTCCGGCCACACCACGAAGTCGGCGACGGCCCCCGGCGCGAGCACCCCGACGTCCCGCAGCCCGATGTGGTGCCCGGCCTCGCGGGTGTAGAGCGAGAGCGCCTGGTGCGGTGTGAGCGCCTCGTGCTCGCCGAGGCTCGAACCGTCCCACGCCTTGCGGGTGACCGCGATGGCCGCGCCCGTGAGCGGGTCGCACGGGTGGGTGTCGGATCCGCCCGCGAACCGCGCGCCATGGCGCGCCATGGTGCCGAAGGGCACGGCCTGCTCGGCCAGCGGGCCCCACACCGCGCGCATCTCCCGGACGTAGGTGTAGGCGAGCGCGGGCTGCACCGAGATCCCGATGCCGAGCTCGGCGCAGGCGTCGAGATCGCGCTCGGTGATGAGGAAGGCGTGCGCGATCGACACCTGGCCGGGCGTGAACGCCGCGCCCTCGGCACGCAGCTCGCGCACGGCCGCGGTGACGGCGGCGATCGCCCCGCCGCCCATGGCGTGCACGCAGGCCGGCCAGCCCCGTTCGGCACACAGGCGCAGGACGGTGCGCAGTTCGCCCGGCGAGTAACGGGCGTTGCGGTCGCTGCCGGGTTCCTCGGCCGGGCGTAGCCACGCGCCGGTGAACTCACCGTCGAGGACCAGCTTGAGCGCCCACGCACGGAGCCGGTCGTCGCCGTCCCCCGGCAGCGCCGTGCTGTGCAGGACACGGTTCAGCTCGGCGTCGAACTCGCCGCGCCAGTCGAAGCGGTTCATCAGCAGGACGCGCTGGGCGAGCACGTCTCGGTCGGCGGCCGCGCGGTACAGCTGCCAGGCGGCGTCGAATCCCGCGGGGAGGCCCGGATCGACGACGGTCGTCACGCCCATCTCGAGCAGCCGCCGGGAGGCGCGGGCCAGCAGGTCGAGTTGCTGCTCGCGCTCGTGCACGCCGGGCCGGTACAGCGCGTCGTTGACCAGCCGCACGCGTGGCCCGTACAGGTGGCCCGTGTCCGGCTGCCACTCACCGTCGCCCGCGTCCGCGAGCAGTCCGGCAAGTGCCGTCGCGGCAGCGGTGTTCAGGGCACCGTGGTCGGGCCTGCGGTACAGAAACACCGGATGGTCCCCTGCGGCGGCGTCCAGCTCGGCGCGCGTCGGGAGTCGGCCCTCGGCGAGGTTGCTTTCGTGCCAGCCCCCGGCGTCACCGAGGCAGCGGATCCATGCGCCCGGCGCGGCGTCTGCCGCCCGCTCGCGCACGCGCTCGCACACGTCGGCGATGTCGCGGGCGTCGCCGAGCGCGAGCATCGAGAGCTCGTGGGAGACCTTCTCGAGGTGCATGTGGGTGTCGCAGAAGCCCGGCAACACGGCCGCCCCGCCGAGCCGGGTGCGGCGGGTGCCGGGTCCGGCGAGTGGTGCCAGCTCGTCGTCGGAGCCCAGTGCCACGACCCGCCCTGCGGTGACGGCCAGCGCCGATGAGGCAGGGGTCGCCGGATCGAAGGAGACGATCTCCCCGCCGGTGAGCAGCCAGTCGACGGACACGCGATCACCCTCCATTTCGGACCCGTGGCGAGCGGCGGGCTCGCGACTGGCCCATTAGAGCCGGGTACCGAGCGTATAGTCAAGATGCACAGTATTTAGTCCAGGTAAAACCGTGCGCGAGGGGACAGCCCGACCTACTTGTCCTGGACGCTCACGACGCGGGTGTGCTTGACCGGCGTCGAGAGCACCATCGTGCTCGACGGCCTTCCGTAGACCGCCAGCCGGTCGATCAGCGCTTCGAAGGCCGTCATCGACTCGGCCGCCACCTTGAGGATGCTGCACATGTCGCCGGTGACGCGGTGGATCTCACGCACCTCCGGCCACTCCGCCACCTCGGGATCCCGCAGCACGCAGCGCGGGCCGTAACAGGACATGTGGATGAAGGCCGACACCGTCCAGCCGGCACTGCTGAGATCGACGTGCGTGTGGTAGCCGGTGATCACCCCGGTCTCCTCGAGCCTCCGCACACGCTCGGTGACCGCCGGCGCCGAGAGGTGCACCCGGCGGGACAGCTCGCTGAACGACAGCCGAGCGTTGTCCTGCAACTCCCGCAGGATCTCCCAGTCCATCCCGTCCACCCGTCGATCCTCTCGTTCGTTAAGTGATCGGGAGGATATGCCAGGAAATCGACGGTGAAAAGCCCGGATCGCCCTCGAGACCGCCTTCCGTCGGCGCGTCCGGCAGACGAAGATATCCACCATGATGTTCACGACCGAGGCGCCCGCCGGCCCGAAGTCCGGCTCCTCCTGCGAACCGCGACCCTGACCGGCGCACCACCGGTGGGAGCTCGCTGAAGGAAAGGCCGTGCATCCGATCTGAAAGTGACCCGTGCCCACAACCTTGGAACCGCAAGCACGGCCACTGATGAGCCTTGAGAAGACCATTCAACGCCCGTGCTCACCTTGAGAGCATGAGAACCCAGCAGAGAGGAGGAGATCCGTGCGACACACCTCGGAGACCCCGGCCGTCACGGCGTCGAACGAGTCGGAGCGCACCCGCCGCACGGCGGCCAACGGCGGCGACCCCACGCTCGACTTCGAGCGCGTCCCGTACGACGACTACGTGCACGCCAGCACGCTGCACCGCCTGCAGCGGACACTGAGCGACGACCCGGGCGAGATGTCGTTCCTGATGATCAGCCAGGTCATGGAACTCTACTTCGGACTCGTCCACTTCGAACTCGGCGTGGCCCAGGAGCGGCTGCGCGCCGACGACGTGTGGGAGTCGTTGCTCCCGCTGCGCCGCGCCGCCCTGCACCTGGAGGGGCTCAACGCCGGCTGGCAGACCTTGCGCTGGATGACGCCGGGCGACTTCAACCGGTTCCGCGACCTTCTCGGCGAGGGGTCCGGGTTCCAGTCGGCGATGTACCGGAAGCTGGAGTTCCGGCTGGGACTCAAGACGGCGTCGCTGATCCGGCCGTTCCGCAACGACCCCGCCGTCCACGGCGACCTGGAGAACGCACTCGCGGCGCCGAGCCTGTGGGACGACGTGATCCGGGTGCTCGCCCGCCACGGCCACGACGTCCCGGGCTCCGTGCTCAGCCGGGACCTCGCCGAGGAGCACACGCCGGACCCCGCCGTGGAGTCCGCCTGGGTACGGATCTACGACGACCCCGGACCCGGCAACCACCTGAGGATGCTCGGCGAGGCCCTGACCGAGGTGGCCGAGCAGTTCGGCGACTGGCGCTACCGCCACCTCCAGGCGGTGCAGCGCTCGATGGGTGCCCGCGTCGGCACGGGCGGCTCTAGCGGCCTGGCGTGGCTGCGGCGCAGCATGGAGCGGGTGGTGTTTCCCGAGCTGTTCTCGGCCAGGACGGTGATGAACTGATGGACACGACCGAAGCCGGGGCCCGCGAGCTGGACCTCGGTGACCCGGGGTACCGAGATCGGTTCGCGATCCCGCCCGCGGACGGCGGCGGCTACGCCGAGACGGCCTACTTCGCCGGGAACTCGCTGGGGTTGCAGCCGCATGCGGTGCGGGCGGAGCTGCTGGAGGACCTCGACGACTGGGCGCGGCTCGGCGTCGAGGGGCATCTGGAGGCTCGGCGGCCGTGGCTGCCCTACCACTCGCTGCTTACCGAGACCGCGGCGCGGCTCGTGGGTGCGCTGCCGAGCGAGACCGTGGTGATGAACTCGCTGACGGTGAACCTGCACCTGCTGATGGTGTCGTTCTACCGGCCGCGTGGACGGCGCACCAAGATCCTCATCGAGGACTCGACGTTCCCCTCCGACAGCTACGCGGTGCGCAGCCAGGCGCGGTTCCACGGCCTGGACCCGGACACCACGGTCGTCCGCCTCGGCACCGGCGAGGTGCTGGACTTCCTCGCGCGTGAGGGCGACACGGTCGCGCTGGTGCTGCTCGGCGGGGTCAACTACCTGACCGGTGAGCTGCTGGACATCCCCGCGATCACCGCCGCCGGGCACGCCGCGGGCGCGGTCGTGGGCTGGGACCTCGCGCACGCCGCGGGCAACGTCCCGCTGCGGCTGCACGACTGGGGCCCGGACTTCGCGGCCTGGTGCTCGTACAAGTACCTCAACTCCGGTCCCGGCGCGGTCGCCGGGGCGTTCGTCCACGAGCGGCATCACGGCGATCCGGGGCTGCCGCGGTTCGAGGGCTGGTGGAGCACCGAGGAGACCACCCGATTCGAGATGGCGCCGGTGTCTCGCCCACCGTCCACTGTGGAGGCATGGCAGATCTCCAACCCGCCGATCCTGGCGATGAGCCCGGTCCGCACGTCACTGCGCATCTTCGACGAGATCGGCATGGACGCCCTCCGGGCGCGCAGCCTCCGCCTCACCGGCTACCTGGAGACGCTGCTGGACGAAACCGTCGCGAACGGACCGGTCACCCTGCTCACCCCGCGCGAGGCCGACCGGCGCGGGTGCCAGCTGTCACTGCGCGTCGACGACGCCGCCACGATCGCCCGCCGCCTGCGCGCCGAGCACGGCGTCTGCGCCGACGTGCGCAACCCGGACGTGGTGCGGATCGCGCCGGTCCCCCTCTACTCGACCTACCACGACTGCTGGCGAGCCGCGACCGCGCTCGCCGCCGTGATCGGAGACCGGCCATGAGCGAGATCGCCGTCGTCGGCGGAGGCCTCGCCGGCAGCCTGCTGGCCTGTGTGCTCGCCCAGCGCGGCGAGCACGTCGTCCTGTACGAGCGGCGGCCCGACCCGCGTGGCGGCGTTGCCGAGCGGGGCCGCTCGATCAACCTGGCGCTGTCCGAGCGCGGCCTGGCCGCACTGCGCGTGGTCGGGCTGGACAAGCAGGTACTGGCCGACGCGCTGCCCATGTACGGGCGCATGATCCACCCGGTCACCGGAGAGCTGGACTTCCAGCCCTACAGCGCCGACGGCGAGCGCGCGATCAACTCGATCAGCCGGGGCGCCCTCAACAACATCCTGCTGGATGCAGCCGAGTCCGGTGTGGACATCCGGTTCGAACATCGGCTGTCCGGCCTGGACCCGGTGACCGGCGAGCTGACGTTCGCCACACCGGCGGGCGAGGTACGCGCCCGGGCGGACGTGATCCTCGGGGCCGACGGGGCGGGCTCCGCCGTCCGCGGTCAGCTGGTCGCGCACGGCGTGACCACCGAGACGCTCGACTTCCTCGACTACGGCTACAAGGAGCTGACGATCCCGCCCCGCGACGGGGATTTCGCGCTCGACCCGCGGGCCCTGCACATCTGGCCACGCGGACGGTCGATGATGATCGCACTGCCCAACCCCGACAAGTCGTTCACCTGCACGCTGTTCTGGCCCACCAGCGGCACCTCCGCGTTCGCCTCCCTGTCCAGCCCGGCGGCGATCGAGCGGTTCTTCGCCGAGCACTACCCCGACGTGCCGCGACTGGCGCCCGGACTCGTGGACGACTACCAGCACAACCCGGTCGGCCTGCTCGGCACCGTGCGATGCGCGCCGTGGCAGTCCGGGCGGGTCTGTCTCATCGGCGACGCCGCCCACGCGATCGTCCCCTTCTACGGGCAGGGCGCGAACTGCGCCTTCGAGGACGTCGTGGTGCTCGGCCAGTGCCTCGACCGCACCGGCGGGAACTGGGCGCGAGCCCTGCCGATGTTCGAGTCGTCGCGGCGCGCCGACACCGAGGCGATCGCCCAGATGGCCCTGGCGAACTTCGTCGAGATGCGCGACAAGGTCGCGTCTCCGCTGTTCCGGCTCGGCAAGCGCATCGAGCACACGCTCGAACGGCTGGCGCCCGGCCGCTATGTCTCGCGGTACGAGTTGGTGTCGTTCTCCACCACCCCCTACGACCGCGTGCGGCGGCGCGTCCGCGCCCAGCACCGCGTGCTCGCGGCCGCCGGGCTCGGGCTCGCCGCGGCGATCGCGGGCGGGGTCGTCCAGGCCAGGAGGAAACCGTGACCGTTCGCAACCACATCGACGGCGAGTTCACCCTTTCCGCCCGTACCTTCGCCAACACCAGCCCGGTCACCGGGAAGATCCTCGGTGAGGTCTCCGAAGCAGGCCGCGACGACGTCGACGCCGCGGTCGCCGCCGCGAGGGCAGCCCTGAACGGGCCATGGGGCCGCACGAGCGAGCTGGACCGCGCGGCCGTGCTTCGCCGGGTGGCCGACGAGATCGAGCGGCGCTTCGACGACCTGGTCGCGGCCGAGGTCGCCGACACCGGCAAGCCGGTGAGCCAGGCCCGCACACTCGACATCCCCCGGGGCGCGGCGAACTTCCGGGCGTTCGCCGACATGGTGAGCACCGTGCCCGGCGAGTCGTTCCTCACCCCGGCTCCCGGTGGCGGGAAGGCGCTCAACTACGCCGTCCGCAAGCCCGTGGGCGTGGTCGCCGTGATCGTGCCGTGGAACCTGCCGTTCCTGCTGCTGACCTGGAAGGTCGCGCCGGCGCTCGCCTGCGGCAACGCGGTGGTGGTCAAGCCGTCGGAGGAAACGCCGTCGTCGGCCACGCTCCTGGCGGAGATCATGGCCGCCGCCGGGGTGCCCCGCGGCGTCTACAACGTCGTGCACGGGTTCGGTCCGGACTCCGCGGGCGAGTTCCTCACCACCCACCCCGGCGTGGACGCCATCACCTTCACCGGCGAGTCCGGCACCGGCCGCACGATCATGAAGGCGGCCGCGGACGGCGTGAAGGCGGTGTCGTTCGAGCTGGGCGGCAAGAACGCGGGCATCGTGTTCGCCGACGCCGATCTGGACGCCGCTGTGGCGGGCGCCGCGCGGTCGTCGTTCACCAACGGCGGGCAGGTGTGCCTGTGCACCGAGCGGCTCTACGTGCAGCGGCCGGTGTTCGAGGAGTTCACCGCGCGGCTCGCGGCGCACGCGTCCGAGCTGCGGTTCGGTCTGCCCGCCGACGACGGCGTGACCACCATGCCGCTCATCTCGCGGGCCCACCGCGACAAGGTGCTCGGCTACTACGAGCTCGCCAAGGCCGAGGGCGCCACGGTGCATGCCGGCGGCGGACTGCCGGTGTTCGGCGACGAACGCGACGGCGGTGCCTACGTGCAGCCAACCGTGCTGACCGGGCTGCCGCCGGGGGCGCGCACGAATCGCGAGGAGATCTTCGGCCCGGTCTGCCACGTCGCGCCCTTCGACGACGAAGAGGAGGCCTACGCGCTGGCCAACGACAGCGACTACGGGCTGGCGGCCGCCGTCTGGACCCGCGACGTCGGCCGCGCGCACCGTGCCGGAGCCGCTCTGGACGTGGGGCTGGTGTGGGTCAACACCTGGTTCCTCCGGGACCTGCGCAGCCCCTTCGGCGGGATGAAGGCCTCCGGGATCGGCCGTGAGGGCGGGCACCGCTCACTGGACTTCTACACCGAGACCACCAACGTGTGCGTCGACTTCCAAGGAGGACGGCCGTGAGCCAGGCCAGAACCGTCGCGGGCAAGGCGACACCACGGGGCAGGTTCCCCCACGTCAAGGTGTCCGGCGGGTTCGCCTACGTGTCCGGTACCAGCAGCCGCAGGCCCGACAACACGATCGAAGGCGCGAGCGTCGACGAGCTGGGCACCACGACGCTCGACATCCGGGTACAGACGCGGGCGGTGCTCGAGAACATCCGCGACCTCCTCGCCGAGGTGGGCGCCGACCTCGGCGACCTGGTGTCGGTGACGACGTATCTGGTGTCGATGAACGATTTCGGCGGCTACAACGAGGTCTACGGCCGGTTCTTCGACGAGAACGGTCCGGCCCGCACGACCGTCGCCGTGCACCAGCTCCCCCACCCGCACCTGCTGATCGAGATCTCCGCCATCGCACGGATCCCCGAGGAGGAACGATGACACCGAAGACGGCACGCGAGCATCGCATGTCCCCCAGTGCCCGAGGAACGCTGCGGGAAGGAGCCGAGCGATGACACAGCTCACCGAGCCGATCGACTTTCCGGGCTGGCTCAAGGAGAACGAGTCCCACCTGCGCCCGCCCGTGAACAACAAGCAGATGTTCCCGGCCGGTCAGGACTTCATCGTGCAGGTGGTGGGAGGGCCCAACCAGCGCACCGACTTCCACGTCGACCCCTACGAGGAGTACTTCTACCAGGTCAAGGGCAACATGCACGTCAACGTCGTCACCGAGGACAAGGGCGTGCAAACGGTGCACATTCGAGAGGGCCAGATGTGGCTCCTGCCCGGCAACCTCCCCCACTCCCCGCAACGACCCGAACCCGGCTCGATCGGCGTGGTCATCGAGCGGGTCCGCGAGGAGGGCACCCTCGAGAAGTTCCAGTGGTACTGCCCGGACTGCTCCGCGCTGCTGCACGAGGTCGAGCTACAGGTCCGCGACATCGTGGCCGACCTGCCGCCGGTGTTCGAGAAGTTCTATGCCGACGAACGAGCTCGCACCTGCGACGCGTGCGGCGCCCTGCACCCGGGGAAGGGCTAGTCCGGCATGGCGGACAGTGTCGTTGAGGTCGTTGACGTCCACACCCATCTGGTGCCCCACGGCTGGCCCGACCTCGGGCCGGGCTGGCCGTGGCTGCGGATCGACTCCGAGCGGGACGCGATGATCATGGTCGGAGAGACCGAGTTCCGGCCCGCGGGTCCGCAGGCGTGGGACCCCTCGACCCGGCTCGTGGACATGGACCACGACGGGGTGAGTTTGCAGGTCGTGTCGCCCACGCCGGTCTTCTTCGGCTACGACCGGCCCGCGGCGGAAGCGGTCAAGGCGGCACGGATCCTCAACGACGTCACGCTGGAGACCCTCGCCGGGCACGATCGGTTCGTCCCGTTCTGCCAGGTGCCGCTGCAGGACCCGGACGCGGCGTGCGAGGAGCTGGACCGGTGCCTGGCCGCAGGGCACGCCGGGGTCGAGATCGGCAACCACGTGGGGGACAAGGACCTCGACGACGCGGGAATCGTCACGTTCCTCCAGCACTGCGCCTCCATCGGAGCGCCGGTGTTCGTGCACCCATGGGACATGCCCGGCGGGCCCCGGCTGGACCGCTGGATGGCTCGGTGGCTGACGGGAATGCCTGCGGAGACGCACCTGTCGGTGCTCGCGATGATCCTCGGCGGCGTCTTCGACCGCGTCCCGGACACGCTGCGGCTGTGCTTCGCACACGGCGCCGGGAGCTTCCCGTTCTGGCTCGGCCGCGCCGACAACGCCTGGCACCGCCGGGGCGATCTCGTGCGGGGCCGGTCCGAGCGGCCGCCGAGCGAGTACACACACCGGTTCTTCGCCGACTCGGTCGTGTTCGACCCGGCGGCGCTGCGCCTGCTCGTGGACACCCTCGGCGACGATCAGGTCCTCCTCGGCAGCGACTACCCGTACCCACTCGGCGAACGTCCGGTGGGGAAGGTCGTGCACGAAGCCGGGTTCCTCACCGAAAGGCAGCGGGGGAAACTGCTGGCGGGCAACGCCATGCGGTTCCTCGGACGGGGCTGATGGACCGTTCTGCCCACCTGGACGCCGCCGCGCGGCTCGTCATTCTCGCTGGCGTACAGCACCTCGAACCCGTATACCCCACCGGCACCGCGTGGACCGGCGTCCTCGCGGAAGTGAAAGGGCTAAGCCGTTGACGCTCTGGACCGTCGACCACGCCGCACACGTCCTCGCCGAAGCCGAGCGAGCGCGCACCGAGCGGCCACCCATCACCAGTGAATGGCCGGAACTGGATCTGCGCACGGCCTACCAGGTCCAGCACCGGCTCATCGACCACAAGACCGAGAACGGAGAGCAGGTCGTCGGAGTCAAGCTCGGTCTCACCTCCCGCGCGAAGCAGCGACGCATGAACATCGACTCGCCGCTCACCGCGTGGCTCACGGACCGGATGTCACTCCCCGCCGGCCAACCCCTCGACACGGCGGCCCTGATCCACCCCAGGGTCGAACCAGAGATCGTATTCGTGCTCGGCCACCGGCTCGCCGGCCCCGGCGTGACCGCCACCCAGGCGCTGGCAGCCGTCTCGGAGGTCCGTGCCGGACTGGAGGTCATCGACAGCCGCTACACCGACTACAAGTTCACCCTCCCCGACGTCGTCGCCGACAACGCCTCCTCCGCGGGTTTCCTCGTCGGCGCGCAGGCACGCCGGCCGGAGGAGCTCGCCCTCGAACTGGAAGGCTGTGTCCTCGACGTCGACGGCGAGATCGTCGACACCGCGACCGGCGCGGCAGTCCAGGGACACCCCGCGGAGGCCCTGGCACTCGCGGCCAACTCGCTGTGGGAGCGAGGTGTCGCGCTCGAACCTGGCTGGATCGTGCTGACCGGCGGCCTCACCGATGCCGTGCCCGCACGACCCGGCTCGTCGATCACAGCGCGATTCGCCCACCTCGGTACGGTCACACTCGGCTGTAGCTAGGCCGCGCCCGGCGGAGCACGCGAGGCGAAACGACCACGCCTCAATAGCCGCCGACCAGCAGCCACACGGCTCCCGCAGCGCAGGCGATCGCGACGAGGACCAGCATGAGCATGCCCACGCCGCGTTTGGACACCTTCATCCCCGAGCTCCGTTTCACCGGCTTGCCGGCCCAGTGTCGGCGTCGGCGTGCGGCCGCGCAACCGCACGCTCGTGGAGGCCGTCGGGCAATGGGGCGGTGGCGCTCAGGTCCCCCAAGGCCACCTTTGTTGCGTTCAACGCAACAAAGGTGGCCTTGGGGGGCAGTGTGCTCGTTTCCAGGCCGCCGAGCGCAGCAGCCGCAGCCCGTTGAGACCGACGATCACGGTGGAGCCTTCGTGCCCGGCCACCCCCAGCGGCAGTGGCAACGTGCCGAGGATGTCCCACAGGGCCAGCACCGCGATGAAGCTGCCCGCGATGACCAGGTTGGCGACCACCACGCGACGGGCGCGGCGGGACAGTGCGATCACGGCGGGGATCGTGGTCAGGTCGTCGCGCACGACGATGGCGTCGGCGGTCTGCAGGGTGAGGTCGGACCCGGCGCCACCCATGGCGATACCGGTGTGCGCGGCCGCCAGGGCCGGCGCGTCGTTGATGCCATCGCCGACCACAGCCACCCGCTGCCCCCGCGCCTGCAGTTCGCGGACCGCCGTGACCTTGTCGTCCGGCAGCAGCTCCGCCCGCACGTCCGTGATGCCGACCTGGCTCGCCAACCTGGCGGCGGTCACCTGATTGTCGCCCGTGACCAGCACGGGAGCGGCGCCGGTCAGCTCTGTGACGGCGGCGACCGCCGGTTCGGCTTCCTCGCGGACCTGGTCGGTGATGCCCAGCACGCCCACCGGCCGGTGCTCCCACAGCACGACCACAGCGGTGTGGCCACGCGCCTGGATGCCGTCGACGACCTCCCGCGCGGTGTCCCCCGCGGACCCCGGATCGAGCAGCGCGGCCGGTGAACCCACCTGGACCAGGGAGCCGTCGACGCGCGCGGACACGCCCCTGCCCGGCCGGGCGAGGAACTCGCCAACGGGCGGCAGGTCGAGGCGTCGGGCCCGGGCGGCGCGCACGATCGCCGCGGCCAGCGGATGCTCACTGGGATGTTCAGCGGCCGCGGCATAGCGGAGCACCTGCTCGGCGGTGAGCTCCCCACCGGGTAGCACTCGGACGTCGGCGAGTTCGGGCGTGCCGCGCGTCAGCGTGCCGGTCTTGTCGAACGCGACCCGGGTGGTCGTGCCCAGCTGTTCCATCACCACCGCGGACTTGACCAGAACCCCGTGCCGGCCGGCGTTGGCGATCGCCGCCAGCAGCGGCGGCATGGTCGCCAGCACGACCGCGCACGGTGAGGCAACGATCATGAACGTCATCGCCCGCAGCAAGGACTCTCGCAGCGGCTCCCCCAACCACAGCGGGATGACAAACAGGGCGACGGTGGCGATCACCATGCCGATCGAGTAGCGCTGCTCCACCTTCTCGATGAACAGTTGAGTACGAGCCTTGGTCCTACTGGCCTGCTCGACCAGCCCGGCGATGCGGGCCACAACCGAGTCCTCGGCACGCCGGTCGACCCGCACCCGCAACACCCCGGTGCCGTTGAGCGTGCCCGCGAACACCTCGTCCCCGGCCGCCTTGTCCACGGGCAGCGGTTCACCCGTGATGGTCGCCTGGTCCACCTCGCTGGCCCCGGCCACGACCGTGCCGTCGGCGGGCACCTGCTCCCCCGGCCGCACCAGCACCGCATCACCGACAACCAGGTCAGCGGCCCGCACGGTCTCCTCCGTGCCCCCTTCGGTCACGCGAACCGCGGTGTCGGGGGCCAGGTCCAGCAAGCCGCGCACCGAGTCCTCCGTGCGCGCGGTCGCCAGCGCTTCCAGGGCACCTGAGGTGGCGAAGATGACGATCAGCAACCCGCCGTCCATCACCTGGCCGATCGACGCCGCCCCGATCGCCGCCGCGACCATCAGCAAGTCCACGTCGAGGGTCTTGTCCCGCAGCGCCCGCAAGCCCGCCAAGGCGGGCTCCCAGCCTCCGGTCACGTAGCAGGCCAGATACAACGCCCACGACAGCCCGGACGGGCCGCCCAGAAGCTGGACAGCCAGCCCGGCCAGGAACAACGCGAGCGCAGCCGCAGCCCAGCGCACCTCGGGCAAGGCCCACAGTCGAGTCCTACGCACGGGCGGCAGGGCCGGACGAGCGGACGCCGAGCGAGTCAGCGTGGCACTGGGCGACGTGGCCACGAGTCACCTCCGGGGACGACGGACGACTCCCCGACGATAACAGAACACATGAAGACGTCTTCATTTATGGGCAAACAGCGGCCCCTCACCGTGTGACCCGCACCACTGCAGCGCGATCGAAAGCGCTGATCGCCCTCCCCTGTGCCGGCCGTCGTCGCACCTGGCCGATCGAACCCACCCGAGCCCGGTCGCGACGACCGCGCGCGGGATCGCCGACCTCGTGCGCGCCAGCCTGGGTCTGGATCCGCGGGCGTCCGCGACCGTGCGGCAGCTCGCCCGCGCCGAGCCCGGGTGTCCGCCGATCGAGGCCAAGGTCATGGTGCTCGGCGCGGAGTCAGGTCGGTGGACGATCCACGCCGCGGTGTCCGAAGTGGACGACCAGCACGTCCGCCCCGGCGCCACGCACGGCCCGTCAGGCTCCACCGGCAGCCGGGCCCGGCGCGGATGCCGCTGCTCGCGTTCCAGAGCAAGACAGGCCGGCCAAGCCATCGACCTGGTGGCTGACGATCTCACACCGGCTCGCAGCACCTCCCTCGATGAGTTCGGTGGGTCGGCGCGCGTGGCCCGTCATCACCGCCGGGACGCGACCTGGCCCGGTCGTGCCAGCAGATCGGCTCGACGGCAGTCGCAGCCGGGTGTCCCAAGTGGATGATGATCTGGGTCATCACCCAGAGCCTTCGGCGGGTCGGCGCGCCTCCGGTACTCGACAAGGTCGGCGATCGTGACCAACTTCAGGTCGTGGTCCTTCGCGAAGACGGCCAGCTCGTCGAGGCGAGCCATGCCGCGGTCGTCGGCCGGTGAGACGATGCGGCTCAACGCCGCCACCGGCGCCCACCCCGCCAACCCGGCCAGGTCGACCGCTGCTTCCGTATGCCCGGGCCTGCGCAGCACCCCGCCAGGGCAGGCACGCAGTGGTACGACGTGGCCAGGACGGGCGAACGAGTGCGGCGACGCGCCGGGGTCGGCCAGCAACCTGATCGTGCGAGCCCGGTCCCGGGCGGAGATCCCCGTGGTCACCCCGTCACGCGCGTCCACCGTGACCGCGTGGGCCGTTCCGCGAACGTTCTGGTTGATGGCCGTCATCGGCGGGAGCCGCATCCGGTCCGCGGCCTGGGCGGGCAGTGCGGTGCAGACGAACCCGGACGTGTGCCGGACCGCGAACGCGACGAGCTCCGGGGTCGCCGCGGCCGCCGCGAACACCAGATCACCCTCGTCGTCCCGATCGCCATCGGCAACGACGACGACCGGTCGGCCCTTCGTGATGTCCGAGATCGCCTGCTCAATGCCGTCGCCACGGAACATCATCTCCTCCTCCAGCGGGGTGCGACCCCGCCTATCCGCGCGTGTACAGCCCATGCAGGATGACCTCCAGCAGCTGGTCGGCCACCTCGCGCGGGCTCAGTTTCCCGTCAGCGACGTACCAGGACGGCGCCCAGTTCAACGTGGACAGCAGCACCCGCGCACCCAACTGGGGGTCGGCGTCGAATGCCTTGCTTTCGACACCGTCGGCGATCGCCAGGCGGAAGCCGTCCTCGTAACGTTCCCGGAGCCGGATCACCTCCGCCTGGTTGGCGTCCCCGAGTTTGCGCCATTCGTCGAAGTAGACCCGCACGGCCGGACGACGATCCCGGATCATCTCCAGATGCGACCGGCACCGGGCCCGCAGCCGCTCCTCGGGGTCGTGCACGCCTTCCGTCGCTCGGTCGGCCCGCTCGAGGAAGTCGTCGGCGACGTCCAGGATGATCTTGTAGAGAACATCCTCCTTGCTGGAGATGTGGGAGTAGAGGCTGCCACTCTTGATCCCCATCCGGTCCGCGATCAAGCGGACGGTGGTCTGCTCGTAGCCGATCTCGCTGATGAGCTCCGTCGCGATCTCGATGAGATCGCGACGGCGAGGGGTATCGCGCTGTCCTCGTTCCGATCGCATTATGGTCGTTCACATTTCCGTTCGGCTCGGCGGTGCGGCGAATCCGGGCACCTGGCGGGACTCATGATATTGCACGAAGAACCAGCCGCTCGGACGCTTCCGCAGCAGGTAGGTCTGGCGAATCTGCCCGTCCATGGGCTCGTCGTCGGGCCGTTCGATGCGGCACCAGAACCGAACGTAGGCGTGCGCGAACTCCCCGCACACTTCGAGTTTGCGGTCCACGACCCGCGTGTCGTACAGGCCGCGGATGACGTTGGGAAGGTTCCGGATGTAGCTGTGCAGCGCATCGCGGCTGTAGATCGCGTGGTGCAGCTCCTCGGGCTGGTACACGATCGTCTCGGCCTCCGGATCCCACAAGGAGACCATCAGGTCCGCGTCGAACGTGCCGACCGCTCGCGAGAAACTCCGCATCACGGCGGTGACGGCCTCTTCTTCGCTGCCTGGGATGGGCTTCGTCGCTGTCATCATCACTCCTCGGTATGTTTGTCGTGTCAACGAAGGGGGTTGGCCGGACGCCGGCTCGTCCAGGTCAGGACGCTCTTGCTCTCGAGGTATTCGGAGAGCGTCTCCAGCGCGAACTCGCGGCCGAACCCGGATTGCTTGAATCCGCCGAACGGCACGCCCGGGAACGTGGTGTAGGGGTGGTTGATCCCGACCGTGCCCGCCCTGACGCCCGCCGCGACGCGCTGGGCCCGGCCGGGGTCACCAGTCCAGACCGTCGCGAACAACCCGTACTTGGTGTCGTTGGCGAGGGCGACCGCCTCCTCCTCGTCGCGGAACCGCTGGACGGTCACGACCGGACCGAAGACCTCGTCCCGCACGATCTCGGCGTCCCGCGGCGCGAGGACCACCGTGGGTGGGTAGAATGCACCCGGCCCAGCCGGGACCACACCGCCGAGCAGGACCTGGGCGCCGGCGGCGCGGGCCCGTTCGACGAAACCGTGCACCCGCTCTCGATGGGCGGTGGAGATCAGTGAGCCCACCACCGTGTCCGGATCGAGGGGATCGCCCACACGCAGGGTTCGCGACTGGTCGAGGAAACGCTCCAGAAACCGGTCGAACACCTCGTCCTCGACGAGCACGCGCGACCGGGCTTCGCAGCTCTGTCCCGCACAGGTGAAAGCGCCCCAGACCGCGCCCGGCACCGCGTCGTCGAGGTCCGCGTCGGCGAACACGACCGTGGGGCTCTTGCCGCCGAGCTCGAGCGAGAGCCGCTTGACCGGATCAGCGGCAAGCCTCATGATCTCGCCGCCGGTCGCCGTCGAGCCGGTGAACGCCACCCTGTCGACACCGGCGTGGCGGACCAGATGGGAGCCCACCCGCGGCCCGTCGGCAGGTACCACGTTCAGCACTCCGGGTGGGATGCCGGCGTCAAGTGCCAGCTCGGCGAGCCGTAGCGCGGTCAACGGTGTCGCCGGATCCGGTTTGAGCACCACCGTGCAGCCCGAGGCCAGCGCCGGCGCCACCTTCCAGGCGGCCATCAGGAGCGGGTAGTTCCACGGCACGATCTGGGCCACCACGCCCACCGGTTCGCGGAATGACTGGAACGCCAGTGCGCCGTTGGGTCGCGACGACTTCCCCTCGATGGCCGCGGTGGCCGCCGCGAAGTAGCGGAACGTGTCGACGGCGTGCGAAACCTCGGCTCGTACCGAGGTGATCGCCTTGCCCACGTTGCGCGCTTCGAGCATCGACAGCGCGTCGTGCTGGGCCTCCAGCTCGTCGGCGAGCCTGTGCAGCAACCGGGAGCGGGTCACGGGCGACGTGCGCCGCCACGGACCGTCCAGCGCGCGACGCGCAGCCAGCACCGCCGAGTCCACGCACGCTTCATCGGCGGTCAGGAGCCGGCCGAGCGGCTCGCCGGTCGCGGGTTCGCGCAACGCGGTGTGCACCCCGCTCCCGGGCTCGACGGCGCGCCCTTCGACGAAGGGCAGCGACGGCGGATATGTCGTGGTCATCAGCTCACCTGCCATGCGGTCGCTGGCATCGCCCCGGCGCTCGGCTCCCGGTCGACCCACCGCCGCTCGGTGACCTGTTCGAGCAGTTCGGCTGCGTCGACGAGGACTCCCTCCTGGTGCCACGGAGCGTGGAACATCAGCCCGACGGGCAGCCCATCGCGGTCCAGTCCACAGGGGACGGTGATCGCCGGTACGCCCGTGAGGTTGGCGAGCCCGGTCGTCCGCATCGCGGCCAGGTCGGCGGACACCGTGCCGGAGGGCAGCGCGGCCCGCGGACGGTCGAGCAACGGCGGGGGCGTGGGGACGGTGGGCCAGGCGACGAGGTCCACGCTCTCGAACGTTGCCTCGAGCTCGTCACGTGCGGCCTGCCGGGCAGCCCTGGCGCGCCCGACCTCGTGTTCGGGCACACCCCGCGAGGCTTCCAAGGCCCGCTGGATCGTCGGGTGGAGTGTGGGAAGCACGGTCCTCCTCCAATGGGGCGTCATTCGGGCCAGCCGTTCCGCGCCGAGCACGGTCGCGGCGGTTCGTGCGACGTCGACGGATCCGGACAGGGTGATTTCGACGATCTCGCAGCCGGCTTCGCCGAGGTCCTCGATCGCGCGGCGACAGGCGGCCAGCACACCCGGCTCGACGTCGCTCCAGTAGGCATCCACGGGCAGCCCGATGCGCGGCCGACGGTTTCCCGGTGGCAGCGACTTCGACAGCAGCACCTCGGTCGCGAGACGGCAGTCGGCGGCGTCCCTGGTGATGGGGCCGATCGCCATCATCGACGACGCACCGGCGCAGCCGTCCGAGGGCACTGTCCCCCAGGTCGGCTTGAGCCCGGTCACGCCGCAGTACGACGCGGGGATGCGGACCGAGCCGACCGCGTCGGTGCCGATCGCGAGCGGCACGAGCCGGCCGGCCACGGCCGCCGCCGATCCGCTGGACGACCCACCGGGACAGCGCGTGACGTCCCAAGGGTTACGGCACGGGCCGTACGCCGAGACGTGTCCCGTCGTTCCGAAGCCCAGCTGGTGCATGTTGGTCGCGAAGGCGACCGTGCAACCGGCGTCGCGCAGCCGCCGGAACACTCCGCTGGCGCCCGCGCCTGGCCGCCGGTATGCCACGGGGGTCGCGTCCTTCGGCGCGTACCAGGGCAGTGCGAAAGTGTCCTTCACCGCCACCGGCACCCCCGCCAGCCTGCCTCCCGAGCCCGCATCCGCGCGGGCTTCCGCGTCGAACGTCGCGCAGGCTGCGTTCAACAGGGGATTCACCCGCCGCACCCGATCCACTGTGGCCGCGGCCAGCGACCGCGCCCCCACCTCCCCGCGCGTGAGGGCGCCGATCTGCTCGCGCAGGCCGAGACGCGTGAAGTGCTCCGTCACGGCGACGTCCCCAGTGCGCAGGCGGGTTGCCGGACCACGTGGGCGGCCACCTCGCCCGACGCGGGGTGGAGCCAGCCCTTGGTCTCGGCGTACCGGAGCATGCGTGCCAGGTTCTCCGCCCGCGGACCGGTGCGGTAAGCACCAGCGTCGCGAAGCCAGCCCGGATCCACCCAGGCGTGGTTGCTGCCGTCGAAACGTACTTCTGGCACCTCCTGGTCCGCCCGCGCCGGGTCGACGTCGTCGGCGAGGACGACGGCGAAAGCGCTGAAATCGTCCGCGTCGAGCAGTCGCAGCCGCAACGACCCCTGGTGCTCGTCGATCACCACGCGCATCAGGACTCCTTCCCCTGGAACGCCGGCAGGACCTCCTCGGCGAACAGCTGCAGCATTTCGAGGCTGACCTCGGAGCCGTGCGGGGCCGGGAAGTAATCGGTCAGGATGAACTCGCTGACCCCCAGCTCGCTGTGGAGCCGGCCGATCTGGTCGACGATCTGGGCCGGAGTGCCGTTGAACGCCATCGGGTGCGGAAGGTTGTAGGGCGGCACGCTGTACACCAGGGAATCCCACTCGGACATCACGTCGGCCCGCTTGCGGGCGGTCGCCTCGTCGGCAGCGATGGACAGCGTGCCGCCGGCGATGATCCCTTCCCCGCGCCGCGGTGTCCGCCCGGCCTGGTGCGCCTCGTCGGCGTAGACCTCGAGCATGCCCTTGACAAGATCTTCCCGGGGAGTCAGGCACATGATCGTCGCACCCTCGCGGGCCCAGAACCGCACGGTCGCGGACCGGCCCGACATCGGAGCGAACACTCGCGGGTGCGGCGTCTGGTACGGCCCGGGGGCGATGCTGACGCCGAGCAGGTTGTCGTCCTCGTCGACCCCGGCGCCCCAGGTCTTGGTGTGCGGGTAGGGCCATTTCGTACCGGGCACGGGGAACTTCCAGAACTCGCCGTCGAAGCTGAACACGTCCTGCGTCCAGGCCAGTTTGATGATCTGCCAGCATTCCTGAAGGGCCCGCAGGTTGCGTTCGTCGGCCTCCGACTTGTCCGAGCGAGTGGCGCGCATCGGGATGTGCTGGCCGTACTGGTCTGCCCAACGCGGGGTGTTCCCACGGGAGAAACCGGCGAGCGCGCGTCCGCCCGTCAGCTGGTCCAGCTGGGCGATCTGGTCGGCCACCAACAGGGGGTTGGACACCGGGAGGGTCATCCCGAGCTGGCCGACCTTGAGCCGTTCGGTCCGGGAGGCGACGAAGAGGTCCAGGAGCACCGGGTTCGCGGTGACCTCCGGGATGCCTTCGATGTTCCCGTGCTGTTCGCTGAAGAAGACGCCTTCGAAACCGGCGCGGTCGGCGAGTTCGGCGTGAGCCGCGAGCTGCTCCAGCATGTGCTGGTAGCGGTCGGTTCGCCGGCCTCCGAGTTTGATGGGCTTGTCCATCCGTTCCCAGCTGAACGGGTTGAACATCAGGTAGAACTTGATCACGAGCTGCTCCTCGTCTTCGCGGGTCGTCGTCCGATCGCCTTGTCGCTAGGCCACGGTGGTGGATCCGGGGGATCCGCCGATGCCCCAGCGACGAGCGGGTATTTCTTCGAGGACCACCCACGTCTGCGCGCGGACCGAGTCCCCCAGCACGCCGGTGATCGCGTCGGTCAGGGAGTCGATCAACCGGGATTCGGTATCCTCCGAGAGCCGTCCCTCGAAAAGCTTGACCTCGATCAAGGGCACTGTGTCACCTTCCTTCCTGGCGAGTCAGATCGCCTTCCCGGGCTTCGTGGTCCGTGGACAATGGACCTTCCGGCATCGAGTTCCGGATGTGGCGGTGGCGAACGGCTGCCACGCAGCCGAGGCTGACGAGCGTCGTCGCGGTCAGGTACACCGTGATCGGCAGCGACGAACGCCAGCTGGCGTAAAGGCTGGACGCGACGGTCGGCGCGAGGCCGCCGCCGAGCAGCGCGCCGATCTGGTAGGCCAGCGACGCGCCGCTGTAGCGGACCCGCACCGGGAACAGTTCTGTGTACAACGCCGCCAGCGGGCCGTAGACCGTCCCCATCGCGACTCCGGTGACGAGCAGAGCGATCAGGATGACCACGGAACTGCCGGTGTCGACGAGGGGGAACAGGGCCGCCGCCGCGGCGGTGAGACCGATCGAACCGTAGAGGAGCACCTTCCGCCTGCCGTACCGGTCGGACATCACCGACGCCGTGGGAACCGTGACCAGCCAGGCGCACGAGCCCAGCAGGATGAAGGTGAGAACCAGGCTCCGGTCGAGGTTCAGCGCCTCGTCCGAGTACGCCAGCAGGTAGGCCATGTAGATGTACCCGACGGCGTTGATCCCGATGAAGGCACCGGCTCCCAGCGCGACCGCTCCGGCGTTGTGCCGGAGCACGGCGACGATCGGCAGGCGTTCGGTGCCGCTGGACTCCTTCTCCCGCTCGAAGTCGGGGCTCTCGGTGATGGTGAAGCGGATGACCACGCCGACGACCACCAGCACGGCGCTGAAGAGGAACGGCACCCGCCAGCCCCAGGTCAGGAACGCGCTGTCGCTGACGCCCGCGGTCACCCCCAGAAAGGCGACGTTGGCGAGGATCAGGCCGGCCGGCACGCCCATCTGGGCGAAGCTGCCGTAGAAACCCTTCCGGTTCGGCGGTGCGTGTTCGACCGCCATCAGCACCGCGCCACCCCATTCGCCACCGACCCCCAGGCCCTGGATCAGCCGGAGCGTCACCAGGAGTACGGGAGCCCAGGCGCCGATCGCCTCATAGGTGGGCAGCAGACCGACGCCGACCGTGGCGATGCCCATCATCAGCAGCGAGGTCACCAGCATGGACTTGCGGCCGATCCGGTCGCCGAAGTGGCCCATGACGATCCCGCCCAGCGGCCGCGCGATGAACCCGACCGAGAAGGTCGCGAAGGCGGCCAGTGTTCCGGTGACCGAGGAGAAGGCCGGGAAGAACAACGGGCCGAAGACCATCGCAGCGGCCAGACCGTAGACGAAGTAGTCGTACCATTCGATCGCGGTGCCGATCAGGCTCGCAATCGCGACCTTCATCGGCCGGACCGGGCCGGGGGCTGTCCCGGACGAAGTAGCGTTCATCGGTACTCCAGGGCGGTCGTGGGCGTTGCGCGCCGGTCGACAACGCGCTGGATCTTTCCGGCCGAGCGGCCGAGGGTGTCGGGTTCGGTGACGTCGACGTCGACGGTGACGCCGATTCCGTCCTTGACGCGGGCGGCGAGTGTGGTCGCCGCGGCGCGGCGGTGCTCGGTGGAGGTCCCCGCTCGCGCCTCGACACGCACGGTCATGCGGTCGAGCCGGCCCTCGGTGGTGAGCACGAGCTGGAAATGCGGGGAGAGGTTGTCGGTGCGGAGCACGATCTCCTCCACCTGGCTCGGGAAGACGTTGACTCCCCGGAGGATGATCAGGTCATCGGTGCGCCCGGTGACCTTCTCCATCCGGCGCAGGCCGGGCCGCGCCGTTCCGGGCAGCAGCCTGGTGAGATCCCGGGTGCGGTACCGGATGACCGGGAACGCCTCTTTCGTGAGCGAGGTGACCACCAGCTCACCCGGTTCCCCCTCGGTCAGCACCCGCCCGTCGACGGGGTCGATGACCTCCGGGTAGAAGTGGTCCTCCCAGATGTGGAGGCCGTCCTTGGTCTCAACGCATTCCTGTGCCACGCCGGGGCCGATCACCTCGGAAAGGCCGTAGATGTCGACCGCGTCGATGCCCATGCGTTCCTCGATCTCGCGGCGCATCTGCTCGGTCCACGGCTCGGCGCCGAAGATGCCAACCTCGAGTGAGCTCGATCGCGGGTCGATGCCTTGCCGCTCGAACTCGTCGAGCAGGGTCAGCATGTACGACGGGGTCACCATGATCACCTCCGGGCGGAGGTCGGTGATGACCTGAACCTGTCGAGCCGTCATGCCGCCCGAGGCCGGGATCACGGTGCAGCCGAGCTTTTCGGCGCCGTAGTGCGCGCCGAGTCCACCCGTGAACAGGCCGTAGCCGTAGGCGATGTGCACCTTGTGCCCCGGTCGGCCGCCCGCCGCCCGGATCGACCTGGCGACCAGGCCGGCCCAGGTGTCGATGTCGCGGGCGGTGTAGCCGACCACGGTCGGCCGACCGGTGGTGCCGCTGGAGGCGTGGATGCGGCTGAGCCGGTCCACGGGTACCGCGAACATGCCGAACGGGTAGTTGTCCCGCAGGTCCGACTTCATGGTGAACGGGAACTGCGCGAGATCTTGAAGGGTTCGCAGGTCTTCCGGGCGCACGCCTGCTTCGTCGAACTTCCGGGTGCAGGCGGGGACGTTGGTGTAGGCGTGGTCGAGTGTCCATCGCAGACGCTGGAGCTGCAGGGCCCGCAACTCTTCTACGCCAAGGCGTTCGCCCGGATCCAGGGCTCGGTCGATCGTCGTCATGGTTTCTCCTCGCCGTCCACTAGGGGCGTCCAGGTGCCGAAGCTGCGCTGGAAGTACACGAGTGGCTCGTGGGCAGGGGGCGACACATCTCCTTCTCGCACCTCCGCGATGAGCACGACGTGGTCACCCACGGGAACCGCTTCCAGAAGGGAACAGTCAGCCCAGGCCAGGGAATCTTCTGTGAGGATCGGCAGTCCGCCCGGACTCGGATGCCAGCGGACCGCGCTGAACTTGTCCGCCTTCTTCGAGGCGAACAGGATTGAGGTGGCGCATCCGGAGTTCCGTAGGAAATTGACCACGAATTCCTTGCGGGACAACAGCGACGGGAGTGTCCGGCTGCCGCGGTCGACGCACACCAGCAGTGCCGGTGGGTCCGCGGACACGCTGCACAACGCGGTGGTGGTGAGCCCCACCGGCTGCGCGTTTTCGTTGAGTGTGGTGATGACTGCTATTCCGGCTGGAAAGGCACTCATGATCGACAAGAACGTGGCGGGATCGATTCGATCGTCCTGACGCGTCACATCCATGGCGCAGTGCTCCCTGCTGTGCGGTGGACCTGCCTCGCTCGCCGGCCGACGACGCCTGGTCCAAGGCGTCCGATCCGGAACCGGTGGCTGGGTGGATCTGTTGTTGTCTCCCCGCGGAACGACTCCTGATCGGCCTACGGGGAGGAAGCTAGCGACCGCTAGTGTGGAGACTAGCGCTTGCTAGCCTCTCGTGTCCAGACCCGGATGAAGACGACTCCCCCACGAGCGGAAACGTGCCCAGGCCGGCTCGCGCCAGATCGCGACGGTGATCAGCTCGTGGACCGCCTCGCGGGGCGTCAAGGATCGTCCGACGTCGGAGCCATCGCCGACATCGAGCTCCAGGACCAGCTGGCCCATCTCCGCATCGAGGGGTCACCCTGCATGGCGCCACCTGATCGCCAGGGCCTCTCCTCGACCGAGTCAGCGGCCGGGCGGCTCGACTTGCGCGCCCCATCGAGAACGGCCGCTAGGATCGTCCTACTCAGCCGCGAGCGACAGCACTGACACTGGCCCAGAGGGAGAGGTGGGTTCCTTGGAGAACGAGCGCCATTCCCTCATCGCGCCCCTTTCGTCCTCGGGGCGCGCCGACGAGATCGCTGTGCGTATCACGGAGGCGATCCAGCTGGGTTTGCTACATGACGGCGAGCGGTTGCCGTCAGAATCGGAGTTCGCGGCGCAGTTCGGCGTTTCGCCGGTCACCCTACGCGAGGCCATCGCCGATCTGCGTGATCGGGGCCTCCTCGAAACGAGGCGCGGACGCTGGGGTGGCACGTTCGTCAAGCGGTCTCTGGAACCCGACGAGGGGCCGGACATGGACCGGCTGAGGAGCAGCGGAGCAGCAGCCCTGCGGGACATTGCCGATGAGCAGGCCGCCATCTCGGGTCTCGCTGCCCGTCTGGCTGCCGAGCGCGGATCCTCGTCCAATGTAGAGCGCATCTTGATGCTGGCCGAGCAACTGGCGACGGCAGCAAGTAGAGGCGCGCGGATGAAGGCGGACAGCAGGTTCCACATCGAGGTTGCGATCGCGACCCGCTCGGAACGTCTCACGCGCCGTGAAGTCGCCTTGCAGGCTGAGACCACCGGAATGCTGTGGGGCTCCCATCTGGCGGAGGTGGAGGTGGAGGCCATAGCCGCCGAACATCGTGAGATCGCCGCGGCGATCGCAGACGAGGACGGGACCAAGGCGGGATTCCTAGCCGAGAGGCATGTGCGTAACAACCTGCGCCGGCTTACGTCCGGCCATCTCGCCCTCGCCGCCGCCGGCAAAAGGCCACCACAACGATCGCGGAGGGCCAAATGAAGGAACTGCGAAAAGGCGCGGATCAAGTTCGGCGTGAGCTCGAC
Source organism: Prauserella sp. PE36 (assembly GCF_003311655.1). Lineage (NCBI taxonomy): Bacteria > Bacillati > Actinomycetota > Actinomycetes > Pseudonocardiales > Pseudonocardiaceae > Prauserella > Prauserella sp. PE36. The sequence continues at coordinate 48,190 of NZ_QEQT01000082.1, read as the reverse complement.
GAGCAGATCAACGCCTGGCAGCGCCCCGTGGCAGACCTTGCCGACGCCGTGAGACAGCTCATTGGCCGGAACGAGCAACAGGGCGGACAGGCGACGCTAACCGAGAAGAGCATCGTCTCTCTCGTGCCGCGCGTGGAACAACTGATCAGTTCGGAAATCGGAGCAATCGGCGCTGGCTTCATAGCCGCACCAAGTGTGGTCGAGGGACGCAGACGCTACATGCTCTGGCTGCAGGAACGGGATGGCGTTCCCAGGCACTTGCGCTTGAACTTCGATACCGAAGACCTCGACGCGTACGACTACGAGCGAATGGACTGGTATACCGCTCCCCGAAATAGTCGCACCGCACGCCTGACCGGCCCTTTCCTCGACTACTCCGGTTCCGACCATCTGGTCGTGACTCTGACGGTGCCCGCGTGCAGCGGGGGCGACTTCCTGGGTGTGGCCGGAATCGATCTCAGCGCGCACGCCGTCGAGGATGTCCTCGTGGACCACCTACGCGTCCTTGACGATGCCGCGGTCGTCTTCAATGAGGAGCGGCTGGTGATCGCGGCGAACTCGACGCGATGGATGCCGGGTGAGCGGATCGCGAATTTCGGCACCGCCACGCCGAATCCGGATCCCCAGCTCACTGTTCCGCTCGTGGAGTGGTCAGGTTGGACGATAGGCATCAGGCAGACCGTGGACGCATGATCAGGTGCGGCAAGCGTCGTTTCGGCTGCATGCTGTGCGTCTTGCTGGTGGCGTAGTCCGTCGGCATCGCGCCGGGGAACACCAGCGCCCCAGTCTTTGAGCCGAGGTGGCTGGAACCAGGACGTCGACCCGGCCGAACCAGACCAACGCGGTGCCGACCAGGCCCTGGCGATTCGGTTGGCGCGCGACGTCCGTGGTCAGCGCCGCCGCGCGGATGGCCGAGGTACGCGACCAGCTTCCGCGTGCTGCGGGCGCTCGCCGCGGCGTGCGCCCGCAGCACGGCGGCACCCGCGTCCGCCAGCGCGACAGCGACGCCGAACCCGAACCCGATCGGACCCGGACCCGGACCCGGACCCGGACCCGGACCCGGGCGACGCTCCCCTTCGTCGGTCCTGCGGCCAGACCGAAGCCGTCTCGGCGCACGCCGCCGATCCGTCCAGCCGTCGCCCTTCAGCACACGTGGAAGTCGACACACCGATGTTCTCACAGGCCTAGACTTCATACCTACAGATCTGTATGTTTGGAGCCGTCCAACAAAGGTCTCGTCAGAGGGCAGGGCAATGTCGCTCAAGCACATGACGGAGGAGTGGTCGCGGCCGGGCGCACGCTCGCTCGCCGGCCGGCGTCCGGGTCAAGTCGATCAGGAGGTCGAGTCCGCCCCTTCGCGGCACCTGCCACAAGCGCGGTGGATCCGGCACCAGGGCCGGAGATTCGGCGCGACCGACAGCTCCCGTCCGGGCGCTCTGTACGAGACCTGCGGCTCCAGCATCCTTGTCGGATCACTTCATCGCTCACCGCGGCCGCCGGCGCCGTTGGCGGTCGCCGAAGCCGGAGATCGCTGACCGCTAAGCAGCGCTACCCAGTTCGGCCTACGTGGCTCGCGTGTCGCGGTCTCCCTCCGCCTCGACGTGAGCGCATCAGCTAGCCATTCGGTCGCCGATGGCGTTTTACACAGCTACTGAATCCGCATTTGCACAGGTAGATCTTTCAATCCGACAACTCTAACTATTTGACCAGCGAGGAAGCCGAGCTGCGGTAGCTCTCGATCAGCTAAGGAGGAGCGTCATTGTGGCGGTCACACGAGTGGCACTGGTCGGCCTAGGGGCCACGGGGTGCGCGATCGGTACCCTGCTGGCGGCCCGGGAGGACTGTGTACTGGTCGGTGCTGTCGATCAGCGCCCCGACACGATCGGCAGGGATCTCAGCGAGTTCCTAGGTCTTGGTCGGCTGGGCATCGCGGTCACCAGCGATCTCGGCGCCCTTCCCGCGACTGATCTCGCGGTGGTCGCGACGACATCGGACCTCGATCGCGTCGCGCAGACAGTGATCCCACTGCTGGAGCGCTCGATCAATGTCGTGAGCATCTGCGAGCAGCTGGCGTACCCATGGGAGAGCCACCCCCAAATCGCCAAGCAGCTGGATGCGGTAGCGCGTGAGCACGGGGTGACGGTGGTCGGCACGGGTGCCAACCCGGGAGTCCTGATGGACACGCTTCCCATGCTGATGAGCGTGCTGACTCGACAGGTCAACCGGGTGGTCATACGTCGGCGCACCAACATGTCGCGCTACGGCGCGATCTTGTCGAAGTTCGGGCTCGGGCTGGAGCCCACCGCCTTTGCCGCTGCGCGCAACAGCGGGCAGGTGATCGGCCACGTCGGTTTCGAGCAGGCGATCGGTGCGCTGGCCGCCGGCCTCGGATGGGAGCTGGACACCATCGTCGTCGATGACGTCGAGCCGAGTGTGGTGAGCGATCGCAGGCGTCAGGGGGCCCACACGGTCATCGAGCCCGGTGCGATCGCAGCGGTCACCCACCGAGCCCGAGGGCTGCGGTCCGGGGACGCGGTGATCGATCTGGAGATCGTCTTTGGGTTCTTCGACGCCGAGGACGAGGTCCAGCCGGGCGATGAGTACCTCATAGAAGGTGACGACCAGCTCATCACGCTGGCGTCAAACCACGGTTTCGAGTCGTTCCTGAGCACGGTGGCAGCTGCCGCCAACGTGGCGACCGCGGTGGTCGACGCCCCGGCGGGCCTGCACTCGATGGGTGAGCTTCCGGTGCTCGCGATGGCATCCAAGGGAGCGCGGATCCGTCAGGCGGTGCATCGGTGAAGCACAGTTTCCAAGCGCTCTCCCCCGCACGGTTCCTGTCCCGTGCCGCGGCGGTGTACGGCGACCGGGTGGCCGTCGTCGATGGTCGTGACCGCTTCACCTACGCGGACCTCTACCGGCGCGCCCGCCAGCTGGCCGGGGCGCTGATCGGTCTGGACCTACGGCCTGGCGACCGCGTCGCGGTTCTGTCGGCGAACAGGCATGAGGTGCTGGAGGCGCACTACGGCGTCCCCTTCGCCGACGGCGTCCTCGTCACGGTCAACTCGCGGCTCGGTGCCGCTGAGATCGCCCACATCCTGAGGCACTCCGGAGCGGGCATCCTCATCTGCTCGCCCTCGCTGGGACAGCTCGCCGAGAAGGCCGCCGCCGAGTCGCGCCGCGATATCACGGTCGTGCACATCGGCGACGAGTACGAGCGTCTGCTCGAGCAGGCAACCCTCTACGAGGCGGTGGTCAGCGACGAGCTTGCAGCGGTCGCCGTCAACTACACGAGCGGAACGACCGGTGCACCGAAGGGTGTGATCTACAGCCACCGGGGCGCTTACCTGCAGGCGTTGGCCATGGCCTTCCACGCCGGCCTGACCGCCGACTCGACCTACTTGTGGACACTGCCGATGTTCCATTGCAACGGCTGGTGTTTCACCTGGGCGGTGACCGCCGCGGCCGGCACACACGTCTGTCTGGAGACGGTCGGCAAGGACGCCGTGTGGTCGGAGATCGAGGCGCACGACGTGACCCACCTTTGTGCCGCCCCCACCGTGTTGTCGATGATCGCGCCCGGGGACGAGGACCCGGACCATGGTCACGGCCGTTCGATCTGGGTGGGCGTGGGAGGTGCGCCCCCGGCACCTGCCGTCCTGGCCCGCGCCAGGGCGCGTGGCCTGCGCGTCACTCACCTGTACGGAATGACCGAGACCTACGGCCCGGTCGTCATCAACGAGTGGCAGTCGCGGTGGGACGAGCTGCCGGAGGAGCAGCGCGACCGCCTGGCAGCGCGGCAGGGCGTCGGCAACATCGTGTCCGAGCCGGTGCGCGTCGTGAACGAGGCCGGTATCGATATTCCTGCCGACGCCGTCACGATCGGCGAGATCGCGTTGCGGGGCAACAACATCACGCCGGGCTATCTCAACGACTCGGCGGCGACGGAGTCCGCGGTTCCCGACGGCTGGCTCCGCACGGGCGACCTGGCGGTCCGCCATCCGGACGGCTACATCGAGATCCGCGACCGGGCAAAGGACGTGATCATCTCCGGCGGGGAGAACCTGACCTCGGTCGAGATCGAGCAAGCGCTGCTCGCGCATCCCGCAGTCGCCGAGGCGGCGGTGGTGGCTCGGCCCGACGAGCAGTGGGGCGAACGTCCGGTCGCGTTCATCGAGCCCGTCGGCCAGACGCCGGTGACTGCGGACGAGCTCCGAACACACCTTTTGGAGCGCATCGCCCGATTCAAGGTCCCGGACGCCTTCGAGTTCGGTCGGCTTCCCAGGACAGCCACGGGAAAGGTTCAGAAATTCGCACTCAAGCAACGTCTCCACGCGCCGCACGGCGGCCGGCCCGCTTGACCGGCTCGCGAGGTCCGAGCCAACGGGCGAGGTCGATCCGGACGCGTGACCGGACAGGTCGTTGAGACCTCGCACTTCCACCACGATCAAGGAACGTGACATGACTGATGTAGACATCCACACCCGCAACCTCGTCGACGGCGAGCTGCTCGGCGCCCGCAGCGGCCGGGAGCTCGACGTGATCGATCCGGCGACCGAGGAGGTGATCGCGCGAGTTCCCGCGAGCGACGCCGACGACGTCGATGCGGCCGTCTCGGCCGCGGAGCGGGCGTTCAAGACATGGAGGCGCACGACACCCGGCGAGCGCGCCGAGAGGCTGCTCGCCCTCGCCGACGCCGTCGCGAAGGACGCGGAGCACCTCGCTCAGCTCGAGTCGCGCAACGTCGGCAAGCCGTTACCGGTCGCTCGGGAGGAGATCGGCTTCGTCGCCGACAACCTCCGGTTCTTCGCCGGTGCCGCACGCTGTCTCGAAGGGCGTGCCGGCGGCGAATACCTGTCCGGCTACGAGTCCTACGTGCGACGAGAGCCCATCGGCGTGGTCGCAGGGATCGCCCCGTGGAACTACCCGCTGCTGATGGCGGCCTGGAAGTTCGCTCCCGCTCTGGCGGCCGGGAACTGCAGCATTCTCAAGCCCTCCCGCCAGACCCCGCTGTCGGCTCTGCACCTGGCTCACCTGGCCAAGGACATCCTGCCCGCCGGTGTTCTCAGCGTCCTCGCCGGCAGTGCCGGCGACTTCGGTGACTCGCTGGTGAGCGACAGGCGTATCGGCATGGTGTCGGTCACCGGCGACACGAGCACTGGCAGGCACATCGCTCGTACCGCAGCCGATCATGTCGCCAGGTCCCACCTCGAGCTTGGCGGCAAGGCGCCGGTCGTGGTGCTCGACGACGCCGACATCGACGATGTCGTCGCGGGAATCACGGTGGCGGGCTTCGTCAACTCCGGCCAGGACTGCACCGCGGCTTGTCGGGTGATCGCCACGCCGGGCGTCTATGACAAGCTCGTCGAGCAGCTCGTCCCGGCGGTCGGATCCCTGAGGATGGGCGACCCCAACGAGAGCGAGGAACTGGACCTCGGCCCAGTCATCTCGGGCGCGCACCGGGACTCCATCCTCGCCGCGCTCGAGCGGACGAACGGCAAGGTCGCCGTCGGCGGGCGCGCTCGCGGCGACAAGGGCTTCTTCGTCGAGCCGACCGTGGTGGTGGATCCGACGCAGGACGACATAGTCGTGCAGAAGGAACTGTTCGGGCCGGTCGTGTCCGTCCAGCGCGCGCGCGACGACGACCAGGCGTTCGAGTGGGCCAACGACGTCGACTTCGGCCTGGCTTCCTCCGTCTGGACCCGCGACGTGAACGCGGCGGTCCGGGCTGCCCGCGAACTCGACTTCGGCTGCGTGTGGGTCAACGACCACATCCCCGTCGTGTCCGAGATGCCCCACGGCGGCTTCAAGCAGTCCGGCTACGGCAAGGACATGTCGGTGTACGGCCTCGAGGAGTACACGCGGATCAAGCACGTCATGACCAAGAGCGCTTGAGAGGTACACGCACGTGAGCGACAAGCAGGTGACACGGGCCGCGGCGCGGTCCGAAGCGACCACGACCACCGATCCCGAGCCCACGCCGTCCACATCGGGCGACGACACCACCCCGGGACGCGCCCCCGACGACCACGGACCCCACGGCTCCAATGGCGATGACCGCGCGGTCGACCTGGCGATGCCCCACCTCGGCCAGATCGAGCAGGCCTTCGTCGAGCGCTGGCACGAGAACGCCACCGGGTGCTTCTCGTCCGGTCACAAGTTCTGCCGCGAGGTCTGCCCGGTCACCCAGGTGACCCGCAACGAGAACCACACCCCGACAGCGTTCCACGCCAACGTCATCGGCCTCGAGAAGGGCCACCTGAGCGTGGAGGACGTCGCCGACGACTACGTGCACTGCACGCAATGCGGCGGCTGCGAGGTGCGCTGTCCCAACACCCTCATGGTCGGTGACTTCTACCGCGCCCGCACCGAAACGGTGAAGGTCGTGCGTGCCATGCGGGCGATGCTCGTCGACAAGGGCCTCGACCGCGAGAAGTGGAAGGTCTGGAACAGGCTCACCGACGAGCTCAAGAACGAGCCGGTGTTGGGAGTCGAGGGCGAGCAGCCGAACGGCCAGGCACAGGTGCGTGACTGGGCCGCGGGCCTGGACATCCCCATCGGCGGCGACACGATCATGTTCGTCGACTGCGAGGCCGCCTACTACCGGACTTCGGTACCGCGTGCCACCGCGCAGATCCTGCGGAAGGCCGGCGTGGAGTTCGGCCTGATGAACGAGCAGTGGTGCTGTGGGGGCCCCGCGGCGGAGATGGGTTACGTCGAGCAGTCCATGCGCTTCGCCCGCCACAACGTCGATGACTGGCGCCGCTCCGGGGTAAAGCGGATCATCGCCATCGAGCCGCACGATTACGTTCACTTCACCGAGGATTACCCGGCCTACTTCGGTGACGAGTTCGACTTCGAGGTCGTCCAGATCATCGACCTGGTGGCCGAGCTGATCCGCGACGGGCGCCTCGAGCTGGTGAAGCCCATCGAGCGGGTCGCGACCTACCACGACCCGTGCCGGCTCAACAAGCGCAAGGGCATCCACGAGGCGCCTCGCGAGATCCTGCGCGCGATCCCTGGCCTGGAGTTCCGCGACGTCGACCGGGTCACCCAGTGGTCCTACTGCTCCGGCGGCGGGGGTGGGCTGCCCATCGAGAAGCCCGAGATCACCGCCGAGATCAGCCGTCGCCGCCTGGAGAAGGCTTCCGAGCTGGACGTCGACCTGCTCGTCAGCGCCTGTGTCTGGTCCGAGCGCCCACTCACCGCGGCCGGGGACGAGGCCGGTATCGAGGTGCGCGACATCATCGAGCTCGTCGCCGAGTCCGCTGGCATCGAGGTCGGCGGGAGGACCCGGGCATGACCGTCACCGCCAGCCTCGGCAACGAGGTCGTTGACAGGCTCAACGAGATCCTGGACGAGCCCGGAGCAGTCCTGACGAGCCGCTCGAGCCGGTTCAACCGCGCCCGGGTCCCGGCGCCCTTCCCGGTGCACCGTTGGGAGGAGTTCCTGCCCGACGTCGTCGTGCTACCGCGCACGACCGAACAGGTCTCGCGCATCGTCAAGCTCGCCAACGAGCTCAAGGTGCCGATCGTGCCGCGTGCGGGCGGCACCGGCCTGGCCGACGGCGCGGTCCCCATGCGCGGCGGCATCCTGGTCGACGTCAAGCGCATGGACGAGGTCAAGGAGATCGACCTGGTCAACAACACCGTTACCGTCGGCCCCGGCATCAACATGCAGACCCTCAACCGGCATCTCAGGCCTCACGGGGTCATCTACCCCGACGACCCCGCCTCCTACGCGTGCGCCCTGGTCGGCGGCCGCATCGGGACGTCCGGGCTATCGCTGCTGGGAGCTCGCTACGGCCACACCCGCGACCTGGTGATCTCCTTCGAGATGGTGCTGCCCACTGGGGAGGTCATCGAGGTCGGGGACGGCGGGGGTCGCAAGGTCCGCAAGTCCTCGACCGGCTATCAGCTCAAGCACCTGTTCATGGGCCATCAGGGCACCCTCGGCATCGTCACCGAGGCCACCCTCGAGCTCGTGCCGCGCGCGGAGACCGAGTTCGCCGCGTTCTTCCTCTTCGAGGACTACGACACCGCATACCGCACCTTCTCCAAGCTCGCGAAAAGCGGGCTGGCCACGCTGGCCGGGGTCATGCTCTTCGATCCCGAGAAGGTCGACTACCTGCGCCGCGACGACGAGGCCTACATCGTCCAGCCTGCGTGGGTGAAGGCGGTCTGCGCGGTGTCGCTGCTCGGCACCAGGGTCGAGGTCGAGCCGGCCCGCGACGTGGTCATGAAGCTTGGCCGTAGCCTGGGCGGGCGCTACATCGGCGATGAGATCGCCTCGGGTGATTGGGCCGCGCGGCACGACCGCTACGCCAATCCCCTGCACGGTCGCGACAAGAACGGCAAGGTCATCCCGATGTCGTGGCACTGCGAGGACGCGGCGATCCCCTACAGCGAGGTGCCCGAGGTTCTGCGGAAGTGGCATGCGATCGCCCGCCGCTACTGCGAGCAGTACGAGATCTTCGACGACTGGGGCGCGTTCGCCTACACCAATGCCGCACACAAGCCCTGGGGGGACATCCTCCTGGAGATCGACATGGGCCTCTGGGAGGACCGCATGGACGAGTCCTCCTGGCAGGCCTTCGTGTCCCTGAAGAAAGAGATCGCCCAGGTCGCCATCGACCACGGTGGCTCCATGTCGTCCTGCCACGGGGCCACGCGCGCCGGCGACGCCGAGCTGGTCCCGACCGAGATGGGGGCGTCCTGGGAGGTCATGAAGGCGATCAAGCGAGCGCTCGACCCACACAACATCATGAATCCCGGGAAACAGAGCCTCGACGAGGCCTACTCGGACGGACACCGGTCATGAGCGGCGACGACTACCGGTTCGGCCGCTACGTGCCCGCCGAGCAGGTGCCGCCTGCACCGAAACGCGTCACCGACCAGGTCGTGCAGCGCTTCGAGCACGTCTTCGAGGTCGATCCGGAGCGAATGACCCGGTTCCAGCAGCAGAAGATGCCGACCTGGGACACGCGCCGCATCGTCGCCGCGAGGTGGGACCACCTCGATGCGGTGCACCGGGAGTTCGCAGACGAGGTGCTGCTCGCGGGCGAGGGGCCCGACCCCGGCCCGGAGTCCACTCAGGACGAAGGAAAAGGAGCGAACGAATGAGTATCAAGGCAGTCGTCTACGGTGTCGGGGCGATGAACACCATCGCCACCCGCATGCTGCTCGAGAAGGGGGTCACTATCGTCGGTGCGATCTCCCGTAGTGAGAGCAAGGTCGGCAAGGACCTCGGCGAGCTCACCGGTCTCGGCAGGCGTCTCGACGTCCAGGTCAGCAACGACCCGCACGAGGTGTTCGAGCGCACCCGTCCCGACATCGCCGTGATCGCGGTCAACAGCTACATGGCCGACGCCGTCGAGCAGCTGCGGACGTGTGCCGAGCACGGCGTCAACGCCGTCACCCTGTCAGAGGAGGCGCTGCACCCTTGGGCGACCTCGCCGGAAATCACGCGCGAGCTCGACGAGATCGCCAAGGGCACCGGCGCCACCCTGACCGGCACCGGCCATCAGGACACCTACTGGGTCAACATCGTGGCCATGATGATGGGCACGGCGCACCGGATCGATTCGGTGGTCGGCCACGCGAGCTGGAACGTCGACGACTACGGCCCCGAGGTCGCCGGTGACCAGCAGGTCGGCAAGACCGTCGAGGAGTTCCACGCCTGGCTCGACGGCGCCACTCGCCCGCCGAGCTTCGGCCGCAACGTCCTCGACGCACTGGTCGCCGACGTCGGCCTGACCGTCAAGTCCGTTACGACGACCACGCGCCCCGACGTTGCCCAGCAGACCATGTTCTCCAAAGCCCTACAGCGGGAGATCCCGGCCGGCCAGGTCATCGGTTTCACCGACGTCGACGAGATTCTCACCGCCGAGGGCCCGGCGTTCAACTTCGAGATGTCCGGGCGGGTCTACGGCCCCGACGACGGCGACATCAACGAGTGGGAGATCAAGGGCGAGCCCGACCTCGTGCTCTCGAATGGCACGGTCCCGACCCAGGTCACCACCTGCACCCAGCTGGTGAACCGGATCCCGGACGTCATCTCCGCCCCGGCGGGCTTCGTGACGGTCGAGACGCTGCCGCGACTGCGCTACCGGGCGTTCCCGCTGCACACCTACCTGAAGGGGTGAGAAGATGACTCCCACCACGGTGCTGGCGGCGGCGTTCCCGGACCAGGTAGACAGCGACGCACTGACCCAGAACCTGCTCTACATCCTGTCCTCGACCGCCATCATCCTCGCGCTACTGGGCCTGATCCTGATCGACTCCGGCCTCGTCCGGCGGCAGAACGTGCTCTCCACCAGTGTCCAGAAGCTCGTCGGGTTCACCATCGGAACCCTCGCCTTCATGGTCGGCGGCTTCGCTCTGTGGAACTACCAGTACTACGTTGCCCTCGGTGTGGAAGGCAGCCTCGTGCAGGCCTTCAAGGACTGGTGGTTCGGCGGCGCGCTGCTGCGGAACTACGCTCACAACATCGACCCTGCCGTCGCCCCCGGCGTGGGCAACTCACAGATCTTCTTCGCCTTCCTCGCCCTCTATGGCGGTTTCGTGTGCGCGCTGCTGCACACCAGCGCATCCGAACGGATCCGAAGCGCCCCCTACTACGTGATCTGCGCCGTGGTCGGCGGTGTGCTCTACCCCGTCCTGCTGTGGCTGACCTGGGGCTCCACCAGCCCGCTCACCAACGCCGGTCTGCACGACTTCGTCGGGGCGTACACCTCCTACATCTTCGCCGGGATCTTCGGGCTCGTACTCACCATCAGACTCCGACCACGCGTCGGGCTCTTCCCCAAGCCCGGCCAGCAGACCACCTGGGCACCCAACAGCATCCCGCTGGCCGCGCTGGGGATCGTGGTCCTGCTGTTCGCCGCTCCCCTGATCGTGATGGGCTGTGGGTTCATCGTCCCGGGCGAAGCCTTCTACGGCGTCTCCATGACCACCTCGGGACTCGGACTCGTCTACGCGAACGTCATCATCTCGATGGTCGGAGGAGGGGTCGTCGGCGCCGTCATCGCCCACTCCACCCGCAACCCGACTCACGCCCTGCTCGGGCCCCTGGCCGGCTACGTCGCGAACACCACGGGTTTCGACGTCTTCCAACCGTGGGAGACACTGCTGGTCTCCGCTACCGGGCCGCTCGTGGTCCTGGTGGTCTACAACTTCGTCAACCGCCGGGGGATCGACGACGCCAAGGTCTTCCCACTCGCCTGCGCCACAATCGTCGGCGGCCTGCTGGTGGGCCTGCTCGCCTGGGGCACACCCACCGGCGGCTACTTCGGCCTCGACGGAGCCTACGGGTTCCAGCACGCCCAGATCACCCTCTGGTGGCAGCTCATCGGAGTCGTCGTCACCGTCGCGGTCGCCGCTCTGTCCGCTTTCGCCTTGGTATCCCTGCTCGGCACCGTCATGAAACTGCGTGTGGACGAGGACGACGAGGTCGCCGGCATCGACCGGATCGGGTGGAACCCCGCGGCCAAGAGCGTCGACGCGGCACCGCAGGTGGGCACATCGAGCTGACCGGACCTTCTTCGCCATCCAGCCGAGCTGATAGCCGATCCGGGTGGCCCGAAGGAGGGAGGGGCTGGTCGAAGGCGTTCGACCAGCCCCTCCTCCGATCGCGTTCGTGTCACCGGAGCTCGAGTCCCGCCACGAGTGCCTCACGCGCTCGAGACTGGCGAGCACGACTCTGGACGACATCGCCCGCTGCTCGAACAGGTGAGCCGGATGCTCCCCGTGCGCACAGAACACGCGAGCACCTCAGTGTCACACCGCAACGGGACCGGCTCACCGGGAGCTGTTCGGGTGCAGCCGCGAGGCCGTCGCCCGGGGGGACGGTGACTACCGCTGCGAAACCTCGCCCGAGCGCTCGGGCGACGTGGGCTTCGCCCGCGCAGCACCGGCGAGGGTGGTGGCCGCCCGGTTGCGCGGGGCGAGGCGGGCGATGCCGGACGCGACGAGAGCCCCCACGAGCAGGGAGAAACCCAAGACGTAGAGCCCACTCGCGGCGTGTCCTTCGGTGGCTACGAATCCCACGATCACCGGGCCGACAACACCACCGAGACTGCCCATCAGGTTGATCATCCCACTGGCCTGGCCCGCCAGTTCGGGCGCGATGTACTGCAGCGCCCACGCCCACCACGGTCCGAACGCCGCGTACACACCGATTCCGGTGACGACCAGCAGCGTCAGCTGAACGCCCAGCGTGGCGGGCAGGAGCTGCTGCAGCAACAGTGCGATGCCACCGACGACCAGTGGCGGAATGACGAACCAGGATTTCGGGCGCGCCGAACGATCGGCGGCCCGCGAGTTCAGCAGCATGGCCACACCCGCGACGGCGAACGGGATGACGGACAGGAGCCCGACGGCGCCGATCCCGCGGGAAGACAGCTGCCCGACCACGGTGGGCAACCACAGTCCGAAACTGTAGAAACCCGTCAACCACAGGAAGTACACGACACAGCAGGCCCACACGGCCGGTGACTTCAGCACCGTCCAGAACGAGGCGGCCTCGGCCCCGGTCGCGCGCTCGGCGCGGGTCGCGAGGATGTGGTCTCGTTCCACTTCGGACAGCCTGGCGTCCTGCTCGGGCGAGTCCTTCAGGTAGCGCAACACGACGAACGCCAGCACGAACGCGGGCAGGCCCTGCACCACGAACATGACGCGCCAATCCCAGGTCTCGATCAGCCAGCCCGCCGACGGGACCATGACGATCGACGACGCGGGGAGCGCGAAGAGTGAGAGGCCTGCCGCACGAGCTCGCTCGCGCAGCGGGAACCAGACGACGAACATGACCGCGAACGCGGGCCAGACCACACCCTCGGACAGGCCCATCAGAAACCGCCAGACGATCATCGCCGTGGTGGAATCCGAGAGTGCCTGGCCGATCGACACCACACCCCAGCAGAGCAGTGCGCCGGCGATGACCTTGGACGGACCGATCTTGTTGGCGAGCCAGCCGCCGGGCACCTGAGTGAGGATGTAGCCCCAGAAGAACGCCGAAAGCACCACACCGGTCGCGGTCGCGGCGAGGTGGAGGTCGGCGCTCATCGCGGGTGCGGCGACGCTGATGTTCGCCCGTTCCGCGAAGGCGACCAGATAGACGAGGAAGAGCAGCAGGCCTGTTCGCCGCCAGCGAGCGGCCGGCAGTGTCGTCGACGTTGACGAATTGCTCACGGAAACCTCTTTTCGCGTGTTGCGGGCGTGCGCCTCCGCCCAGCGGCCGCTCGTGGCTGCCGGCGGGACGAGGTCGGTTTGGTGGGAATGCTCAGTCGGGCGCGGTCCAGCCTGCGGCGAAGAGCTGATCGCGAATGGTGCGCTTGACGATCTTTCCGTAGCCGGACTTGGGCAACTCCGGCCAGCGGATGAACTGGCGGGGCAGCTTGTACCGGGCCAGCCTGGGCTCGAGCCAGTCGCGCAGCCCGGCGTCGTCGGTGTCGTGATCGGGCTCGCGCACCCAGACCGCGACCCCGATCTCGCCCCATTTCGCGTGTGGCATGCCGAGCACGGCGACCTCGGCGACCGCGGGGTGAGCGACGAGCTTCTCCTCGATGTCGCGTGGGTGCACATTGGACCCGCCGGAGATGTACATGTCCGATGCGCGCCCGGTGATGTAGAGGTAGCCGTGCTCGTCGACGGCACCGAGGTCGCCGGTGTGGAACCAGCCGCCGTCGAACGCGGCCGCCGTCGCCTCCTCGTTACGCAGATAGCCCGTGCACACGGCGGGGCCTGCCACACAGACCTCGCCGATCTCCCCCGGCCCGAGCTCGGTCCCGGCGTCGTCGAGGATGGCGATCTGCATGCCGGTCCGTGGCCTGCCACAGGTGCCGAGCTCGAACTCGGGTGGTTGTGGCCGGCCGTGGTCGGCGGGGGTGAGGACAGTGATGTTGCCGGTGACCTCTCCCAGGCCGTAGTACTGCACGAGGACGGGTCCGAGGACGTCCAGCGCGTGGTCGCGGTCGGCGTTGAGCATCGGGGCGCCCGCGTAGATCACGTGCCGCAGCGAGGAGTGGTCGAACTTGTCGACCGCGGGGTCCTCGGCGAGCATCTTCAGAATGGTCGGGACGGTGAACATGTTGGTCACCCGCTCCCGCTCGACCAGCTCCCACACCTCCTCGGGCCGCAGCCCCGGCCCCTCCGGAATGATCGTCGCCGCGCCGCGGGCGACCTGGGGCAGCAGATGCACGCCCGCGCCGTGCGAGAGCGGAGCGACAGCGAGCGAGACATCGGTCTCGGACAGGCCGGGCATGAGGTCCGCGGCGTGGTTCGTGGTGACGAACCCGAGCTGGTCGTGGGTCAGAATCGAGGCCTTTGGCGACCCGCTGGTGCCAGACGTGAAGAAGTACCACGCATGGTCGCCCACGTAGACCGTCTCCGGCTCGGGTGACGCGGCAGGCAGCGCGGCGACGGTGTCGCAGGAGGCGTCGTCACCGAGCCACAGCACGCCGCCCGGCAATCCCGTCACGTCGCGCACCGCCTCCACGTGCGCTTCCGAGCCCCCGGCGGCGATCATGGCCACCGGCCGGCAGACGCCTGCGATCACCGCGACATCCGCCGGGGTGAGCCTGACGTTGGTCGGCGCCACCGCCGCGCCGGCTCGCCAGATTCCGTACAGGGACTGGATGTACTCGGGGTGGTTGTGGCCGTGAAGCAGGACGCAGTCTCCGCGGCTCACGCTCCGGCGCCGCAGCTCGGCACATACCCGGTCGGCGGCCTGGTCGAGCATGCGCCAGGTCCACCGGGTCTGGCCGTGTACCACGGCGGTTGCCTCGGGCGACCTGCGCGCGGTCTGTGCGAGCATCTCCGCCACGTTGACGGCACGGACCTGGGTTCTCATCGACTGGCCTCCAGGACGGTCGCGTAGTTGGTGACGGCGGCGCCGCCCATGTTGAACACCGCGGCTCGTTCGGCCAGGGGCAGCTGCATCCCGCCCGCCTCACCGACGAGCTGCATCGCGGCGATCACGTGCTGGGACACCCCGGTCGCCCCGATGGGATGCCCCTTGGCCTTGAGCCCACCGGACACGTTCACCGGGAACGCGCCGTCACGGTCGGTGCGACCCTCGGAGGACAGCAGGCTTCCCTTGCCGGGTTCGGCGAGTCCGAATGCCTCGTACTGCAGGAGCTCGGCGAGGGTGAAACAGTCGTGTGTCTCGAGCAGGTCGAGATCGGCCAGAACGACACCCGCTTCGTCCAGCGCACCGCGGAAGGCGGTGGCGGCCGCGCCGAACGCGAGCGGATCCGGCCGCGACGCGAGCGGCATCGGATCGTTGGCCTGTGCCCGCCCCCGCACGACCACTGAGCGGCGGGCGGCGCGCGCCACGTCGGCGCTGGCCACGACGACGGCGGCGGCGCCGTCGGAGACCATGGAGCAGTCGGTGCGCAGGAGCGGATGGGCGACGACCGGGTTGCGGTCGGAGACGGTCACGCAGAACTCGTAGCCGAGATCGCGCCGCATGTGGGCGTAGGGATTGTCCACGCCGTTGCGGTGATTCTTGGCGGCGATGCGGGCAAGCGCGTCACGGGGGTCGCCGTATCGCCTGGCGTACTGGCGGGCCAGCCAGGCGAACACGGCGGGGAAGCTGCCATGCTTGCCTTCGGTCGGCAGGTAGGCGGCGCCGAGGAGGACGTCGGTGACCGTGGCGGCGGGTGCGCGGGTCATCTTCTCGGCCCCGACGACGAGTACCGCGCGAGCCCGCCCGGCCTCGACCATGTCGAGCGCGGCGTAGAGCGCGGCGCTGCCCGTGGCGCAGGCGTTCTCAGAACGCACGGCGGGGACACCGGCAAGCTCAGGCGCGCCGGTGCCGACGAGTGCGGCCTCGAACCGCTGGTTGCTGGTGTCGGTGCCGTAGACCCCGACGGAGATGGCATCGATGTCAGCGGGCATGAGCCCGGAGTCCTCGACGGCGGTGGCGCTGACCTCGGCCATCAGCGACTCCACGTCCGGTTGATCGGACCTGCCGAACCGCGTGTGCGCCCAGCCGGTCAGATGCGGGTGCTGTGTCATGGAAACCTCCAGGTGGGGCGGGTCAGAGCCGGATTCCGCCGTTGACATCGAGCACGGCACCGGTCATGAACGACGAGGCCGGCGACCACAGGTACAGCGCCGCCTCGGCGATGTCCTCAGGGCTGGCCAGCCTGCCGACCAGGGAGCGTTCGACGAACATCGCGTGGACGTCCGGGTCGTCGCCGATCATGCCGGTGGCGGTGGTTCCCGGGGCCACGCAGTTGACCCGGACCTTGCGCGGTGCGAGCTCCCGCGCGGCACCCTTGGTCAGGCTGATGACGGCGGCTTTGGACGCGCCGTAGACCGGTCCGCCGATGTAGCCGCCGCCGGTGTAGGCGGCCACCGACGCGCAGAGCACGACCGAGGCGTCCGGAGCGAGGTGGGGCGCCGCCGCCTGGATCGTGTTGACCGCCCCCAGGACGTTGATCATGAGGCAGCGCTGCGCGTCCGCCTGGCTCACCTGCAGCAGCGGTGCTGGCAGCGTGATGCCCGCCGGGACGAAGACGCTCGTCACCGGCCCGCTTCCGGCGGCGAGGGCGAAGCCCTTCTCCAGGCTCGCGGGATCCAGCACGTCGGCGCGCTGGTACCGCGCGCCCGGAAAGGCTTCACTGACCTGCGGAGCCTCCTCGGGCAGGTCGAGCACGGTCATCGCGGCGACGCGGGAAGCGGCGAGGCGTACGGCGGCGAGCCCGATGCCCCTGGCTCCACCCACGATCACGGCCGAGCCGGTCGGCGTGCTCGTCTGGTCACTCATGTCAGCGGACTCCTTCGTGCAGTGGTTCTGCGATCTCCGGACGGGGTCACAGGTCGAGGACGAGGCGCGGGGTGAGTGACCGCGAGCAGCAGGGGGTCATCACTTCGTTGGTCGCGCGTTCCTGTGGACTCAGATAGGAGTCGCGGTGGTCGGGAACGCCGTCGAGGACGACCGTCTCGCACGTGCCGCAGGTCCCCTCGCGACACGAGGTCGGGACCTCGATGCCCGCCTCGGCGAGTGCGTCGACGATCGTCTGCCCGGCGGGCACGCCGACGACCATGTCCGAGTAGTCGCAGACGACCTCGAAGGCGGTGTTCTCCCCGTCGAGCACGTTCTCGGCGGCACGGAACCGCTCGACGTGCAGCGTCCCGTCCGGCCAGGCGGTGCAATGCTCCTCGACGGCGGCGATCAGTGGAGCGGGTCCGCAGCAGTAGATCGCGACGCCGTCCCGCGGCTCCCCCAGTGCCGCCGCGAGATCGATGTGCCCGTGCTCGTCCTGCGCGCGGACGGCGACCCGATCGCCATAGCCGGCAAGCTCGTCGAGGAACGCCATCGAGCCACGGTTGCGACCGCCGTACACGAGGCTCCACGGACGGTCCCGCGCGGTGCAATGCGCGATCATCGGCAGGATCGGTGTGATGCCGATGCCGCCAGCGAGGAAGACGTACTCGGACGCGGTGACGAGCGGGAAGTTGTTGCGTGGTCCCCGGCAGCGGATCTTGTCGCCGACCTCGACCCGGTCGTGAACATGGATGGAGCCACCCCGCCCGCCGGCCTCCCGGAGAACGCCGATACGCCACGAGCCGGGCTTATCCGGGTCACCGCACAGCGAGTACTGGCGGACGAGATCCGGCTCCAGCACGAGATCGAGATGAGCACCGGGTGTCCATGCGGGTAGCCGCTCCCCTTTCGCCGGCTCGAGTTCCACGACGGCGACGTTGTCGGCGACGATGTCCTTCGCGGTGACGACAGTGACGAATTCACCCGGCTCGCCGGTGGACCGGGTTGGATTGGCGATCATGGATCCTCCGCTGAGGTCGGTCAGGCGGTGGCCGCCGGACGGCGTCTTTCGGCCTGGTCGCGGGTGCGCCCCGGCCGCCGACGACTCGTGTCGACGACAACGACGTCCCCTTCGACCGAGACGGCGTAGCCCTCGAGAACCAGCGGACCGTCCTGACGGCCGCCGTCCGGGTCGACGACGTCCTCGGGAGAGCCGGGGACGACCTCGACCTCGTACTTGCGCACCCGGGCGTTGCGAGGGTCGTAGAACGACACGCCGGTCCGGATGTCGAACTCCCACGCGTGCCAGGGACAGCGCAGCGAACGCTGCCGCTCGTAGTCGATCGGCGCGTCCGGGCCATCGGCCGACGCGACTCCGAAGACGGTCCCGTGCTCGCAGAGCGGCGCGCCGGCGTGCGGGCACCTGTTCAACAGGGCGTAGTACTCGCCGTCGAGGTTGAAGATGCCCACCGAGCGGCCCTCCAGCTCGACGATCTTCCGCTCACCCTGCGCGATGTCCGTGGTGTTGGCGACGATGTAGCGAGTCACGCGCCGTCCTCCAGACCGAAGAAGCGCACGGCGTTGCCGCGCAGGATCTTGTCCTTCAGCTCCGCCGGGAACGAGGGTGGGAAGATCGCGTCCGGCGCGTCGAAGTCGAAGTGCGGATAGTCGGAGGCGAACAGCACGTTGTCGGCGCCGAACTCCTCGATGTACTCCACCAGGTGGGCGGGCTTGTCGGGCTCGTCGATCGGCTGGGTCGAGACCCAGATGTGGTCGGCGAGGTACTCAGAGGGCTTACGCAGCAGGTCGGGCACCTCGCTGCGCAGCGTCTCCCAGTGGTAGTCCAGGCGCTGCATCAACGGCACGAAATGCGCGACATTGCCCTCCACGAACATGATCCGCAGGTCCGGGTAGCGGTCGAACGTCCCGGACAGCACCAGGCTGAGAATCTGCGACTGGAAGCTCTGCACCTGTCCCACGTGGTACTCGGTGTGGTACGACGCCCAGCCGGTGCCGGTGCTCGGGTTCCCGCCGCCCTGGGAGAGATGGATCTGCATCGGGAGCCCGTTGGCGATCATCGCCTCGTAGATCGGCCAGTATCTCCGGCTGCCGAGCGGGTCGCGGGTCTTGCTCAGCCCCAGGACCGCGACCACCCCGAGATGCGAACCCAGCCGGTCGATCTCCGCTGTCGCGAGGTCGGGACTTTCGAAGGCGACCGAGATCGCGGCCCGCAGCCGGGGCTCCGGCCGGACGAGGTGCTCGAGCTGCCAGTCGTTCACCGCGCGGGTGAGGGCATCGGCGAGCTCGGGACGCAGTGCCTGGGAAGCGGGATTCAGGGCCTGCCCTCCGGGCGAAATGCACTGCAGCACACCGAGTTGCACGTCGTAGAGGTCCAGCAGCTGCTTGCGGATCAGGTCGAGGTCCGAGCCGGGGAAACCGGTCTCGGGCCACGTGTCGGCCCGCATCGCGCCGCCGTAAAGCTGCGGATACTCGCCGAGGTTGAACAGACCGTTGGTGGTGCGGACCCCGTACTCGCGCACGATCTCCCGCCAGCGACGGGGCAGGTACGCGGTCAGCGCGTCCGCCGGCGGCACCGGGTGGATGTCGACGTCGGCGATGCCGGTGGTCACCTTCGGGGCCGGCAGGTCCAGCACGCGCGGCCGCTCCTGGATTGTGGTCATCGTGGTCTCACTTCCGTCGATTCAGAGGTCCGAGTGGACGCTCAGGCCGTAGATGTCGAAGGCGTTGGTCCGCCGGATCCGGTCGATCAGCGCGGGATCCGAGCTGCCGTTCTCGATCTCGCGCGGCGCGGAGTGGTGGCGGTGCGGGTAGTCGCTGGAATAGACGAGCATGTCCTCGGAGCCCAGCCGGTCGACGAGGCGGTCGAGCGCCCCCGGCCGCTCGAAGCCGTCGGAGGGTGCGGTGGTGAAGCGAACGTGACGGCGGATGAGGTCCGACGGCCGCTCGGTCAGCCACGGCACATCGGGTCGATAGCTCTTCCAGAGCTTGTCGAACTTCCACAGGAACGGCGGAACCCAGCCGAACCCGAGCTCGCTGACCACGATCCGGGTCGACGGGTACTTCTGCAGCACCCCCTCGGAGACGATCGAGGCGAGCTGCGCTTCGAGGTTCGACTGCTGCCCGACGTACCACTCCAGGTAGGTTCCGGGCCAGCCGACCGAGGTCGGCGCTTGCCGGAACACCCCACCGATGTGCAGGGCGACCGGCAGGCCGTGGCGCTCGGCGGCTTCCCAGATCGGCCAGTTGATCTGCCTGCCATAGGGCAGTTCCGACTGGCCGAGCAACAACACCTGGGCGAACCTGCCATCGGCCGCGCACCGGTCGATCTCCTCGGCCGCCGCGTCGGGGGTGCCCTGGGGTACGACGATCGAGGCCCGGAGCCGGTCGTCAGCGTCCAGCCATTCCCTGGCGATCCAGTCGTTGAGGGCCCGGGCGTGGGCGATCTCCCGGCGCGGCTGGTGGATCTGCTGAACGCCGTAAAGACAGTTCAGTACGGCGAAGTCGGGCCCGCCGTCGCTGAAGACGTCCGCGACGAGTGCGTCGACGGCGGTGCCGGCACGCCCGTCCGGACCGGGCGTGACCTCGGGCCGCTCCGCGATCGGTGAGGAGGGCGGGTGGTAGCCGGGCTCGTAGTACGGAGCCAGCTGC
Organism: Prauserella sp. PE36; assembly: GCF_003311655.1. Classification (NCBI taxonomy): domain Bacteria; kingdom Bacillati; phylum Actinomycetota; class Actinomycetes; order Pseudonocardiales; family Pseudonocardiaceae; genus Prauserella; species Prauserella sp. PE36. Next base: position 27,751 of record NZ_QEQT01000082.1, on the reverse strand, counting down.
GCGACCAGTTGATCAGCCCAGTAGTCGTCGAGGTAGGGCAGCAGACTCCTGGCCGAGGGAAGGACGGCGTGGACATCGCAGTCCACGACGGCCGCCCTCCGGCCCTCCGGCACCGGACGGTTCGCCCCCGTGCCGCCGGTCGTCATGGTGGGAGCACCCATGGAGGCCTCCGTTCGTCGTTGAAGCAGCTCCTCAGTGCCACCGACGGTGCGAGGCCGCGACGAAACCCGTCAATCAACCGATGCGTATGCCCAGTTCGGTGTTCCATAATGTGGAGGTTGACAGTTCGATGGCTTCACTTTTAGCTTCTGCCTGTGACAATGGGACATAAGCCGTTCCATAACATGGAACGGCAGGGTCGCCGGGCAGGTGCGGAAGCGCTGCAGGGATCGCAGAGCGTGCGGCGTGCACTCGATCTGCTCTCGCTCATCGCCGCCTGGGAGCGACGCGGCGGATTGTCGGTGGCCGCCGTGGCCGAGGAGACGGGCCTCGCCAAGTCCACCACTCATCGGTTGCTCTCCGAACTGCTGCGAGCCGGCTACCTCGAGCAAGGTCCCGACCGGCGTTACCGGATCGGCCCCGAGGCCTACGTCGTGGGCGTCGCCGCCGAACCGCGCTACGGCGTCCAGCAACAGTCACTCGCGGCCGCCACGCGGTTGGCGGCGGTCTCGGAAGACGTCGCCTTCGTCTCGATCCGCCGCAGGCACCATCACGTCTGCGTCTATCGCGAGGAGGGCCGATGGCCGATCCGCAGCCACGTGCTCCAGGTCGGCGACCGGCTGCCGCTGGGAGTCGGAGCCGCCGGCCTGGCCTTCCTGGCAGCGATGGAACCGGACGAGGCCGCCGCGATCGTCGAGACCAACGAAGCCGAAATCGAACAGGGATACCGGCCACTGTCCGCCTCGGTGATCCTGGAGCTCGTCGCGGACGCCCGCGAACACGGCGGCGTCGCGATCAACCGCGGGATGGTCGTCGACGACTCCGTCGGCATCAGCAGGGCGGTGCCGGCTCGCACTGGTCAGCCGGTCGTGGCACTGGGCATCGCGACCATCGCATCGCGGATGGAACCCGAACGGGAGAGATGGCTGGAGTCCTTGCTACGCCGGGAAACCGACCACCTCGCCGGACGAAAGAGGAGCCGATGACCCCGACCACCGAGAGCGGGCCTCAGACGCTGGCGTGGCTGCGCGGCGCGGTACGCGATGAGGCCGCGGTCCGCGACCGGCTGACCGACCGCCTCGCCTACGCCCACGACGCGTCACATTTCCGCCTGACACCCCGCGCGGTCGTCATGGCCTCGACCGCCGAAGAAGTGGGCCGCGTGTTCGCCGCGGCCGGCAAGGCCGGTGCACCCGTGGCCTTTCGCTCCGGCGGGACGAGTCTGTCCGGACAGGCGGGAACCGACGGCATTCTCATCGACACGCGGCGGCATTTCCGCGACATCGAGGTGCTCGACGACGGTGCCCGCGTCCGGGTCGGCCCCGGCGCCACCGTCCGCCAGGTCAACGCGCGGCTGGCCCGGTGGGGCCGCAAACTGGGTCCGGACCCGGCCAGTGAGGTGGCCTGCACGATCGGCGGCGTCGTCGCCAACAACTCCAGCGGGATGGCGTGCGGCACCTGGGCGAACAGCTACGCCACCCTGGAATCCCTCAGTCTGGTGCTACCCAGCGGCACGGAGTTGGACACCGGGGCGCCCGACGCCGACGAACAGCTGCGGGCCGGAGAACCTGAGCTTCACGCCGGCCTGCTGCGGCTCCGTGATCGGCTTCGCGGCGACTCCGTGCTCCGAGACCGGGTCACGCGGCAGTTCTCCATGAAGAACACGATGGGCTACGGGCTGAACTCCTTCCTCGACCACGACAGCGCGAGCGACATCCTCGCCCACCTGGTGGTCGGCAGCGAAGGGACGCTCGCGTTCGTGTCGTCGATCGTCCTTCGCACGGTCCCCCTGCTCGGGCACGCCCGAACCGGGCTGCTCGTGTTCGACGACCTGGCTGCCGCCACCGCGGCGTTGCCCGAACTCGTGGCGACCGGGCCGGCCACCGTCGAACTGCTCGACGCCACCTCTCTCCGCGTCGGCCAGAACGCCGACCGCGCCGACGCGACGCTCAAGGCCCTCGCGGTCGAGCGGCACGCGGCCCTGCTCGTCGAGGACCAGGCTGATACGGCCGCCGAAGCCGACGGTCTCGTCGACGCCGCCGGGCGAACGCTAGAGCTGATCCCGACCGTCGTGCCGGCGGCCCTGTCGGCCGACCCCGCACAACGCGCTGCGCACTGGCACGTACGCAAGGGGCTCTACGCGATGGTGGCCGAAGCGCGGCCCGCCGGGACGACCGCACTGCTGGAGGACATCGTCGTGCCGGTCCCCGAGCTCCTGCCGACCTGTGAGGCGCTGACCGCGTTGTTCGACCGGCACGGATACCGCGACAGCGTGATCTTCGGGCACGCGAAGGACGGCAACATCCACTTCATGCTGACCGAGCGGCTGGGCGACGGCGTTCCGCTCGACCGGTTCGCCCGGTTCACCGACGACATGGTCGACCTCGTTCTCGGACGAGGTGGCTCGCTGAAGGCCGAGCACGGGACGGGACGCATGATGGCGCCGTTCGTCCGCCGCCAGTACGGCGACGAGCTCTACGACATGATGCGCGAGGTCAAGCGCCTGTGCGATCCGCGAGGGCTGCTCAACCCAGGTGTCGTGCTCTCCGACGACGCCGGCGCACACCTGCGGGCACTGAAGTCGTCGCCGCCCGTTGAGGAGGAAGTCGACCGGTGCGTCGAATGCGGGTTCTGCGAACCCGTCTGCCCCAGCCGTGACCTGACCACCACGCCGCGCCAGCGCATCGTGCTGCGCCGCGAGATCGAGAGCGCCCGCCGCGAAGGCGACCGGGCGATGTACGAGTCGCTGGTGGCCGAGTACGACTACGACGCGACACAGACCTGCGCCGTGGACGGGATGTGTCAGACCACCTGCCCCGTCACGATCAACACCGGCGACCTCGTCCGACGGTTGCGCGCCGAGCAGACCGGGCGAGTCGCGGACACCGCTTGGTCCGTGGCGGCTCGTCACTGGGACCTCGCCACACGGACGGCCGCCCGAGCACTCGACGCCGCGGCCCGCCTGCCCCTGCCCCTGGTCACCAAGGCCAACCACGCCGCCCGTGTCCTCGCCGGAACCGACACGGTGCCGCTGTGGTCGCCCGAACTGCCCGAGGGCGGCCAACGCCGTCGCGTCGAGCGTGACCGGGGCCGATCGCCATCGGCCATCCTGTTCTCCTCGTGCACCGGCACGATGTTCGGCACCACCGGGCTCGGCTCGGCCGAGGCGCTGCGACGCCTGTGCGAACGCGCCGGGATCACCGTCGGCACCCCGCACGACCTGCCCGCACTGTGCTGCGGCACCCCATGGAAATCGAAGGGACTCACGCGCGGCTACGACACGATGGCCGACAAGGTGCTCCCCGCACTCTGGGACGCGACACGGCAGGGCGAGCTTCCCGTTGTGTCCGATGCCGCGTCCTGCACCGAAGGCCTGCGCCACATGATCGGCACCGGCGACGAGCCATACCGGCGACTTCGGGTCGTCGACGCCGTCGAGTTCACCGCCACCACGCTCATGCCCCTCCTCACCGTCACGGCCAAGGCCGACTCCGTCGCACTGCACCCCACCTGCTCGGCGACGAGGCTGGGCATCGACACCCACCTGTACTCAGTCGCCGCCGCGGTGTCCGGAAACGTCGTCGTGCCGGACGAGTGGAACTGCTGCGGCTTCGCTGGCGACCGGGGACTACTCCATCCCGAACTCACAGCGTCGGCGACCGCCCGGCAGGCGGCGGAACTGACGAGCAACGCCGAGCAGTCCGGCGGTCACGACGCCCACGTCTCCTGTAACCGAACCTGCGAGCTCGGCATGACCCGCGCCACCGGCCACACCTACGAACACCTCGTCGAACTCGTCGAGCGAGCCACCCGACCCCGACCGCAGTGAAGGTGGCCTTCACTGCAGTTGGGCGACGGGCTCACCAGCCTCCACGGAGGACGAGGAGCCGCACCTGCAACTCGAGGGTGAATCGCTGGACGGCGTCGTCGAGGTCGACTCCGCAGAGCTGCTCGATGCGCTGCAGCCGATAGCGGAACGTGTTCCGGTGCACGCGCAGGGCAGCGGCCGCGCGCGTGGCGTCACAACCGGCGTCGAACCAGCTCAGCAGTGTGTCCAGGTACTCGGCACTACGGGGCGACTCGTCGCGGCGTAGCACATCGAGCGCGCCGTTCAGCAGCCCCGGATACTCGGTGGCCAGGCCGGCCAGCTCGGCGATCACCACATGTGGCCGCAGTCCCGACAGGTCGGCGGTGACCGCCGACGGACGCGCGGCGAGCACCGCCACCGCTTGCTTGAGCAGCCGGCATTCGGCACGGGCGTCATCGCCGGTGGCCAATGCCTGGCTGACACAGGCCACCAGCGGCGCCCCGACCGGCGTCGCGGCGCGCTGACGCAGTCGCTCCGCGAACACGGAAGGGCCAGCCGCTGGCGAATGTGGGACCAGCACGTAGGCCACGGTGTCGAGGACCGCGGTGGCCGCACTGGGATCCAGCATCCGCGCGCAGCGCGCCAGCAACCGTTCGACGTCAGGGGTGAGGCCGCGAGCCGGGCTCGTTGCCCTTGTCTCGCCGTCGCCGTGCGCACCCAGGCTTATCAGACACCAGCGTGCGGCGGCGGGCCGACCGAGTCGCTCGGTCAGCGCCTCCAGCGAGCCCCGTCCGGTCAGCAGTCCGCGCAGCAGCTCGGCCCGGACCAGGTCCTCGTCGTCAGGCCCGGCCTGCTCGTCGAGGAACCACGCGGCCGCGGCAGCCGCCACCTCGCCGACCACGCGCGGGGCGCAGTCGGGAGTGTCGGGGCCTGGCGTCACGACCACGTGGCCGGCGACGAGGTCGCCGACCAGGATCGGCGCGACCAGCCGGGGACCTGCCCCTGCCACCTCGATTCGCGAGACGTTCCGCCCGCTCCCAGCGAGGACGAGCCGCTCCCTCAGCACTTTCGGGGCGCGCCGGGCCAGGATCGTCTCGCTGGTCAGATCGTCCACTGTGTCCCCGCAGGCGAACGCGAGCACGCGCAGTCCGGCGTCGGTGAGCACGACCGCGCCGTCGAGCGCGAGCGCCGCGCCCTCGGCGAGCTCGTAGAGTCCGCTGGCGGTGGGTGTCGCGCCCCGCACGCCGAACCCGGCGGCGGACACGAGGGAACGGGCAAGCGCCCCGATCTCCTCCCAGCTGACCCCATCGGCGACCGCCAGCACCGGCGCCCCCGCCCGGCCCGCCGCCAGTTCGACGTCGAACTCTCGCGGAAGGCAGCCGCTCCGCACCACGACCGCGGCGGACTCAGCCGCGCTCGCCTCCGCCAGAACCTCGGCGAGCTCGTCGCCGGTCGGGTGGGACGAGACCACCAGCAGCAGCTGATGCCGGCCCGGCGCCCTGGCCGGGTCCCAGATCGTGACCCCGGCCAGCGGCCGATCGATTCCCGTGGCCGGGGCCACCACCATGAGCCAGCCACGGCGGGCCCCGATGAGCTGCCTCAGCCGCACCGACCCCTTCGCACCGGCCAGATACGGCGGAGGGCCCTCGGCGACAGCCGGTTCGCTCGCCACGTTGTCCACGACCGTCATCGAGCCACCTCACCTTCCCTGCGGCAGGACCGGAAACCGCGATGGAGCAAGGGTAGGTACCGCATCCGACGACGTCAGTGGGCGCAGAGCACCGTGACGATGTCTCGACCGTGCGCTGAGCAACGGGTGAACGGTGCCGTAACAGCTCGCGACGACACCGGTCGTGGTTCAGCCGAGGGCTCGCAGCCGGGGCAGCAGGTCCTTCCCGGCCAGTTCCAGGAACCGGGCCTGGTCACCGCCGGGGGCATGCAGCACCAGGTCGGTGAAACCGGCGTTCACATAAGGACGAACCCGCTCGACGACCTCCTCCGGATCGGTGGAGACGATCCACCGGCCGGCAACCTGCTCGATCGGCAGCTCGTCGGCAACGTTCTCCATGTCGACGGGGTCGGAGATACCGTGCTTCTGTTCGGGGGTCAACGACAGCGGGGCCCAGAACCTCGTGTTCTCGGTGGCGGCCCGCGGATCGGTGTCATAGGACAGCTTGATCTCGATCGAGCGCACCACGTCACCGGGCTTGCGGCCGGCCTGCCCGGCACCGGAGTCCACCGCGGGCTGCAGCTTCTCCGTGTAGAGGTCCATGCCCTTGCCGCTGGTGCAGATGAAGCCGTCAGCCACCCTCCCCGCGTACTTCGCCACGAGCGGTCCACCCGCCGCCACGTAGATCGGGACGGGCAGTGGCGGCCGGTCGTAGACCGTCGCGTTCTCGGTGCGGTAGTAGTCCCCTTCGAAGGTCACCCGTTCCTCCGTCCACAACCGACGGATCAGCTCGACGGCCTCGCGCAGCCGCGCGAACCGTTCCCGAAACTCCGGCCACTCGAGCCTGGCGACCGCGACCTCGTTGAGCGCCTCGCCCGTGCCGAGGCCCAGCACGACTCGCCCCGGATACAGGGCGCCGAGTGTGCCGAAGGCCTGAGCCACCACGGCGGGGTTGTAGCGGAACGTCGCGGTCAGCACGCTGGTGCCCAGCCGGACCCGCTGTGTGCGCTCCCCCACCGCGGCGAGCCAGGCCATCGAGAACGGCGCGTGCCCGCCCCGGTGCCGCCACGGCTGGTAATGGTCGCTGACCATGACCGAGTCGAACCCTCGTTGTTCGGCCAGCACGGCCAGCTCGACCAGCTCGCGCGGGCCGAACTGCTCCGCCGATGCCTTGTAGCCCACCGTGATGTGCGCGTTGGCGCCGTCTGTCGTGTTCATATCCGCGAGTCAACCGGCCGGCTGGGGCCGGGTCATCGTGCTCGGTGGCCGAAAGCGAGCCGCGCGCGCTGTGCGCCTCGTCAGGCCGGGTCCTCCCATTGGACGTCGACGGCACGCGCCGCCAGGTGCACGGCAAGCCGGTCGTCGGGGTCGTCGAGGTCCGCGGGCAGCAGCTGGGTGACGCGGTCCATGCGCTGCATCACGGTGTTGCGATGGACCCCGAGCAGGTCCCCCGCGGCTTTGGCCGAGGACTGGCAGTCCAGGTAGCACCGCAGAGTCCGCACGAGCTCCCCGGACGGATCGGCCTCCTGGAGCGGAGCGAGCAGGTCGGCCGCGGCGCCGCGCAACGGGGCCGAGCCGTACCAGCCCGCGAGCAGCCTCCTGGCGCTGACGGCGTCGATGTGCTCGACGGCGGCGGGGCGGCGGGTCGTGCGAGCGAGCAGCACAGCCTGCCGCGCCTGGTCGGCGGACCGGCCGATACCCGCCGTACCCGCGTGGGCACCGCCGACCCCGGCGCACAGCCGCAGCCCTGGATGCTCGGCCTCCACCGCGGCGAGCGCCGTGTTGACTCGCTTGGTCAACGGTCCCGGGTCCGCGGCGTCGGCCTCCGCCTCGGCCGTGGACCAGAACACCCACCCCTCGGCGCGTTCCACGAGGGTCACGGTCACGCCGCGCTCGGCAAGTTGTTCCTCCAGCTCGGCTCCGAGCGCCGAGAGCCGGACCGCGGAGGGAGCGTGGGAGACCTGCACCTGCACGGCGGTGTGCCAGCCGGCAAGGCGCCAGCCAAGGGCGGTGGCCCGCTCGACCGTGCGGCGGCCAGGGTCGTCGGGTTGTTCGAGGATCTCGTTGAGCAACAGTGACCGCCGCCGGTGCTCCCTTTCCACCCTCACGGCGTCCCCCGCCACATGAACGGCGAAGGACAGTGCCGCGATCGCCACCGCCCGCCGGATCGGTTCGAGCAGCACCCCCGCCGCAGAACCGGGCAGGCGCACCGCGATCCAGTAGACCGCGAGCCCCGCGGGGTCGACCTGCACCGGTTGCAGCAGCACGTCCGCTTCGCCCGCGCGGACCGTCACGGCGACCGGGTGCGGACCGCCCAGCTCCTCAGCGGTCGGGCACGTTCCGAGCAGTGCGTGCACCTCCGGATCGCCCGCCACGAACCGGGATTCCGCGTCGATGAGCGCGACGGGCTCTCCGAGCGTCGCCGAAAGCGAGGAGGTGAGCGCGTTCGCGTTGGCGGGCGGGCGCTGGAACCGGCGGGCCGCGTCGCCCAGCACCCTCAGTCCCGCGATCTCCGGCGCCCGGACGTACGGATCGAAAGCGGCCACCACGCCGGCCGGGGCGATGTCGTCGACTCCGATGAGTGGCAGGGCGAACCGGTCCGCGAGGCGGCGGGTGACCAGCGGAACCTGACGCGGGGTCCTGGCTGCGATGATGCCCGACAGCCCCGCGCTGCCGGCCAGCCGGATCGCGATGTCCATCGCCAGATCGTCGAGGGTGAGCTGCTCGCGGCCGAACACCACGACGCTGCCCGCGGCGAGCTCGGAGATCTCGTGGATGGTGGAGCCGACGACGACCACCCGGACGGGCCGCCGCAGCCCAGCCTCACCACCGAGCACCTCGTAGCGCTTCAGCAGGCCGAGATCCAGTAGTTGCCCGAGGTTGACGGACGGCGATGCCATCACGGCTCCACCGCCGCCACGTCGGCCGATTCCAGCAACGGTCCGACGGCTGTCACCTGTAGGCGCGCGGCCGGCACCGGAACGTACGTCATCAGCGCCTCCCTCACCGGCGTCTCCCGCAGCTTCCGTGGATCCGCGCCCGCGCGCAACGCGGCGTCCAACGCCAGCATGCGTGCGCGGGTCACCGAGTCCTGCCCACCACCCGTTCCCTGCCAGAAGATCCGGTCGACGGAGCCCGCCGCCTCCGCGACCGCGGCGCCGACCGCGGCGGCGAGATCGCCGTCCCCGGGTCTGATCGCCGCGATGCCCGAGGGGTCGGGGACCTCGTCCGCGCGCTCGCCGACGATCACGACCGGCAGTTCGTCCCGCCCTCCTCGCGCACGGGCGACGGCCGCGAGCACCTTTCCGGTGAACCCGGCGTCGCGCCTGTGGATCACGGTCAGCCTGGGCGCCCGCAGGCCGGTCCGGATGCCGTCGATCTCCCGCTGTAGTCCCGAATCCTGCAGCAGGCCGCCGAGTGTGGTCCCGACCACCGCCCGGTCGGCAGTCGCCTCGACGACGATCGCCGACGGCACTCCTGCCAGCCGCGCCGCCCCGTGGAGCAGCCCGCCGAGCGCGGCCCCCCGCCATGCCGTCGCGTGCCGGTACGCGTCGAGCGAGGGCAGGACCGTGCCATCCCCTCGGACGAGGTACAACGCCGCGTCAGGGGCGTGAACCCGGACCGCCGCGCTCAGCTCGTCGATGCGCACGCGGGCGGCGCTGACCAGTGCCGCGTCCAGTACCGCGGTGTTCTCTCGCTCCAGCAGCCCGAGCGCCTCCGTCTCGGCGCCGCGCATCACGGGAACGTCCGGCCCGAGTTCATCGGCGATCACCGCAGCGGCCAGCTGCTCGTGCTCGGGATTCTCCAGCGCGTTGACTCCCGTGAGCGCGATCGCGTCGACCTTTCCCGCGCACGTCCGCGCGAACTCCGCCACCGCGGGCACATCCAGCGGCGCCGAGACCCGGCCGTCGTACTCGTGTCCACCACGCACCATCGCCACCGGTCCGGCGAGAGCTGCCCGCTCCGCCGTCCAACCGGCCAGCGGCGGCACAGCGGTCGCGGCGGGTGCGCCGACGCGCAAGACGCCGACACGTGCCCGTTGGGCCGACTCGGCGAGCGTGAGGTCCGGCAGGACCGCCACCACCCGGTCCGTTGGCGCCATGCCGGGACCGCGGCGAAACAACGCGTCGAGCACGCGCGCGGGCGGGTCGCCTCGCCGCCCGCGGTGGACGGCGACGAGCCGGCCTTCCGAGTCGACGGCCACCGCGCGAGCTCGGACTCCGTCGACACCCACCCGCAGCCTGGTTCTCGCCGGGGTCGTCATCGTGGACCAGCCGCGGTCAGGTCGCCCGTGCCGTCGAACCGAACCGGATCGACGGCGTAGCCGAACGCGCGCGGTCCCACCATGTCCAGGCCCTCCGGCGTGTGCCAGCGGTCGTCGACGGGGCCTGCGATGACATGGACCTCTTGACCGAGTGCGAGATCGGTGGTCTGCAACAGGCTGCCCGTCTCGGCGTCCGCCAGGGAGATCAGGTCCGGCACGGTCGCCAGCACCGTGCCAGACCTGCTGACGATCAGGTTCTCGTTCTGGAAGTCGATCCGCGCGAAGCCTGCAGGCGTGTTCAGGGAGACGACACCACGCGGCCAGCCGTCGGTGGAATGCTGCACGAGCTCAGCCACCGTTGCCGTGCACAGCATGCGGCCGCCGCAGGCGCGCAGGAACGGGGCATACCCAGCTTCGCTTCCCGGCGAGACGGCGCCGAGCGCGGCCCCGATCCTGGCGCAGTCACTGATGGATCCGTCGACTCCCAGACGCGCGCAGACCCCCGCTGTCACCTCGTAGGCGCTGGCCAGCGCCACCAGCCCGAGGCCGGGCATGACAGCCCGAAGCAGCTCGCCGAGCACGGCGCCGTCACCGCTGCTGAACTCCACCAGGGCACCGGTACAGCCGACGAGGGTGATCGGCGGCACCGGATGCCCCGACAATCTCAGTAGCGTCATGTCGATCGAGGGAAGCGTCCGCCGCATCAGGTCGGCGTCCAGGCAGGGCAGACCGAGCCGGGCCGCGACCGCCAGCGGGACGGCCACGTTGGCGCTGCCGAGCTGCACCGGAAGTACCGCGGCGCATTCCCGCCCGGCCCTGGCCTCCACCGCCGCACGCAGAGCCTCCGCCTCGTGGACGCCGTGCGCCTTCTCCAGCAGGGCGTACGGCGCGCCCGCGGACACCACGGGCAGCACGAGAGCGTCGGGGGCGAGCGATCCGGCCTGCACGAGCGGGACGGGCCCGTACTGGCGGACGGCAGCCGTCAGCAACTGCCGGCCCAGGTGCGGTTCACCGCCGCCCCCGCTGCCGAAATGCACGGCCCCGCGCACGATGTCGTCGATCGCGCTCTCGGCCACCTGCTCCATCCGGGAACCCTAACCGCCCCCGCGGAAGGTCGCGTACAACCTGGCGAAGGTGCGCGCCGCGGTGGCCAGCTCGGCGACCGAGACGTGCTCGTCGGCGGCGTGTGCCACGGTCATCGAGCCGGGCCCGTACACGACGGCCGGGATGCCGAGCTGGTTGCGGAGGAACCGCGCGTCCGTCCCCAGGTACAACCCGCGGACCGGGGCCTGACCTGCCGCCTTCCGCACCTCGGACACGAACGGGTGCCCCGCGTCCAGCTCCGACCCCTCGGCGAACGCGAGCACCTCGATGTCGTAGTCGAAGTCGCCCGCGGTGTCGATCGCCTCTGTCAGGGTTCGCAACGCTTCCTCGCGCGTCTGGCCGGGCAGGACCCGGCGATCCACCCGCAGCCGGCACTCGGAGGCCACGATGTTCGCCGCGGTTCCGCCGCGAACGGTCCCGACGTTGCAGGTGGGCGCGCCGAGCAGCGGATGCGCCGGTGCGCCGAAGTCGACCAGGTGCAACGCGGAAACGATCCGCGCCGCGTCGGCCACCGCGGAGTGCCCGGCGGCGGGATCACTGCCGTGCGCGGCCCTCCCGCGCACGACGATCTCCACGAGCAGCGAGCCCCGCTCGGCCACACACACCCGCAGCTCGCTGGGCTCGGGAACCACGGCGGCATCGGCACGCACGAGCCCCGCGGCCACCAGTGCCTCGGTCCCCACCCGGCTGCCGGTCTCCTCGTCGGCGACGAGGTGGAACACGAGGCTCGACGGGGGAACCACCCCGGCGTCACGACAGGCCCGCACGCCCTCCAACGCCGCGGCGATCCCCCCTTTCATGTCGCAGGCTCCCCTGCCGTAGAGCAGCCCATCGCGCACCTGCCCGGCGAACGGCGGCACCGACCACTCCGACTCGACCACGGGAACCACGTCGACATGACCGTTGACCAGCAGAGTGGGGCCATCGCCGGAACCGATGCGGGCCAGCACGGACGGCCTGCCCGGCTCCGGTTCCACGACCTCGACCTCGGCGCCCAGCTCCCGCAGCACCGCCCGCAGCGGCTCGACGACCGGCCGTTCGTCCCCCGGCGGATTGCGGGTGTCGCACCGGATGAGCTCGGCCGCCAGCTCGGTCACCCGGCCACCGTCGACGGCCCCCGCGGCTGCCGCGGCCGCCGAGGCGCTCATGCCCGATCCCCGGCACCGGAGGTGAGCCCCGCCAGCGCCTTGTCGTCGAGGAAGCCCAGCGGCGCGAGCCCCTCGGCGAAGCGCAGCAGCGCGGGCCGGAACGCGACGACCTCGGCGAAAAGGGCGGCAGCCTCCTCGAACCGCCCGGCGCGGGCCAGCAGCACCGCGCGCCAGAAGTCGGCTTCGCGGTTCTCCGGTCCGATGACCTCGGCCGCGTGCGCGAGCTCGCGCAGCCGGTCCTCCAGCTCGTCCGGTCCGACCCCCTCGAAGGGGCCGAGTGCCAGGCCCCGCGCGAACATCACCCCGCCGACGGCGTCGAACGCGCGCGCACGGGGCAGCAGCCGGGACAGCTCGGCGAGCGGGTCCGCGTGGTCGTCGACCCGCAGATCCACGAGCACCTCGTTCCACGGCGTCGGGCTGCGCCTGCCCGACACCACCAGCAACGCTGCCGACTGCGAACCGCGCACGTCACCTCCCCGGGCCTCCGCGGCGTGCAGCCCGGCCAGTATCCGGTCGGCGAGGTCACCCTCCGCGGACTCGAACGCCGCCAGCGCGGCACGGCACACCTCCGGGCCGGCGAGCATGTTGCCCTGCACGGTCACCTGCTCGCCCTGGGCGCTGCCGACATGCGGCGCACAGGAAGCGCCCGTGTGGACGCCGACCCGGCCCCGCGCGTCGACCACACCGAGCTGGCGATAGGCCGAGTCCGGGTCTCCCTCCACCAGAACGTCCACAGTGGTGGGAGCGGAAGCCCCCGCCCGCAACAGCTCCAGCCCATGCGGCCCGTGACCCACGTTCACGAAGGCCTGGGTGGCGACCGCGCCGACACCCGCCTCCGCCCAGGGCAGCAATGCGCCGACACCGAAGAAGTGGGTCTGCGTGCCGACGCCGAGCGCCCCGGTGGCGGGGTCCCGAGCGACGATCGAGTAGGTCACGGGGCCGCTCCCGCGACCGCCGCGATGTTCCCTCGCAGGATCTCCACCACGCGGGCTGGCTCCTCCAACATCGGCAGATGACCGACCCCCACCAGCGTCGTCACGGTGCCGCCGGTGGTCTCGGCCAGCTCTCGCGACATCTCCGGTGGACAGGTGACGTCCTCGGTGCCCGCCACCGCGACCACGGGGATACCGGTGGCGGCGACCTTGCCGGCGAGATGCCGGATGTCGGCCCCGAAGGCTCCATGGAGGATCTCGGCGACCACCGCTTCCGAACGAGTTCCGACCGCCTCCTCCATCACCTCCCGCACCCGAGCGGACCCCCGGTGAGCGGAGCCCACGACCTGCGGGACGAGGTCGGCGAAGTAGCCGGCGGTTCCCTTGGCCCGCAGCTCGGCGACCATCGTGTCGATCTGCTCGGCGGGCACCCCGGTGCCGAGCGTCGAGCCGAACGTCGTCACGCTGAGCACCCGCTGCGGGTACAGCGCGGCCAGCGCCACGGAGATCGTGCCGCCGAGCGAACCGCCGCCCAGATGCACCCGGTCCAGCCCGAGGCCGTCGAGCACCGCGAGTACGTCCGGCACGTACCCCTCCTCGACGGTGAACGGTCCCTCCGCCACCGAGCCGCCGTGCCCGCGAAGGTCGAGGGCCACGACGGGCCGATCGATGCGAGCGGCGACATCGGTCCAGACCACTGCGGCGGAGTTGATGGGATGGATGAGGACGAGCGGATCGCCGTGCCGGGCGTCGGTGGTGCGCAACACCGAGAGCCGGCCCGCCTGCCCGTCGACGCTGAGGCTTTCCAGCGCCATCGTCATTCGGTCCCGTACTTCGGCATCACCTTGTCGGCGACGCTGGCGTGCATGTGCCAGATCCGCCACTCCGGCTTCCCGTTGCCGTCGTCGCGCCGGTAGAACTCGGTCGCCCGGAACGGCGTCTGGGCCGGCTCCGACAGCCCGCCATCGGGGGTCGGCAGCACCATCTCCGCCACACCCTCGGCCGTCAGCAGCGCCACGTCGCCGAAGATCTGCACGTCGGGGTCGGCGACGTCCTTGATCGCGGTGATGTTCACGCCCAGCTTCTGCGCGTTCACCCACAGCCGGTGCTTGTCCATCACACCGTGGTAGGTGTGGCCGTTGGTGTTGAACTGGTGGTAGCCGTCCCCGGACGGGAAGTACGGCAACATCGCGTCGGCGACCAGCCCGACGTTCGACTCGTACCAGCCCCGGTGAACGGCAAGGATCTGTTCGAGGTCAGTGCTCATGTCGTGCCCTTTCAGTAGATGAACTCACTGGTCAGCTCGCCGACGGCGGCGAGGGTCTCGTCCGCTCCCTCGGCGACCACGGTGGCGATGGAGACGTTGTCCGCACCGGCGTCGAGGTACTCCTTGAGGCGGGACCGCGCCGCCTCCTGGTCACCGACGACGCCGAAGATGTCGAGCCACTCGTCCGGCATCTCAGCGGCGACGACCTCTGGGCCGCCGCGGGAGAGCATGTCCGCGAGCTGCTCGTTGGCTCCGACGGCGCCGAACAACGGCGTGGGGCCGGTCGCGGCGAGATAGAAGGCCAGCACCGGCCTGAGCGCGTCCCTCGCGGCGGCCACCTGGCTCGGGTCCCTCGTGACGTTGGCGGCGGCCAGCACGCTGATCGTGATGCGTTCGGTGCGCCCGGCGGCAGCGGCGGCGGCGTCCAGTTTCTGCCGCGCGGCACGCACGTACTCCACCGGCGCGAGCGCGCTGACCAGCAGTCCGTCCGCGAGGCGTCCGGTCAGCTCCAGGCCCTTGTCCCCGAGCACGCCCGTGAACAGCGGCACGGGCTCGGGGACCGGGTGCGTGAGCGCGACCTGCCGGAAGGTGGCGAACCGCCCGGTTTCGTCCACCGTCTCCCCCTTGAGCAGCGCTCTGACACCGGTCAGCGTTTCGCGCAGGGCGCTCATCGGGGACTTCTGGGTCAGCCCCATCTGCGCCGTCCACCCGGGAACACCGTGTCCGATGCCGGGGATCAGCCTGCCGGGGTAGGCGCGCGCAAGCGTCCCGATCTCCATGGCGAGCAGGGCCGGATGCCGGACCACCGAGGAGACGACTCCGATACCCACCGGAATCCGCGTCGTGGCGCCGAGAGCGATCGCGGCGCCGGCGACCCCGCCAAGGAAGAAGTAGTCCTCCGGGAGCCACAACTCGCCGTACCCGGCGGACTCCGCGTCCGCGGCGAGCTTGCCGATCTGTTCTGGCGGGGTGGTGCTGCCTAGCAACACTCCCAGCCGGCTGCGGAGGGGGTAGGTCATGAGAAAGACTCCTGTCGTGTGGGCGGCCTGCCGGGTCCTCTCGTCGGGCCTGCCCCAACGTTAGGAACCAGCCCCGTTCCTTCGCTTCGGCCACGACGACGAACCCGCGAACAGACCACTGTGCACGGTGCACGCGTGGCAGATCCGGCACGAGATGCGGCGCGGAACACCGGTCGGCGCCGTCCGGCACGCCGCGACGCCGGGACGACCGCGTGGGAAGGCTCCGGTGAGAATGGGGAGTTCGATGGACCGACGGCCGCCGTCGTGGCACCGAGCCGACGTCGGTGCCGAACAGGGCGAGCGCGGCGCTGAGGTCGCGGGCCGCTACGCCGCCTTGCGCAAGCGTCGCTCGGCGATCCGGAGCGCGGCCTGGCCGGGCGTGACGGCGTCCGCGGCCGCCGTCCGGAGGATCTCGTCCACGAACCCGGTCAGCTTCCCGATACGCGTCCGGGCCTGGCCGAGCGTGCCGCCGGCGCGCTCGACGGCAACCTGGACAAGGCCTCCGGCATTCGCCACGTAGTCGGGAACCCAGACGATGCCGCGAGCGGCCAACCGGAACACGACGCCGGGGTCGGCGAGCTGGTTGTTCGCGGCGCCGCAGACGATCCGTGCGGTGATGGCCTCGGCAGAGCTGGGCGACAGCGTGGCTCCGAGCGCGCACGGCGCGTACACGTCGACGTCCGCGTCGAGCACGGACTCGGTGTGCGTGATCCCGGGGTGCCTCTCGAGCAGCCGCGTCCGTACCACGCCGTTCGGTTCGCTGAACAGCACGGAGGCACCGTCGTCGAGCAGGAGGCCGATCAGGTGTGAACCGACCTTGCCCGCTCCCTCGACACCGACGCGGACGCCGCCGAGATCGTCTTGTCCCGTCGAGTACGCGACGGCCGCGCGCAGGCTCGCGAAAACGCCGTACGCGGTGGAGTATCCGCTGTCCCCCAGCCCGCCCGCCGTCTCGGTGCGGGCGACGACATGCCGGGTGGTCCCGCTGATCACGTCCATGTCCTGCGACGTCGTCCCGACATCACACGCCGTGATGTAGCGGCCGCCGAGGGAGTCGACGAACCGGCCGTAGGCCTCGAGCAGCCGAGGGGTCTTGACGGTCGCTGGATCGCCGATGATGACCGCCTTGCCGCCGCCAAGGTCGAGGCCTGCCACCGCCGCCTTGTACGTCATCCCCTCGCTGAGCCTGCGAGCGTCCTCCAGTGCGCTCTCTACGTCGGGATAGGACCGGAACCGGGTCCCGCCCAGTGCCGGGCCGAGCGTGGTGTCGTGGATGGCGACGATGGCGCGCAGCCCCGTCCGCTGGTCGTGGCAGTAGCGGATCTCCTCGTGGCTGGCGGACTCGATCGACGTGATCGACATGCCTTCGTGGGATGTCGTGGCTGTCATGAAGGTCTCCGTGGGTGCTCTCAGGGCTGTTCCCGTTCGGTTCCGGCGGGTGTGCCGGCCGCGATCCGGCTCAGCAGGGCCGCCGCGCGTTCACGGAACACGGCGACGTTGCGCAGCTTGATCTCCTCGTAGCCGCGGACGACATCGGGCAGCTCCGCGAGTTCGACGACGAGGTCGATGTTGTGTTCGTCGAGATAGGACAGTGCCTGGCCCATCAGCTGCCGGTACTCCTCGATCAGGCGGCGCTCCACCCGGCGGACACGGGCGTAGCCGAACGGGTCCAGCCGCGTGCCGCGAAGCCTGCGACCGGCGCGCAGCGCGCGGAACGCGGGGCCGGACGTGCGGGTGAGACGGATCTTGCGGTTGACGCCGAGTGCGCGCAGAACCGGCGGGTGCAGGAGCACCGAGACCTTGGCGTCGGGACCGAACTCGGCATCGCGGCGCGCTTTCTCCACGCCGTCGAGATGCAGCCGGGCGACCTCGTACTCGTCCTTGTACGCCAGCAACTTGTGCAGGCCCCGCGCGTAGGCCAGGCCGATCCGCTCTCCGGCCTGTGGTCCGGCCACCCGCGTCGCCTGCTTCAGGACCCGGTCCACCTCGTCGGCATAGCGGCGGGCGAGGGCACGGTCCTGATAACCGGTCAGGTCGGCGACCCGGCTCGCGAGGGCGTCCGCCAGCTCGCCGCGTGCCGCCGTCGTGTGCTCGACGATCGCCTTCGAGGCGGCGTCGACCTCGACGGTCGCCCGCGCTGACGGCGTGAGGGCGGCGGCCACCGCCTCGGCGTCGAGGACTGCGGCCCGGCCCCAGCGGAAGGCCGCGAGCGCTTTCTCCACCCCGGCGCCGTTGAGGCGGATGGCCTGCTCGATCGCCTCGGCGGCGATCGGGATGCACCCGTGCTGATAGGCGGCGCCGATGAGCAACATGTTCGTGGGCATGTGGTCTCCGAACAGGAGTTCCGCCAGCCGCTGTGCGTCCAGGTAAAGGTTCCGCTCGTGACGGGTCGCTTCGGCGATGCGCTGCACGGCGTCGTCCGGTGAGCCGGGCAGCGCCACCCGGTTGGTGACCATCGCCGCCGTCGGCACCAGCGACGTGCTCACCACCGCGATCGTGCGGTCCGGGCACGCGGTGGCGAGGTTGCTCTCGTCGGCGACGCCGAGCAGGTCCAGTCCCAGCAGGACGTCGACCGTGCCGCGGGCCGCGCGAACGGACCCGCGAATGGGTTCCTTGGCGATCCGCACGTCCGACACCACCGGTCCGCCCTTCTGCGCCAGGCCGGTCTGGTCGAGCCCGGCGGCGAACTGGCCGTCGAGGTGGGCCGCCATCTGCAGGATCTGGGACACCGTCACCACACCGGTGCCGCCGATTCCGGGCATGCGAATCAGCACGCCTTCCCCGCCGAACCGCTGCTCGGGCTCGACGAGACGTATCGGCAGCTCGGGCACCGCGCGCGACACGGGACTCCGGGGCTCGACGAGCAGGAACGAGGGGCAGTCGCCTTTCAGGCAGGAGAAGTCGGAGTTGCACGAGGCTTGATGAATGCGGGTCTTGCGGCCGAACTCGGTCTCGACGGGCTGGACCGACAGGCAGGTCGACACGTCGCCGCAGTCACCGCAGCCCTCGCAGACCCGTTCGTTGATCACCACCTTCTCCGCGGGCGTGGGCAGCTGGCCGCGTTTGCGCAGCCGCCGTTCCTCCGCCGCGCACCGGTCGTCGTGGATCAGCACGGTGACACCGTCGACGTCGGCGAGCTCACGTTCGGCGGCGGCGAAGTCGTCGCGGTGGCGGACGGTAGCGATGGGGTCGAGCCGGACGCCGCGGTAGCGGGCGGGGTCGTCTGTCGTCACCACTACGCGGCGTACCCCCTCCGCGGCCAGCAACCGGGTGAGCTCGGGAACGGCGAGCCTGCCCTCGGCGCGCTGGCCGCCGGTCATCGCGACGGCATCGTTGTAGAGCAGCTTGTAGGTGATCGTGACTCCGGCCGCGACCGCCGCGCGGATCGCCAGGGAACCCGAGTGGTGGAACGTGCCGTCACCGAGATTCTGCACGAAATGCCGGTCGTCGGTGAACGGCGCCAGCCCGATCCACTGCGCGCCCTCACCGCCCATCTGGGTCAACCCGATCTGGTGGCCACGTCCACTCTGGTCGAGGGCGATCATCGTGTGGCAGCCGATGCCGACGCCGACCAGCGTGTCATCGTCGGTGCGCGTGGACGTGTTGTGCGGGCAGCCCGAACAGAAGTAGGGCGTGCGCGCCGTCGAGACGGTCGGCAGCGCGATGCGCGCGCGTCGCCGGCGCATCGCGGCCAGGCGGGACTGTGCACTCGGGGGGAGCCCGTCCGGTCCCGCGACGGTGGTGATGCGCGTGCTCAAGGCCCGTGCCACGTCCTCGGCGCCGAGGGTTCCCCGCGCGGACAGCAGGGGCCGGTCACGCTCGTCACGGCGCCCGACGACGCGCGGCGCGTCCGGCCGCCGGTACAACGCGTCCTTGAGATGACCTTCCAGGAACGGCGTCTTGTCCTCGACGACCAGCACCTCCTCCAGCCCGGAGGTCAGCTCGGCCAGCGCGCCGGCGTCGACCGGGAACGGCATCGCCAGCCGGATCAGCCGCACACCGAGCGCCTCCAGCTCGGCCTCGCCCAGCCCCAGGTCGTCGAGGGCACGCTGGACGACGGCGTATCCCGTGCCCGAGGCCAGAATCCCAAGGCGGGCTCGCCGCGCGGAGAACGTGACCTGGTTGAGCCCCGTTTCCCTGGCGTACGCCCGGGCGAGGTCGAGCCGGCGGGTGAGCATGTCGTGCTCCGCGTCCAACGATGCGGGGCCCACCAGCGTCGGTGGGGCACCCCGGTCGGCTTGCGGCGGGTGAGGAATTCCGTGCCGCAGTGCGTCGGCGCTGATGGTGGCGGACGCGTCGGCGACATCGGCGACGATCTTCAGTCCGCTCCACAGGCCGGTCGCACGCGACATCGCGACGGCATGCAGGCCCAGCTCGATGATCTCCGGGACCGTACCCGGCGCCAGCAGAGGCATGGAAAGGCTCTGCGCCATCGGCTCGCACGAGCTCGGCACGGTCGAGGACTTGCTCGCCGGGTCGTCGCCGATCCACGCCACCGCACCACCGAACGC
Source organism: Prauserella sp. PE36 (assembly GCF_003311655.1). Lineage (NCBI taxonomy): Bacteria > Bacillati > Actinomycetota > Actinomycetes > Pseudonocardiales > Pseudonocardiaceae > Prauserella > Prauserella sp. PE36. The sequence continues at coordinate 7,870 of NZ_QEQT01000082.1, read as the reverse complement.
GGCCGTGCCGGCGACGTTGCCATGCCGGATGGCATCAGCCGCGCGGTCGAGGCCCGGGTTCTTGCCGTACCAGAAACCGGTGACGCCGTCATGCCGCCGACCGGGCAGCTGCCCGAGAAGCTGGGTTCCGGCAACGGCGGTCGCGGCGAGTTCCTCGTTGACCCCTGGACGGAACACGACACCGGCCGGCTCCAGGAACCGCTTCGCGCGTCCCATTTCCAGGTCTACTCCGCCCAGAGGTGACCCCTGGTATCCGGAAACGAACACACGAGTGTTCAGGCCACGCGCCTCGTCGAGCCGTCGTTGTTCGAGTGTCAGCCGGATCAGGGCCTGGACCCCGGAGAGCAGGACCCGGCCGTCGTCGGCGACGTACTTGTCGTCGAGGCTCACATCAGTGCGCGCAGTGCTCACTTCGGGCTCCGTCCTCACGCCGTGGTGGTGGTCGACCGATCACACCCGGAGGAGCCGCGTGACACAAGCAATCAGCCATTGATCAGGCACAGGACGCAAAGAAATTGACCAGAAGCGACTTATCGCCGAGACTCTTTGCATGGCTGGCGGCAAGATGAGCGACGCGATGGTCGAGGTGGACGACGCCGACCGGCAGCTACTGAAGCTGCTGCAGGAGGACGGGCGCCGGAGCTACTCCGAGATGGCGCCGATGCTGGGGCTGTCGGTCGCCGCCGTCAAGCGGCGCGTCGACCGGCTCCGCGAGAACGGCGTCATCACGGGCTTCACGGTGCAGATCGACCACGCCAAGCTCGGCATGGGCGTGGAGGCGTTCACCGAGGTGCGCTATGTCGGCACGACCAAGGTCACCGAGATCGTCGCGACCACGGCGAAGATGCCCGAGGTGCAAGCCATTCACACCATCGCCGGTGATCCTGACGCCCTGATCCAGGTCCGTGTGCGCGACATCGCGCACCTGCAGGAGGTGATCGACACCTTGCGCCGCACAGGGACCGTCACCGGCACGAAGACCTTGATGGTCCTTGGCTCCTGGGTGAGGCGGGGCTGAGCGCTCACCCAGTCGCGAGGAGCACTAGTACAGGTGATGCTTGTAGTGCTCGTCGATGACGTCGTAAAGGCCGCCGGCGACGAGGTCGCCGAGGTTCTCCGCCATCTTCCGGGCGTTCTCTGCGATGGTCAGGGTGTAGAAGTCCCCGCCCAACGTCACCGCGTCGGCCAGTCCCCGCTGGTCACCTTCCCAGAGCTTCGACCGGATGACCGCCTTGCCGCATTGGCCGAACACCTCGCGAATGCGGACGACCGTCGCCAGCACAGCTGGTTTCCCGTCCGCGCCGAGCATGTCGAGCAGGTCCGGGTCATCGGTGATGAACGCGTCACCGTTCACCCGGATCACCTCTCGGAGACCCGGAACGAAGAACACGAGGCCGACCGCTGGATTGTGGGTGATGTTCTCGAAGGTCTCGGCAAGCTTGTTTCCGGGCCGATCAGGTATCGCGAGCGTCCACTCGTCCAGAATCCTGACCGAGCCGGGAGGATCCCCCTTCGGGCTCGCATCGAGCCACCCGTCGGCTCCCACAGTGGCCATGCAGAAGAACGGGCTGTGGGCGATGAACCGAGCCGTGAACTCACCCAGCTTCGGTTCCTTCTTTTCCGCGATGAACCGCTCCGGATACCCGATCACCTCGCGGACTCGCTCCATGGTGATCGGCGAATACGAGTCAGCCGCGGTACGGGCCGGACTCGGCGGGCCCTGAGGGATGTGGACTGTCTTCATCTCTGTTCTCCTCGCACTGCTCCGATTGGCGAGAGCAAAATGGACAAGAGCATCCAGTGTCCTCCGCCGGAAGTCTGTTGCTTGAGTCGGTGGATCCAGGTTTCCGCTGGCAAGGCGCCAGTTCGTCCTGGCGAACTTCCGGCGGGGGGCACTAGAGGTCGAGCACGAGCCGCGGTGTCCGTGCACGGGACACACAGATGAACATCCGATCACCGGCGGCGCGATCGCTCTCGGAAAGAATCTCGTCGCGATGATCGGGCACGCCGTCGAGCACGGCGGTATCGCAGGAGCCACAGAGCCCGGATCGGCACGAGGCCGCCGACCGGATTCCCGCCTCCTCCAGAGCATTGAGGATGCTCCGGCCGGCCGGCACCTCGACAGTCCTGCCCGAGGCCGCACACACCACCTCGAAGGGCGTGTCCTCCGAGCGCACGCGCGGACGTGACTTGAAGCGTTCGACGTGCACGGAGCCCGCGGGCCAATGCGCGGTGGCCTCGTTCAGAGCGGAGATCAGCGACTCGGGGCCGCAGGCGAAGATCTCCAGCTCCGGCCGGACCTGCGCGACAACCTCGGTCAGTGGAATGCGACCCACCGTGTCCGCAGGAAAGACGCGCACACGTGGACCGTACTCACGAAGTTCTTCCAGGAAGGGCATCGAGTCCGCGGTATGACCGCCGTACAGCAGTTGCCAATCCGCGCCCCAGGACTGGGCTTGACGCACCATGGGCAGAATAGGCGTGATCCCGATACCGCCGGCGATGAACAGATACGACCCGGCTCGCCGGAAGCCGAAGTTGCTCCGTGGCCCTTTGAGCAGTAGCGGCTGACCTGGGCGCAGGAAAGCGTGCACGTACTCCGATCCACCGCGACTGGTTCGTTCTCGCCGGACACCCAGCTGATAGCAGGATGGGTCATCGACTGGGCCGCACAAGGAATACTGCCGCTCGATCCCCGTCGGCAGAATGAGATCGACGTGCGCTCCCGGTTCCCACCGGGGAAGCCGCTCCCCCGTTCGCGACCGGAGCTGCAGTGAGACCACGCCTTCCGCCTCCCACCGGAGCTGGGAAGCCACAACTTCCAGCGGGGAGGAGGCCGACGATTGCCGCTTGGGTGTTCCAGCTGTCAGTTCGCTGAGCTGCGTCATTAGAGGCTCGCTTCGTTAACAGTGTTACTGGATAGGCCGGGAAGTGTAGTGATAACATCGTTAACGTGTCAACGGAGGCAACGCGCCGCGCGCGAGACGGGGTGGCCGCGATTCGTGCGGACCAGGTCGTGCAGGAGGCCCTGGAGCTCGTCGACGCTGGCGGCCTGGAGTCACTCACGATGCGCCGACTGGCCACCAGCCTCGGCGCGCACCTTCCGACGATCTATCGGCTTTTCGACAACAAGGACGCACTCATCGATGAGATGGCCGAGGCGATCCTCGGAAGGGCCTTGTCGAATGCCCACACTGACAACTCCGATTGGATGAGCAGGGTCAGAAGCCTCGCCGCAGGACTTCGGGCGGCCTTGCTCTCGCAGCGCGACGGTGCTCGCATCGTCGGAGGCAACTACGCCGCAAAGCGAAACAACCTGACGTACATCGACACCCTCGTCGGTTGTATGCAGGACGCCGGTTTCGCTCGCGAACGCGCACTGTGGGCCACGAGTTCGGTCTTCTGCTTCGTACTGGGCGAGGCTCTCGAACAGCAGGGGGCCTCCGGTGGTGAGGTAGGTACCCTCGCGGAGGTCCTCCGCGCTGATGAACATCCGCATCTCCAGGCCAGCCCGGCTGAGCGCCTGCTCGACTTCGACGGGCGATTCGCCTTCGGACTGGAGCTCCTGCTCGAGGGCATGCGCTCACAGCTGAAGGCTGAAGGCGTGTCGAGGAAGAAAACCGCGGGCGCCAGGGACCGCGGGCGGGTGCGCACGCGGCGATAGTCCACCTTGGAGCGCCGGTGCCCGAGTGAGGCCCCGCGCTCGGTGGAGCGTCCTTCTTCGCCTCGGCTGCCCTGACCTGTCCGGTGCCGGACGATCAGGAGTGGTCGATGGATCATCCCGGCCGGGAGCCACCGCGTGTGCTCGGTGCACAAAAGCGGGTCCTCGCGGTTTGGCGAATCGGTCGATGCGCGATCAGTCTCGCAGGCCATATGTTCACAACCGCGCCGGCATCGCATGGACAGGTTGACAGACGGACCCCGGGCCGGGCCAATGCAGTCGCACCAGCACGGAATCAAGGTCGGATTCTCGCCCTTCTCGAAGATGTGACCCGGGCCCGGGTCCGGTGCGTGGCGGGAATTCCGGTGCTGAACCCAGCGTGTTTCAAGCCAACGGAGGCGAGCACATGCGACCCGATCCCCCGACGAGCGAGAAGCTCGATCCGCCCTCGTCCGCAGAGAAAACCGCTTCGCTTGAACGCGGCGCGATCGGCGCGACGGGTGTGGCGATCATGGTGCTGGCGGGCGCAGCGCCGCTCACCAGCCTCAGCTCCAATATCGCGCTGAGCCTCGGCTTTGGCGTCGGCCAGAGCACCGTACTCGTGATCGTTCTCATCGCCGTGGTGTTGACGCTCTTCGCCACCGCGTACACCGCGCTCAGCCGAACCGTGGTCAATGCGGGAGCGTTGTATGCCTATATCGCGCACGGACTCGGTCGTACGATCGGGGCGAGTGGTGCCATTATCGCCACCATCCTGTACAACGTCGCCGCCGCCGCATTCGCCGCCCTCGGCGGGCACTTCCTCGGGATCGGCCTTGCGACATACGCAGGCATCGACCTGCCGTGGTGGATCTACACTCTGCTCATCCTGATGTTGGTCGCGGCGCTCTCCCTTCGCGGGATCGCCAGCCTGGCCCGATTCACCAGTATCATCTGCACCGCGCAGTTCGCTCTCTTCGCCGTACTGGTGGTGGCGGTTCTCGTGCAGAATCCTGGCGGGTTCTCGTTCGACGTTCTGTCACCCGCGGCCCTCTCGAACGACGGGGTCTATCTCTCCATTGCCCTTCTGGTCCTGATCTTCACCGGCTTCGAGTCAGCGGCGGCGTACGGGGAGGAAGGGAAGAAGCCACGGCAGATGGTGTCCCGAGCGACCTACCTCGTGCTCTTCGCCCTCACGTTCGCCTACGCCGCGGGCACCTGGGCCGTCACAGCCGCGGTCGACGATGTCGGGGCTGCCGCTCGCGCCAACCCCGACACGCTCCTCGGCACGGTATTCGTGACCTACCTCGGAGACTGGTCAGGTCCGGTTCTCTACTTCGTTGTCACGGCGAGTCTCGTCGGTGCGGCGATTTCCATGCACGCCGTCGCGACACGGTACCTGTTCTCGCTCGGCCGCTCTTCCCTGCTTCCGGATTCCCTGTCTCGGGCCTACGGACCGAGAAACCTGCCTCGCGTGAGCATCTGCACGCAGATCGCATTGACCATGTTGGTCCTCGCGCCGTTCGCACTGACCGGCACGTCGGTGTTCGCGGGGCTTCTGCCCGCGGTCGCCGGGCACAACTCTCTCGGCATCGTGCTGCTGATGACAGCGGTCTGCGTCAGCGTGATCGTCGCCGCTGCCAGGGGACGACTGAACGGCTCGTTGTGGGCGACCCGGATCGCACCAGCGATAGCCGGCTTGGCACTGGCAGGCTGCGAGGTACTGATCATTCTCAATTTCAGCAGCGTTACGGGAACCGAAGACCCATGGATCAACTTCCTGCCGCTTCTGCTCGTCGCCGGAGCGGCCTACGGCGCCTGGAAACAGCGCACTCTCGGGAAAGCCGCCGATGCAGCACCATCGAGGTGACGGCATGTGGAACGTGGTCGTACCGCTTAAGGAGCTGAACAGCGCGAAAAGCCGGTTGCGCCGAGGTGGACTCGACGCGAGGACCTACGCGCGGGCCTTCGCGCTCGACACGGTGGCCGCCATCAGGGGATGCGCGAGCGTCGGCGAGATCGTCGTCGTCACCGACGACAGGGAGATACGGCGCGCGCTCCGCCGGTTCGGCTGTCACTTCTGCGCTCAAGGTCCCCTTCCGGGTCTCAACACAGCGATTCGCGTCGGCCGGGACCATCTTCGACGCCTGTTCGGCGCCGATCCGTGCGCCGCACTCGTGGGCGATCTGCCCGCATTGCGATCAGCGGAGCTCGACGACGCACTTCGCATCGCCGTAGACACCGGCGGACAAGCTTTCGTCACCGACACGTCCGGAACCGGGACGACCCTCCTCGCCGCAGCGGACCCCGTCCTGCTGAACCCCTCCTTTGGATGGGGTTCAGCAGGGCTGCACGAGAAGGCTGGCGCGGTGCGGCTGGCCGGCGAGTACCCGACGCTCAGCCTCGACGTCGACACTCCCGCCGGGCTCGAGTCGGCCGCGGCGTACGGCCTGGGCGTGCACACCAGCCGACTGCGGCAGCGAACGCCCGCCACCCCACGATGAGCACGGCACACCCACCCTCTTGACGACGCGAAAGGTCCACTTCGTGCGCACCGCACCGCAGGGCAGCCCGTGCCCGAGCCCGAAACCGTCAGCCTCCGCGCTGCGTCGCGCGCTCAAGCGTGCCGTGGATGGTGTTGCTCTTGATGTGACCGAGTCGGCGGTGTTGTTGCATGCTCGGGGGGAGGATCTGGAGGGGTTGTTGGCCGCGGCGGGCCGGGTGCGTGCGGCGCATCTGGCCGATCAGGGCCGGGTGGGGGTGGTGACTTACAGTCGCAAGGTTTTCGTTCCGTTGACCCGGTTGTGCCGGGATCGGTGTCATTACTGCACGTTCGTGACCGTTCCGGGCAAGGTGCATTCGTTGTATCTGGAGCGGGAGGAGGTGCTGGAGATCGCGCGTGCGGGGGCGGCGGCGGGCTGTAAGGAGGCGTTGTTCACGCTGGGTGATCGGCCGGAGGATCGGTGGCCGCAGGCGCGGCAGTGGCTGGACGAGCGTGGTTATGGCTCCACTGTGGACTACGTGCGGGCGTGCGCGATCGCGGTGCTGGAGGAGACCGGTTTGCTGCCGCATCTCAATCCGGGGGTGCTGAGCTGGGAGGAGTTGCAGCGGCTCAAGCCCGTCGCGCCGAGCATGGGGATGATGCTGGAGACCACGGCGCGGCGGTTGTGGTCGGAGAAGGGCATGCCGCACTACGGCAGCCCGGACAAGGAGCCGGCGGTGCGGCTGCGGGTGCTGGATGACGCCGGTCGGGTGGGGGTGCCGTTCACCACGGGCATCCTGGTGGGTATCGGGGAGACGCTCACCGAGCGGGCCGAGTCGCTGCACGCCCTGCGCCGGTGCGCGCGGCAGTACCGCAACATCCAGGAGATCATCGTCCAGAACTTCCGCGCCAAGCCGGACACGGCCATGCGTTCGGCGCCGGACGCCGACCTGGAGGGGCTGGCCGCCACGATCGCCGTGGCCCGGCTGCTGATGCCGCCGGGGGTGAGCGTGCAGGCGCCGCCGAACCTGGTCGGTGACCAGCACGCGCTGGTGCTGCGCGCGGGCATCGACGACTGGGGCGGGGTGTCCCCGGTGACCCCGGATCATGTCAACCCCGAGCGCCCGTGGCCGCGGATCGACGAGCTGGCCGGGTGGACGCGGCAGGCCGGGTTCACGCTGCGCGAGAGGCTGACCGTCTACCCGAAGTACGTGCGCGGCGCGGAGAAGTGGATCGACGTCCGGCTGCACCCGCACGTCACCGCGCTGGCCACCGCCGACGGGCTCGCCGAGCCCGGCGCCGTGGTGCGGGGCCGCGACTGGCAGGAGCCCGACGGCGGCCTGGCCACCGTCGGCCGCGCCGACCTGCACACCGCGATCGACACCGAGGGCCGCACCGCCGACCGGCGCGGCGACTTCGACAGCGTCTACGGCGACTGGGACCTCCTGCGCGAACAGGTGCCCGGCGCGCCCACGCACACCCTGCCGCCGACGCGCCGGTCAGACCCCGCGCCGCAGCGGCTGGACACCGACGTGCGCGCGGGGCTGCGGCTGGCCGCGGACTACCCGGGGGCGCTGCTGGAGCCGGCCCACACCGCCGCGGCGATGGCGCTGCTCACCGCCGAGGGCCCGGCGCTGGACACCCTGACCCGGCTGGCCGACGAACTCCGCGCCGACGTGGTGGGCGACGACATCACCTACGTGGTCAACCGCAACATCAACTTCTCCAACGTCTGCTACGTGGGCTGC